>CANJOI010000264.1 GCA_947475365.1 Fidelibacterota bacterium | reverse complement strand
GTGCTGGCCGCCACTGACCCCCGCACCTTCACGCAAGGGCGCATCCTGCGCTCCGCCCTGCCCGCGCTGGCCGCCAACGCCCGGCCGCTCGGCATGGAGCCGTCGACCGCGCTTGAGCCCGCCGAACGCGCGACGATCCTGTTCTCCTACGGCAACGTCTGCGCGGTGTGCGCGCAGCTGGAAGGCGACCGCAGCTGGTATCACGCCGCGGTGGAAGCCTGGCAGGCCGCAATAGAACTCACCAACGCCGACAACGCGCCGATTCTGGGCCAGCTCTATCAGCAGTTGGGGCTCGCCCTGCAGGTCATCGCCGAACGCCAGAACGACACCGCGTGGCTGGAACAGGCCGCGGACGCCTATCGCCGCGCGCTGATTCACATCTCGCGCCGCAAGCAGCCCGGCGACTGGGGCCTGGTGAAATATCGCCTCGGCTGCGTGCTCTACAAATTCGACAAGGCGGTGGGAGACGACAACGCACTGCGCGAAGCCATCCACGCCTGCCAGGCCGCGCGCCAGGTGTTCAGCAAGTATTCGCACCCGATCCGCTGGTCGGAAATCTCCAACACCCTCGCGCAGATCCTGCAGGTTTACGGCGACAACGCGCGCAGCGTGCCGATCCTGGAGTACGCGGTGAAGTCCTGCCTCGCCGCGCTGCAGGTGCGCACACCCGACACGGCGCCCCTGCAGTGGGCCGCCATCCAGAACACCCTGGGCTCGGCCCTGTTCCTGCTCGCCAAGCACACGGGCGAATGGGAATACATGCGCCAGTCATCGGACGCCTTCCGCATGGCTCTGTTGATCTACAAGGAACACGGCGCCGGCCGCCTGGCCGTCATCACCGAACGCAACCTGATGCGCGCCGACCGCCAGGTCCAAGGCGCCAGCGACAAGCATCTCTCCGACCCGGTGTGGGCGCAGAACTTCAATATCCCCGAGGACGACAGCTACGACTGGCAAGCCTTCCTGGAAGGCAAGTCTGGCACCGCCAACGACCCCAACCTCGGCAAGAACGTCAGCGAAGTCGCCTAAATTTTTTGCGCTAGGCGATTGCGGGCGTGAGCGTCCCGCGCAAGACTTCGCCCATGGCCGATCCGCTGCTCCTCGCCATAGATCAGGGCACCACGTCCACCCGCGCGCTGGTGTTCGACGGTATGGGCAAACCCGTCGCCGTCGCGCAGCAACCCTTGCGCCAGATCTACCCCGCCAATGGCTGGGTGGAACACGACCCGGAAGAGATCTGGGCCGCGACCATGGCGGTTTGCGCGCGCGCGGCCGCCGAGGTTGGCGGCGCCGCGCGCATCAAAGCCATCGGCATCACCAATCAGCGTGAGACCTCCGTCCTCTGGGACCGCAAGACCGGCGCCGCGGTGATGAACGCCATTGTCTGGCAGGACCGGCGCGGCGCTTCACGTTGCGCCGAACTCAAAGCGGCGGGACACGAGGCCGCGATTCAGTCCAAGACCGGCCTGCTGATCGATTCCTATTTTTCCGCCACCAAAGTGGAGTGGGTGCTGCGCAATGTGCCGGGCCTGCGCGAACGCGCCGTACGCGGTGAGATCGCCTTCGGCACCATCGATTCCTTCCTGCTGTGGCGCCTGACCGGCGGCGCGGTTCACGCCACCGATGCCACCAACGCGTCGCGCACCATGTTGTTCGATATCCACCGCGGGGTGTGGGACGACGGCCTGCTGGCGCTGTTCGACATTCCGCGCGCGCTGTTGCCCGAGGTGCGCGACACTGCCGGCGTTTTCGGAACCACAACGCTGTTGGGCCGCGAGATCCCGATTGCCGCCCTGGTCGGCGATCAGCAAGGCGCCCTGGTGGGCCAAGCCTGTTTCGACGCCGGCATGACCAAGAGCACCTACGGCACCGGATGTTTCGTGCTGGTCAACACAGGGCGCGCCGCGCTCGCATCGCGCCATCGCCTGCTCACCACCATCGCTTATCGCATCGCCGGCGCGACCACGTATGCGCTGGAGGGCAGCATCTTCAACGCCGGCACCGTGGTGCAGTGGCTGCGCGATGAGGCGCGCATGATCGCCAACTCGGCTGACTCCGAAGCCGTCGCGGCCGGCCTGGATGACGTGGGCGGCGCCGGCGGCGTCTACTTCGTGCCGGCCTTCACCGGCCTCGGCGCGCCGCATTGGGACCCGGATGCGCGCGGCGCAATCCTCGGCCTGACACGCGACTCGGGGGCCGCGCGCATTGTCCGCGCCGGGCTGGAATCGGTCGCCTACCAGACCGCCGACCTGATTTCGGCGCTGCGCAGCGACGGCATCGCCGAGCCCGGCGCCCTCAGGGTCGATGGCGGCATGGCGGCCAACACTTGGTTCCTGCAGTTCCTGGCGGACATGACCGATGTGCCGGTGGAACGCCCCGCCAGCGCCGAGACCACGGTGGCCGGCGCGGCCTTCCTCGCCGGGCTCGGCAGCAGTGTGTTCGGGTCGTTGAACGACATCAAAGCCGCGTGGACTCTGGATTTCCGCGCGAGTCCGAAAATTTCGCGCACAACACGCGCGGCGCTTTTGGACGGTTGGCACAAGGCCGTGGCGCGCGTCTCCGGTTAGCAACCGCAGCGTACCCGCACCCCTGCACGGCGCTTTGATGTGCAGTGCAATAAAGCCCATGGAATGGGCCGATCCTTCCCACCCGTATCTCGCAGGCCTTTCTTGCAAAATGAAACTTAGTGTAGGCTTGCCGCACTAGGGGTGGGGGATTTTCCGGCAATGTTGCAAACGTCTTCACAGGCGGAGCCTGCCAAGTCGGGCGTGACCGCTAAGGTCAAATGGTTCAATCCAGCTAAAGGTTTTGGATTCGTGGCGCCGAACGACGGCACCTCGGATGCTTTCCTTCACGTTTCTGTCGTGCAGCGCTCGGGACTGCGCACGCTGCGTCAGGGTGCGACGATCATCTGCGATCTCACCCACGGTCCGCGCGGACCGCAAGTATCGATCATCGATCGCGTCGATGACTCAACCGTCTCCGACGACATGCCGCCGGCCGATGGCGATGAGAGCGTGCTTGAAGGTGAGATCAAGTTCTTCGCCGTGGATAAGGGCTACGGCTTCGGTATGCCCATGAGCGGCGGCGCCGATGTTTTCATCGGTATCGGCGCGCTGCAGCGCTCCAATCTCGACCGTTTGGAATCAGGTCAGCAGGTGCGCATGTACGTGCGCCCCGGCAAGAAGGGTCCGATGGCCGTGCGCATCGAAGTGCTGAGTCAGCCGGGCTACAACGGCCACTCGTAAGCGGCTCTTTAAGCTTCACTGGGCGCGTTACATCGCGTTACCGCAGAGTGCGCGCGCTCGCGCGCGTGTGAATTCGCGCACGCGGCCCGTGACAGTATTTTTAAGTGCTGGCCCCAGTCGCGACACAATCTCATGCGATGTTTGATCATACCGTCCGGGAGTTCCCCCCTCTTCGGATGGTCGATTGGAGTTCAGACAATTCCCGTCGACGAGATCCCCTCTCAATCAACGATGGGGATCACCGGTGGACCGTCCCGGCCGCAACCCCTTCCCCCTCATCCCCCAGCGGCTTGGCGGTCCACCGCCCCCCTCCGGGGCGCGCTCTCAAAATATCCGCAAAGGGGGCGCCCGTGACGTTCCGGACGCACTTTTTATTCCTTATAAGGTGCTTTTTTCTCGCAGGAGTTGGCCGAAATCGCAGTCCGCGCGGGGGCTTAGCGGTATCGGCGCGCAACGTTAATGCAAGTTTCCCTTCAAAGAATCGCTAAATCAGCTTAGCCTGTAGCTATGGACATATGTCCTGGGGCTATCGGCTCCCCTCCCGATGGGAGGACTTAAACAGGCAGAATGCTGCGGACACTGGGCCACCATGCGCGCAAAAAAAACCTCTCCGGCCGACCTGACCGTCCTCGAACGCCTCCGCACCGCGGGATTGCGTCCGACCCGCCAGCGTCTCGCACTCGCCAAGCTGCTGTTCGCGCAGGGCCACCGTCACGTGACGGCGGAAGGCCTGTTCAATGAAGCCAAGGACAACCGCGTCGATGTCTCTCTGGCAACAGTTTACAATGCGCTGCATGACTTCACCGAGAAGTCGCTTTTGCGCGAAATCTCGATCGATTCCAGCCGGTCGTATTTCGACACCAATGTCGGCGATCACTATCACTTCTATTTTGAACAGACCGGCAAGCTGCAGGACATTCCCGCGGAACGCATCGCGCTCGCCAACCTGCCCGAAGCTCCGGGCGGCGCCACGGTCGCGCGCGTCGATGTGATCATCCGCGTCCGCGACTGACGCGTCCGCGCGGCGCACGCGCGGAACTCTCATATAATAAAATTAGAGCGATTCTAAACTGCTTGACTTGCGGTGACGCCCTCTTTACAACTGGGCCCGCTGAACGAGCCCTCTTCCACGGGCCGTTATTGATCGCAATCAGATGAGGAGCGACCCATGGCCCAACTTCGCGGCTCCAAGACCGAAGCAAACCTGAAAGCCGCCTTTGCCGGCGAAAGCCAGGCGAACCGCCGCTATCTCTATTTCGCGCAGAAGGCCGACGTCGAAGGCCAGAACGAAGTCTCCGCCCTGTTCCGCTCGACCGCGGAAGGCGAGACCGGCCATGCCTTCGGCCATCTCGAATACCTGGAGTCGGTCGGCGACCCGGCGACCGGCCACCCCATCGGCGACACCAAGCTGAACCTCAAGGCCTCCGTGGCCGGTGAAACCCACGAGTACACCGACATGTATCCGGGCATGGCCAAAGCCGCCCGCGAGGAAGGCTTCGACGAGATCGCGGACTGGTTCGAAACCCTGGCGAAGGCCGAAAAGTCCCACGCCGGCCGTTTCCAGAAGGCCCTCGATACCCTGGGCTAAAATCGTCCGCTGTTTGATCAAGAACCGG
>CANJOI010000263.1 GCA_947475365.1 Fidelibacterota bacterium | reverse complement strand
CTTCACGTAATTGGCGACAGCGAGGCCCGTGTTGGCGAGCAGGTTGCCCGCCAGGAAATCCACTTTGGTCTGTTCGACGAGCCGGCGCGCCTTCTGCAGGGCGGTGTCGGGGTTGGAAGCGTCGTCCTCCACCACGATCTCCACCTTGCGGCCGCCGGCGGTGTTCTTGGCGTCGTCCCAGGCCATGGTGAAGCCGTCGACAATCTCGCGGCCGCCCGCGGCGGCGACGCCGGTGAGGGGCGCCATGAGGCCGATGCGGATGGGCGCTCCTTGGGCGCGGGCTGACATATTCGCCGTAACAGCCACGAACGACATGCCGGTGGTGGCGAGGAAACTTCTACGATCCATCAGAAACTCCTATGACGGCGGAAGCGTCCGAGAATTCCTTCGGGCGCGAAGATCATGATGAGGACAAAGGCGAGGCCCAGCACCGTGGGCCAGCGGGCGGTGAAGGCGCTGACCAGGTTCTCGAGCGAGATGATGGCGGCGGCGCCGACGAACGCACCGAACAGGGTGCCGACGCCGCCGGTGATGGTCATGAGGAGCGCGGCGACCGATTGCGACAGCGCGACGGTCGAGGGGCTGACGAAGCTATTGAATAGCGCATAGAGCGCTCCCGCGATCCCAGCGAAGAATCCAGATGCGGTGAACGCCAGAAACAGGTGCAGCGGCACGTTATAGCCCAGGGCCCGCATGCGGCTGTCGCTGTCCTTGATGCCGCGCAAGGTGAGGCCGAACGGTGAGCGCACAAAGCGCCACATTGCCAAGACCAGAGGCGCGGTCGCCGCCAGCACCACAAAATAGAACATCACAGGATCGGCGATGGCCTCGGGCCGTCCGGCGCCGCGGATGCCGTTTTCGCCGCCGGTCACGCCGGTCCAGCGCAGGCAGACACCCCACACGATCATTCCCAGCGCCAAGGTGAGGAGCAGGAAATAGACCCCCGATGTGCGGATGGCGAGCAGGGCGAAGATACCGGCGACGGCGGTGGCTGCGATAATCCCGAGCACCATTCCCCCCAGGACGCCGTGGCCGAGAGTTGTGGTCCAGTACAGCACCACATAGGCGGCGGTTCCGAAGATCGCGCCGTGGCACAGGGGCGTGCGCCCGGCGAAACCCGCCAGGATGTCGATGGACATGGCGAGCAGACCGAAGATCAGGATCTGGGTGGCGAGGGAGAGCTGGTAACTGGGCAACACGAACGGCAGCGCCAGCAGCGCTATGCCCAAAGCCGCCAGTCCAGCGGTCCGGGTCATGCGGCTTTCCCGAACAGGCCCAGGGGCCGGAAGGCCAGGAGCGCGGCCATGGGGCCGAAGATGGCGAAGTAGGCCAGCTCGGGAAACATCACCTGGCCGATGGAGTTGAGCAGACCCACAAGCAACGCGCCCACGGCGGCGCCAGCGAGGCTGCCGCGGCCGCCGATGATCACCACCGCCAATGAGAACACCAGGATCTCGGAATCCGCGCTGGGGTAGAGCGTGAGGAACGCGCCGCCCACCACGCCGCCCAGGCCCGCCAGTGCGGCGCCCAGCATGAAGGTCGCCATGAACACCTTGCGGATATCGATGCCCAGGGCCTGGATGGTTTCAGGGTCGTCGACGCCCGCGCGGATCAGCGCCCCAAGGCGGGTGCGGTTCAGGAGCAGCCACAGGCCGGCGAACACGAGAATCCCCAGCGCCAGCACGAACAGGCGGTACTTGGGATAGTAGAGGTCGCCGATATTGAGCGCCCCCAGCAGCGCTTCCGGCGCCGGTACGGTCAGGGTGTCGCCGCCCCAAATCACCAAGGCCAGGTCGTTGAGGATGAAGGCGACGCCGAGGGTCAACAGCACTTGGCGCAACTCGAAGCCGCGCACGAACCGCAGCAAGCCCTGGTCGAGAGCGAGGCCCAGCACCGCGGCGAACAGCATCGCGGCGATGATGCCGATGGCGAAGCTGCCGCTGGCCGTGGCGGCGGAATAGCCCACCAGGCCGCCGAACAGATAGAGCGCGCCATGGGCGAGGTTGACGATCCGCAGCAGGCCGAAGATCAACGTGAACCCGCTGGCGACGATGAACAGCAGCGCCGCGAAGGTCAGCCCGTTGAGGATCGAGAACGCGTTCATGACCTGAGGGAATCTAATCCCATCACGTCGTCGGTGCTGAGCACGAAACCGAACGCGGTCTTGATGCACAACAGGCCCGCTTCATGCAGGGCAGGGCCGTCCATGGTCTCGACGCAGTCCTTGACCACGATCACCGCATAGTCGCGCACGTTCGCGGCCGTGGTGGTGGCCAGCACGCAGGAGTTGGTGTTCACCCCGGTGATCAGCAGAGTGTTGATGCCGTGGGCCTTGAGGGTGAAGCCCAGATCGGTGCCGAGGAAGCAGTCGTAACGCTTCTTGGTGTCGACCACCATGTCGCGGGGATCGAGCAACTCCGGAATGATTTCCACCCCGGGCATACCCTTGAGATTATGCTTGAGCACGTTCTTGCGCGTGGCCTTCGGGTCCTCGGCGCGGGTGCGCCAGAACGGATTCGCCGCGATCTCGGGCACGTCCCGGTACTGGGTCAGGAGATGGATGACCGGAATATTCTGCCCGCGCGCCCAGTCAAACAGCCGCTTGTTGGCCGCGATCACCTGCTTGGCGACCTCGGGCGAGGTCGGCATGGTGGCGACGGCCATGTCGAGATGGCCCCGGTGAAGGTCGATGGCCACCACCGCGGCCTTTGGGCGATCGACGCCGAGATTCAAGGATTTACCCCGTATATTTGCGTCCGGAAGCCGGAAAGAGTGCCACATTTATATTGCACCGCCAAAGAGATATGCTCCCCCTTACGGGCCACATTGGAGAGGGGAAAAATCATGGCGAATCTGCTGAAAAACCGCGCTGTCCTATGGGCGGTGCTGCCCTTGGCGCTGGCGTCTTGCGACCAGAAGGCCAAACAGGCCCAGGCGCCGTTTTCGGTGGTGGGAGCCTCGATCCCCGATATGCAGGCGGCGCTTAAATCCGGCCGTACCACCTCGCGCGAGATCGTTCTGCAGTACCTGGCGCGCATCGCCATCTATAACGACAAGCTGCACGGCGCGGTCAAAATCGACCCGGCGGTGCTGGCGACCGCGGACGCCCTGGACCGGGAGCGCAGGGAAGGCAAGGTGCGCGGGCCGCTGCACGGCATTCCGGTGGCGGTGAAGGACAACATCCTCACCACCAGCATGCCCAGCTCCGGCGGCGCGTTGGCGTTCAAGGATTACATTCCGCCTTATGAGGCGACGCTGGTCACGAACCTGCGCGAGGCCGGCGCCATCGTCATGGCCAAGTCCACGCTCACCGAGCTGGCGAACTGGATGGCCGCGCCGCCGACCCCCATGGAAGGCGGCTACAACGCGGTACGCGGCTACAGCTACAACCCCTATGACCCGCGGGCGAAGGATAATGGCGAGCCATATCTCTCGACCGGCGGCTCCAGTTCGGGCACTGGCGTATCGGCGGAATTCTGGGCGGCCAATGTCGGCACCGATACCGGCGGCTCGGTGGTCAATCCCGCCAACGCCAGCATGCAGGTGGGCCTACGCCCCACCACAGGGCGCATCAGCCGCTGGGGCATCTTCCCGATCACCCTGGACCAGGATTCCGCGGGTCCCATGGCCAAGACCGTCACCGATGTCGCCATCATGATGGGCGCTCTCGAAGGGGCCGCGCCTGACGCTCACGACGACGCCACCAAGACCTGCGCGCCGCCGCCGAACCGCGACTATACCCAATATTTGAAAGCCGACGCCTTGAAGGGCGCGCGCATCGGCATCCCCCGCACGTCCTATTACGAGCCGTCGCAGCTGCCGGGCACGCCGGCGCCGTCGCGCGGCCTGCGCCCGGACGAGGCCGAGGCCATGAAAAACGCCATCGAGGTGCTCAAGGCGCAAGGCGCCACCGTGGTCGACCCCGCCGATCTGCCGTCCGTCACCTCCACCGATCCCCAGAAGAATATCCTGGTGCGCCAGATCTGCGGCGCACCCGCGTTCATCTCGGGCGAGGAGGGGGTGTGCTCGACGGTTCTGCGCTATGGCATGAAACGCGAGTTCAACGCCTTCCTGAAAACCCTCGGGGCCAATGCGCCGGTGAAGACGCTCACCGAACTGCGGACCTGGAATTCGGAACATGCAGCTCAGGGCGCCATCCGCTACGGCCAGCGCCAACTCGATCTCGCCGACGCCATTGACCTCGACAAGGACAAAGCCCGTTACGAGGAAGACCGCGCACGCGATCTCAGGCTCTCCCGCGACGAAGGCATGGATGCACCGATTAAGGCGAACAACCTGGATGTGCTGATGTTCCCCGGCTCCGGCGCCACCGACATCGGCACCAAGGCCGGCTATCCCGCCATCGCCGTGCCGTATGCCATGGTCAGCAATCCCAACGGACCCGCGAGCGACCCGGCCGACGCCAAGACGCGCCCCTTTGGCGTGAGTTTCCTGGGTCTGGCCTGCACCGAGCCGCGCCTGTTCGCCATTGCCTACGCCTTCGAGCAGGCTACCAAGAAGCGCGTGCCGCCGAAATCCACGCCCTAAGCAAATGAGCGCTTCAGTAACGACTGTGTTTTGCTGTGCGACGACTGTGTGTGCAATCGCGGTTCGAAGAAGCTCGATCAACGCAGAGCCTGGGAGGAATGCGCCGTGGCGCCTTCTTGAAGGTTAAGGGACGGTTAACGCGAAGCATCGCGGGACCGCCGCGCAAACTAGATATTAAGAAGAAATAATCGATTCAGTGTAACCATTGGCGCCCTGATGAGGGGCGTTTCTGAAGACACGCGCGCACAGTGTGAGCTTCCGAACCCGCGTCATTGGATGCTGCATGGCGTCCTGTGATCACGCCCTTCAGTGCGCATGGAAT
>CANJOI010000262.1 GCA_947475365.1 Fidelibacterota bacterium | reverse complement strand
TGGCGAGGCCAACGTCGAAACCCGGCGGCAAACTGACCTCCCTGCCCCAGGTGCGTGTTGAATCCCACCCAAGGTTCTTGAGGAAATTGGCGGCCGACCCCAGCGCATCCGGGACATCACCCCAGATGTCCTTGCGTCCGTCGCCATCCTCATCGACCGCATTCTTCAGAAACGTCGACGGCATGAACTGTGTGTTGCCCATGGCGCCGGCCCAGGAGCCCTTCATGCGCTCCAGCGGAATGTGGCCCTGGTCGACGATGGTGAGCGCATTGAACATTTCGCCCCGGAAAAATGGCCCGCGCCGCCCGTCATAGGCCAGCGTGGCGAGCGCATTCACCACCGGGAAATCCCCGGGGATCTTGCCGTAAGACGTTTCCAATCCCCAAAAGGCCACCAGGAACCGGCCCGGCACGCCGTACTTTTTCTCCAGCGCGGCCAGCAGCGGCCGGTGCCGCTCCATCATCGCCAGCCCCTCATTGACGCGGGCCTGCGTCACCACATTGGCAAGATAGCGCGAGAAGGTCTGTGTGAATTCCGGCTGACGGCCATCCAGTTCTACCACCCGCGGGATGGGTTGGATGCCGGTGAGCGCGGCGGACACCGTCGCCGGCTGAATGCCTTTCGCCAGCGCTTCCGCGCGCGCGGCGGCCAGCCAGGCTTCGAACGACGGCTTGGTGGTGTCCACGGGCGGGGCAACCGCGACCGGCGCCGGAGCGGGCGGAGCTTGCACAGGCGCCGCTGGCGGCGCGCTTTGGCAACCCGCCAGCGCCAGAAGCAGCCCGGCCGTCGCGGTGACGTGTAATGTCTTTTTCATCAGGACGGCTCTTTCAAAATCCTTCAGCCTTTGCTTGAGGATACGGCACATTTCGATCACCCGCAGTAGTGGAAATAAACCGGCGCTTCCGTTAGACTGCGCCCCATAAGCGAAGCCATCGGGGAATGGCCCAAGGGGAATAAGAGACATGGCGGACGAAGCCTTCAGTTATGCGAACAAGGCGGCGGATGCGGCGACGCAAACCGTGCAGAGCGGCGGCTTCCTCACCGACTGGCTGTTCAACATGTTCGCGGGGGCGATTGATATCCAACTCCACTCCCCGATTTTGACGCTGGTGTATGCGGGCGCCCTGGCGGTGCTGCTGATCCTCAGACTGTTCATGGACAACCCCATCCGCTTCCTGGGGTGCCTGCTGATCTACGTTTATACCACAGTCCAGGCGTTTTCCCTGTTCCGCGCGTCGCCTTATGTCCTGGACTATACCGAGGCCGGCTGGCAGGTGACCGCGAAGAGCCTGTGGTTCGCCGCTCTGTTTACCGGGATCTGGGTGTGGGGGGCGTCCCGCATCCTGCAGACCTTCTTCACCACGCTGGCGACCACCGGGCTGGGCAAGATGCTGGCGCCGATCAATCCGCTGCGCATGCTCGACAAGTTCCGCAAGACCGACGCCGACCTCGACGCCATGGAGGATGGCTCGGCCAAGAATCCCAAGCGCCAGAACACCGCGATCATGTTCACCGACATCGTCGGCTACTCGGCGCAGATGGTTAAAAACGAAGCCGCCATGGTGGCCAAGCTGCAGATCCACAACGAGATCATGCGCAACCAGATCGTGCGCAACCGCGGTACGGTCATCAAGACCATCGGTGACGCCTTCATGGTGCGCTTCCGCTCCGCCGAAAGCGCGGTGCAATGCGCCATGGACTGCCAGAAGGCCATCGGCGCCTATAACAAGGGCAAGCCAGACGGCGACCAGTTCCACATTCGTATCGGCGTGCACATGGGTGAAGTCATCCACACCGGCACCGACGTGTTCGGCGAAGGTGTGAACATCGCCGCGCGCATCGAACCCAAGGCCGACCCCGACGGCATCTGCGTCTCCGACGTTATCGCCAACGCGGCGCGCAACAAGGTGCCGGCCCACTTCCAGTCGCTGGGCCGGCTGCCCATGAAGAACATCGCCAATCCGCCGGAGCTGTTCAAAGTCTACGCCATCGAGGAAAGCGCGCCCAAGGTCGCCAAGCCAAGCGGCCAGGCAGCCCCCGCGGCGGCCGGCGCCCCCGGCGGCACGTTCAAGCTCCAGATGCGGTTCCTTCTCATTGTCCTGGTGCTGGCCAACGCTCTGCCCGCGTTGGCCGCCGACAAAGTCGTCCTGGGAACCGACTGGCGCGCGGAGCCGGAACACGGCGGCTATTACCAGGCGCTCGCCACGGGACTTTATGCGAAGGCCGGGCTGGACGTGACCATCCGCCAGGGCGGGCCGCAGGTGAATCACAACCAGCTGCTGGCCGCCGGGCGCATCGACTTCGCGGTCGCGCCGAACTCCTTCATCCCCCTCAACTATGTGTCCCAGAATATCCCGATGGTGGCGGTGGCCGCGCTGTTCCAGAAGGACCCCGCGGTGTTGATCGCCCACGCCGGCCGGAGCAACGACACCTTCGCCGCGCTGAAGGGCAAGAAGATCATGATCTCGCCCGACACCCGCATCGGCTTCTGGCGCTACCTCAAGAACCGCTTCGGCTACACCGACGACCAGATTGCGCCCTACACCTTCAATCTCGCGCCCTTCCTCGCCGACCCTAAGGCTATCCAGCAAGGCTACCTGGGCTCCGAACCGTTCGAGATCGAGCGCGCCGGCAAAAAGGCGGTCGTGCTGCTCATGGCCGACAGCGGTTACGCCAGCTACGCCTCGCTGATCGTCACGGCGCGCAAGCTCACACAGGACAACCCGGACCTCGTGCGCCGGTTCATCGCCGCCAGCATCGAAGGCTGGCGCAGCTACCTCGAAGGCGATCCCGCGCCGGCCGAGAAACTGATCAAGCAGGATAATCCCGACATGAGCGACGCCCTGCTCGCCTATGGCCGCAAGGCGATGAAGGACAATGGGATCGTCGCCGCGGCCGGCGCGCCTATCGGCGTCATGGATGACGCCCGCTGGAAGGCGTTCTTCGACGTCATGGCCGCCGACGGTCTCTACCCCAAGACCATGGATTACAAGGCGGCCTATACCGCGGACTTCCTGCCTAAAGCGGGGAAATAGCCTTGAACGCCGCTGCGGTGACCTTACGCGGCGTCGCCAAGACGTTTCCCTCTGCCCCCCCTTCTTCCGGCACCCCTTCTTCCGGCACAACAGCCCTCGCCCCCACCGATCTCACCATCGCCAGCGGCAGTTTCGTCGCTATCGTTGGCCCGTCCGGCTGCGGCAAGTCCACCCTACTCCGTATGATCGCGGGCCTCACGCCCCCGAGCACCGGGCATGTGGAACGCGCCGAGGGCGCGGTGGGGTTTGTATTCCAAAGCCCGACCCTGATGCCCTGGGCGACAGCCCAGGAAAATTGCGCCCTGCCGCTGGCGCTGTCGGGCATTGACGGGTCCCTGGCCGCGCCCGAAGCACTCGCACGCGTGGGTCTCGCGGGCTTCGAAGGCGCTTACCCCCACGAACTTTCCGGCGGCATGCAAATGCGCGTCTCCATTGCCCGCGCCATGGTGACGAGCCCGCGCCTGCTCCTGATGGACGAGCCGTTCGCCGCGCTCGACGAACTCACGCGCTTCCGGCTGAACGATGACCTGATCGCCCTCTGGAAACAGAACGGCTGGACGGTGGTGTTCGTCACCCACTCGATCCGCGAAGCGGTGTTCCTGGCCGAACGCGTGGTGGTGATGTCGCCGCGGCCGGGGCGCATCGTCGCCGATATTGCGGTCGATCTGCCTGACCGGTCGCCGGCGGCGCGCCTATCCCACGCCTTTACCGACCAATGCGCGCGTGTCTCCGCGGTGCTGGAGGGGGCGGCATGAGCCGGGTGTTGTTGCCCGCGCTTTTCGGGATACTTGTGCTATGCGCCTGGGAAGCGGCCGTGCGCGTCATGGGCGTGCCGGCCTACATCATGCCGGCGCCATCCGCGATCCTCGCCGCGTTGGCCAGCAACGCCCCGGACCTTCTTGCGGGGCTCGCCGTCACCCTGGAGGTGACGTTCGCGGCGCTCATACTCGCGGTGGCCACGGGTGTGCTGATCGCCGTGCTGCTGGCGTCTTCGCCCCTGGCGGAGCGCACTTTCTTTCCTTACGCGGTATTCCTGCAGGTGACGCCCATCGTCACGATCGCGCCGTTCATCATCATCTGGGTGAGCAACATCTTCGCCGTGCTGTTGATCCTCGCGTGGATGGCGGCGGTGTTCCCGATCATCTCGAACACCCTGCTCGGCCTTAAAAGCGTCGACCGCAATCTCAAAGACCTGTTCCGCCTTTATGGCGCGAGCCGCGCCCAGACCTTGTGGAAACTCTCCCTGCCGTCCTGCCTGCCCTATTTCCTCGGCGGCCTGCGGATCAGCGGCGGTCTTGCCCTGATCGGCACGGTAGTGGCGGAGATGGTGGCGGGCACGTCAGGGACGCGCTCCGGACTGGCGGGACGTTTGCTGGAGGCCAGCTACCGGCTGGAACTCGCGACGGCGTTCGCCTGCTTCGCGCTGCTTAGTGCGAGTGGTCTTGGAATATACGCCGCTTTGCAGTGGCTCTCCCGCCGCCTGCTGCGGCGCTGGCATGAAAGCGCCAGGGAGGAGCAAGTCTAGAGCTTCTGCCCCTGCAGCACGGCGTGGGTGGAGAGGATACGCCGCACCCCTTCGGTGATATGCACCGACGACAACGTGGTGCCAGAGATCTTCTCGATGCCGTCCTTGCTGTTGTCGATCACGTCGCCGCGCTTCTTGTCCTTGAACTGGGCGCGCCACAGCGGATGGCGCACCTGGTCGTAGTGCTCCCAGCACTCCAGAATCTCGATGCCGGTGACTTGGCCCTTGGTGTTGATTCCCACGGCGTAGGTCACGTCGCTGTTCAGGCCGATCACCTGATCGATATAGAACGTGTCGCCCGAGGACACCTTCCACATACGCACTTTGCGGTCCGTGAC
>CANJOI010000261.1 GCA_947475365.1 Fidelibacterota bacterium | reverse complement strand
CCGGGCGCATGACCTTGCCGCCGGACGATAACGGCGAATTCATTCCGCTGCCGGAGTAATCATGTTCCCGCCCGCACCTCACGCCCGTATCCAAAATCTCGCCGCGTCGCCGATCCGGCGCCTGTCCGATCACGGTCTGGCGCGCGGCGGCGTGCTGCCGTTCTGGTTTGGGGAGTCCGATCTGCCCACCGCGGACTTTATCCGTGAGGCAGCGGTAGCGTCGCTCCACGCCGGTGAAACCTTCTACGCGCCCAACATGGGGATACCGCCCTTGCGCGCGGCGATCGCGAAATATGTCAAGGACCTTCACGGCGTCGATGTGGGCGCGGAACGCATCGCGGTCACCAACTCCGGCGTCACCGGCGTCATGCTGGCCATGCAGGCGACGGTCGATCCCGGCGACCGGATCGTGATCGTCACGCCCTCCTGGCCCAACCTGTTCGAGATCCCCCGCATTCTCTCGGGCAACGTCAGCTATTTCCCGCTCGAGGTCCGCGACGGCGCGTGGATGCTGGATGAAGACAAACTGATCGCGGCCCTGACGCCGGACGTGCGCCTCCTGCTGATCAACTCTCCCAGCAATCCCACCGGGTGGCAGATCACGCCCGCGCAGCAGCGGCGCCTGGTGGAGCACTGCCGCAGGCACGGCATCTGGATTCTCGCGGACGAGGTCTACGAGCGCCTGACCTTCGACCCCACCGTCAAGGCGGCGCCGTCCTTTCTCACCGCCGCCGAACCGGACGACCGCTTGATTGTCATCAACAGTTTCTCGAAACCATGGAGCATGACCGGCTGGCGGCTGGGATGGCTGGTGCTGCCCAAGGCGCTGGCGGCGCATATGCCGAAGCTGATCGAATATAACTTTTCCTCCTCGCCGCCGTTCGCCCAGGCCGCCGGCATCGCGGCGCTGGAGCGCGGTGACGATGTGATCGCGGCGGCGCGGGTGCGCCTGATCGCCAACCGCGATGTCATGATGGACGGATTCTCCCGCATCAACAGCATAGCGGCCACCGCGCCGGCGGGCGGGATGTATGTGTTTTTCCGCATGCACGGCGAAACTGATTCACTGGCCCTGGCCATGCGCCTGGTCGATGACGGGGGTCTCGGCCTCGCGCCTGGTATCGCGTTCGGTCCCTCCGGTGAAGGCTGGCTGCGCTGGTGTATCGCCGCGCAGCCCGCGAAGCTCGCCGACGGTTTGGATCGTCTGCGGCGATTCACCGGAAACTGAGGCGAACGCGTAGGGGAGTTTCCCGCCGGGAAGAATCGGCTAAAGTCCCCGCATCACAATCAGCGGGGATAGTCATGGCGAAAGTCGCGTTCATCGGTCTCGGGGTCATGGGTTTTCCCATGGCCGGGCACCTTTCGGCCAAAGGCCACTCCGTCACGGTCTACAACCGCAACCCCGCGCGCGCCGCCGCCTGGGTCGCCAAGTACGGTCACGCCGTGGCGCCGACGCCCAAGCAAGCCTGCGAAGGCGCGGAGATCGCGTTTCTGTGCGTGGGCGATGACGCCGACGTGCGCGGCGTGGTGACCGGCGGCGACGGCATGTTGGCCGGGACCGCCAAGGGCGCGGTGATCGTCGATCACACCACGGCCTCCGCCAATGTCGCACGCGAGCTGCAGAAAGAATGCGCGGCCGCCGGCGTGGGCTTCGTCGACGCGCCGGTATCGGGCGGGCAGGCGGGCGCGGAGAACGGTCAGCTCACCATCATGTGCGGCGGTACCGCGCAGGATTACGCCAAGGCGGAGCCCGCGATGATCGGCTATGCCAAAGCCTGCCGTTTAATGGGAGACAGCGGCGCGGGTCAGCTCACCAAAATGATCAACCAGATCTGCATCGCCGGGATTGTGCAGGGGTTGTCGGAGGGCCTCGCGTTCGGCTTGAAGGCCGGGCTGAATATGGAGGACGTTGTGGCGGTCATCAGCAAGGGGGCGGCGCAATCCTGGCAGATGGATAACCGCGCCAAGACCATGTGCGAAAATAAGTTCGACTTCGGGTTCGCCACCAACTGGATGCGCAAGGACCTGCGCCTGTGCCTGGAAGAGGCGCGGCGCAACGGCGCGCGCCTTCCCGTGGCGGCGCTCGTGGACCAGTTTTACGCGACGGTTCAGAAGAACGGCGGCGGCCGCTGGGACACGTCCAGCCTCATGTCGCTGCTGAATGATTAGCCAGCCTCAGGCTCTCGCCGCCGCGCGCCTGATCCGCCCCGCGGAGGTGTGAGACGCGGGAGAAATTCGCGCGTCCGTCGGTGTAATGGTCCGAACTTAACCTGTATCAAGTTTGCCCTTCGAGGCGCAGGGATTGCTGGTTAGGTATGGTTGACGATGAAAACCCGGCGGCGCGGGCCGTGGAGTTCCGCAAACGGGCGACCGCTATTCGGGCGATGGTCAAAGGCTTCGAGACCGCCGAAGCGCGCGAAGGCCTCCTAAGGATTGCCGACGATTGGGACCGCCTCGCGGAAGCCGCGGAGCGCGAAGCAAAGCGCGCCCCTCAGTAGAAATACCGAACATTCCCGTCCGGCGGACGTTGCACTTCCACAAGGCCTTTTCCGGCCAGGAGGAATTCATGAAACGTACGCTCGCCCTTATTCTCGCATCCACCCTTGCCGCCGCCAGTGTTCAAGCCGCCGAACGCGTGAAGTCGCCGGAGGACGCGGTCACCTTCAATAATTGCAAAGCCATGAAGGCGCCCGAGCGCAACGCCAGCACGGCCTGCAAGGCGATCATGCAGAAGACCAAGGTGTCTTCCTCCGACATGGACAAGATGAAGGAGTGCGAGGCGCCCAGTGCGGACGTGAATCAGAATCCCCACTGCAAGGCGATGATGGAGAAGCACCCGGAAGTGGCCCGCGGTCACGGCCGTCTTCAGCCCGACATGAATGACGCGCCCAAGCCGGGCAATAACGGCGCGCCCGCTCCGAAGCCGTAACTAAAGCATCGGAAGGCCGCGGCCCTTGCGGCCTAGCGGGAAGGCATAATCGATCGCCGCGATTTCCGCCTTGGTCAGCCTGACGCCGCCCGCGCCCGCGTTGTCGGCCGCGTGGTCGGCCTTGGCGGCTTTGGGGATCGTGAACATCAAGGGCCTGCGCGTCAGGAAGGCGAGCGCCACCTGACGGGGCGTCGCGCCATGCGCCTTGGCGATTTGGGCCAGCACAAAGCCGCCGGGTGTGTTGGCGCCCGGGAAATCGTCGTGGCCGAACGGGCTGTAGCCCACCATCGCCACGCCGTGATCCTCGCACCACGGCAACACCTCGTGCTCGATGGCGCGCTCGCCTAAGTGGTAGAGCACCTTGTTACAGGCGATGGCCCCGTCGCCGGCGATGCGCAACGCTTCCTCCAGCTCCGCCACATCAAAATTGCTGACGCCCCAGGACAGGATCTTGCCTTCCTTCTTCAGCCGCTCGAACCCCTCGATGGTGTCCTTCAAGGGGTGGGACCCCGGCCAGTGCAAGAGGTAGCAGTCCAGGCGATCGGTTTTGAGGCGCGCCAGGGATGCGTCGCAGGCCTTGATGACCCCGCCGCGCGAAGCGTTCTGGGGCAGCACCTTGGACACGATGAAACAGGAGTCCCGCCGCCCCTTAACCGCCTCGGCCACCACGTCCTCGGCTTGGCCGCTGCCGTACATCTCGGCGGTGTCGATATGGGTCATGCCCAGGTCCAGCCCGCGCTGGAGAGCGGCGACCGCGGCGGGCCGGGGGCCGCGCTCTATGTACCAGGTGCCCTGGCCGATGATGGGGACATCGCGGCCGGTGGGGCCGAAGCGGTAGGTTTTCATGGCCAGAGCTTTCCCACGGAGCGTTCCAGGATGCGGGCGGCGGCGAGCGCCCTGCCGTCCTGGCCGTAAGGGGCGATCACCTGGACGCCCACAGGAAGTCCGCCGGGGGCGAGGTGAACCGGCACATTCACTGCCGGGGTCCCCAGGTCGGTCCACAGGCGGTTGAAACGCGGATCGCCAGTGGTGGTCAGGCCCTCGGGCGCCGGGCCTGGGGCGGAGAGGGTAACCAGCACGTCGGCCTCGTCGAACAGCGAGGCCGCCGCGGCCCGCGCCGCGCGGGCGCTGGCTTGCGCGTCATCGTAAAGGCCAGTGGAGATCAGCCGGCCCTGGTCCAGTTCACTCTTAACCTTAGGCGGAAGAAGATGACTATAAGTCATTAATTCCCATGATAAATACCGCGCCGCCTCATAGGCTTGAAGGGTTGGGTGAGCCTTCCACATGGCGCCGAATTCGGGCGGTGAGGCGAGGTCCCGGACGGTTGCGCCGGCGCGCTCCAACGCTGCGATGGCGGCTTCCAAGGCCCGGGCGCCTTCGGGTTCGGGGGCTCCCGCGAAGTCCTGGGTGATGATCCCGACCCTGGGCGCGGCGCCCTCCGCCGTCAGGTGCGGCCGCCCGGTCAGGAGCGCCAAGGCCTGGGCCACATCCGCGACCCCGGCGGCAAACAGGCCGACGGTGTCCAGGCTCCAGGCGAAGCATTTCACGCCTTCGGTCGGCAGCAGGCGGTAGGAGGGTTTAATGGCCGCGACGCCGCAGAACGAGGCGGGCCGGATCACCGACCCTCCCGTCTGGGTGCCTAGCGCCAGCGGCACCAGGCCCGCCGCGACCGCGGCGGCGGAACCGGATGACGACCCGCCGGGGGTATGGGCGAGGTTCCGGGGGTTGCGGGTTTCGGCCGGGTCCATGGAGGCGAAGGGGGTGGTGACGGTCTTGCCCACGGCTGTCGCCCCCAGGCGCTTGAGCTCCGCCACTACCGGCGCGTCGGCCTTAGGCCGCCAGCCGGCATAGATGGCCGACCCCATTTCCGTGGCGAAATCGGCGGTATCGAAGATGTCCTTGACCCCTACCGCGACCCCAGCCAGGGGGCCGGTCCCGGCCTTGGCTTCAGGGTCAAACCGCACGAAAGCCT
>CANJOI010000260.1 GCA_947475365.1 Fidelibacterota bacterium | reverse complement strand
GTGAAACCCGGCGCCATTGTCCTTCTGGCCTGGCGCTACGCCGACGGGATTCTCAAGAGCCTGCGCGCGGCGGGGCTGGCCGGAACGCCGATGATCGTGCCGTTTCCGAGCGCCCATAAGATCGTGGTTTAGGCGCGCGGGAAAGAGATCGGATGTCCTCGCTGACCGATCATTGGCGGATAGGCCGGACGCCGGACCGGCCGGTGCTGATTTTCGCCAACCTGAGCTATGGGTCTTACGGCGACTTCGTCAGCAGCCTGTTTTTCGTCAATAGCATCGCGGACCGCTTTGACCACAAAGAGGTCACCGTGCTGTACCGGAACGACCGCGATTTCAAACGCGCGCTGGTGCGGCTGATTCCCGGCGTCCATCCGCTCGAGGTTCCGGAAGGCGAGTTGTATCACCCCATCGACATTCTGGACGTGGCCGTGGCTTACAAGGATCCGGCGCTGGCGCCTTACAACACGCCGGCAATGGCGTCGTGGTTCCAGTCTGGCCGTAATCTGCAGCATATTTTCATCACGAACGCCATGGCGGCATCCGGATTCTTGTGGACGCTCGACCGTCATTGCCACCTGCGCATTCCCGATAACGACGCCGCGTCATGCGCGGCGGATCTGGTGTCCCGGGGGCTCGATCCAAACCGCTGGTTTGTCACGGTCCACGCGCGTGAACCCGGGTACCTCGATAAGGGGGGGCGCCGTGAACTTGCGCGATTGCGACCCAAACGTTTTCTGGTACGCGACCAATCACATCATCCGGAACCTGGGCGGGCAGGTGGTGCGCCTCGGCCACTCGTCCATGACGCCCTATCCGGCGCTTCCGGGGCTGGTCGATCTCAGCCGGGACGCTGGACCCATGCTTCAGACGCTCGCCATCAGCCGGTCGCGCTTTTTCCTGGGTGGGCCATCGGGCCCGTCGGCGGTCGCGGACGCCTTTCATGTGCCGGCGGCGGTGGCGGATGCGGTCGACTATCATCCCCATAATGAGGGCATGGTCATGCGCACCATCGACCTGGTGACGCCGACCGGCCGGGTTTATCGCCAGAAGGAGTTGTTCGACGCGGGCTACTCCAAACTCCGCATTCTCGAGCTGCTCCAGGCCGGCGAAGGCTACCAGATCGTTAAAAACTCCATCCCGGAGGTCGCGCGGCTGACCAACTACATTTATCAAATGACCGCGGATACCGCCGGTTGGCGCGGGCCTGCCAAGCCGGACCCCCGCCCCAGGCCTAATCAGTTCAGCTGGCCGCCCGGCGAACCCCAGCCCAGGGGCGGATTCCTGCCGATGGACGGGGCGGTTTGAGGCAGTGTTTCAATTGGCTTGCACAACGCCCTTAAGCAATGAAATAAAGTCGATATGAAGGGCCAGGACATTGACGTCGTCACCGGTGGGGCGGGCTTTATCGGCAGCCACCTGGTCGAGGATTTGCTCGCCGCCGGGCGCCATGTACGCGTGGTCGACAATTTTGCCTGCGGCCACCGCCGCAATCTGACGGCGGTCGAGAAACACCCGCATCTGCATATCATCGAAGCCGACGTGCGCGACGCCAAGGCCATGGCGGAGGCCTTCACGGGCGCCGCCCGGGTTTTCCATCTGGCGGCGCTGGCCGACATCGTTCCGTCGATTCAGGCGCCCGAGGCGTACTTCCGCACCAATGTGGACGGCACCTTCACGGTCATGGAAGCCGTCCGCGCCTGCGGCGTGCGCAAGGTGGTCTACGCCGCGTCGTCATCCTGCTACGGCATTCCCGCCAGCTACCCGACGCCCGAAACCTCGCCCATCGATGCGCGCTATCCCTATGCTCTGACCAAGTTCCTGGGCGAGCAGATCGTGATGCATTGGTCGGCGGTTTACGGCATCGACGCTGTGTCGCTGCGGCTTTTCAACGTCTATGGCCCCCGGGTCCGCACCGCCGGCACCTACGGCGCCGTGTTCGGCGTGTTCATGGCCCAACTGCTGGCCGGCAAACCCCTGACCATCGTCGGCGACGGCACCCAGACGCGCGATTTCACTTTCGTCACCGATGTCGCCCGCGCTTTCAAGATGGCGGGCGACAGCGATGTCACCGGCAAGATCATGAACGTCGGCACCGGCCGGCCGGTGTCGGTCAACCGGCTGGTGGAACTCCTCGGCGGCAAGGACATCGTCCATGTGCCCAAGCGGCCCGGCGAGCCGGACTGCACCCACGCCGATGTCGCCGAGATCACCCGCACCTTGGGATGGTCGACGTCGGTGTCGTTCGAGGACGGGGTCGCGCGCATGCTGGAGCAGATTTCCTACTGGCACGACGCGCCGGTGTGGACGCCCCAAAGCATCGGCGCCGCGACCGCCGACTGGTTCAAATACCTCGGAGGCCCAAAGTGACCGGCGACGCCGAGATGACCTCTGTGCGCAAGAAGATCGTCCCCGTTGACGATCTGGCCGGGAAGGTGAAAGCCGCCAAAGCGGCCGGGAAGAAAGTGGTTTATGTCCACGGCGTGTTCGACCTGCTGCACGTCGGCCATGTGCGCCACATCGAAGCCGCGCGCCGTCAGGGCTCGTTCCTGGTCGTGACCGTCACCGCCGACAAGTTCGTCAATAAAGGGCCGGGGCGTCCGGTGTTTCCCGAGCAACTGCGCGCCGAGATGCTGGCGGCGCTTGTGCATGTGGACCTGGTCGCGATCAACCATGCCATGACGGCCGAGAACGTGCTGCGCCAAATGCAGCCCGACATTTATGTCAAAGGCTCCGAATATTCCGATGCCTCCGCCGACGTCACCGGGAAGATCACGGCCGAACGCGAGGCGGTCGAAGCCCACGGCGGCCAGGTGGTGTTCACGGACGAGGAAACCTACAGCTCCTCGGAACTGCTTAACCGGCACTTCTCGCTCTATGAGCCGACGGTCCAGACCTATCTCGAGGGTATGCGCGCCGACGGCGCGCTGCCGCGGCTTCTGAAGGACATAGAATCCCTCAGCAAGCTCAAAGTTTTGCTGATCGGCGATGCGATCATCGATGAGTATCAGTATGTCGGGGCGCTGGGGCGCCCGTCGAAAGAGACCATCATCGCCACCCAGTTCAAGAACAAGGAAGTGTTCGCCGGCGGCGCCATCGCCGCCGCCAACCACGTGGCGGGATTCTGCGGCGAGGTGGAGCTGATCACGGCGCTCGGCGAGAACGAATCCCACGAAGAGCTGGTGCGCGGTTCGCTCAAAAGCAACGTCAAGCTCACGCATATCGTTCGCGGCGGCGCGCCCACCACGCGGAAAATCCGCTTCGTCGATATCGGGTATTCGCTGAAAAAGCTGTTCGAAGTCTACGTCATGGACGACGCCCCGTTGCCCGCGGCGGAGCAGGATGCGCTCAATGCGATAATCGAAGAGCGTCTCGCGCATTATGATTTGGTGATCGTCACGGACTTCGGCCACGGCTTGCTCCAGGGCACGACTGTGGACCTGCTCACGCGCAAGGCGCCCTTCCTCGCGGTCAACACCCAGACCAACAGCGCCAACCACGGCTACAACCTGATCAGCAAGTACCGGCGCGCGGACTATATCTGCCTCGACGGCCCGGAAGCGCGCCTTGCGATCCGCGACAAATTCGCCAATTCCGAGGACCTCGTCCGGCGTCTCCCCGATGTGATCGATTGCGGCAAAGCGATTGTGACTCTCGGCAAGAACGGATGCCTGGCCTACGACAAGGCTTCGTCTGACATGACGCTCCGCCAGGTTCCGGCCTTGACCAACACCATTGTCGACACCGTCGGTGCGGGTGACGCCTTTTTCGCCGTCACGGCGCCTATGGTGTTCAAAGGGCTGCCGCTTGAGACCGTCGGGTTCCTCGGCAACGTCGCCGGCGCCATGAAGGTCGGCATCGTTGGGCACCGCTCCTTTATCGAGCGCGCGCCGTTCCTGAAATATCTCACCGCACTCCTGAAATAACCGGACCCATCGCCATGATCTCCAAAGGCTGCAATGTCATGATCACCGGAGGCGCCGGATATGTCGGCGCCGTGCTGGTGCCGAAGCTGCTGGCCGCTGGTTACGGCGTCAGTGTGCTCGACCTGTATCTGTACGGAGACGACGTTTTTCCGGGCTGCGCCGATCATCCGCGCCTGCGCCAGATCAAGGGCGATATCCGCGATCCCGCGACGGTGGCGAAGGCCCTTGAAGGCTGCGAGGCGGTCATCCACCTGGCCTGCATCTCCAACGATCCGTCGTTCGGGTTGAACCCCAATCTCGGCAAGGAAATCAACCTCGACGCCTTCCGCCCGCTGGTGCAGGCCGCGAAGAAGGCCGGCGTGAAGCGCTTCATCTATGCGTCGTCTTCGTCGGTCTACGGCATCAAGGAAGGTGAGGTGGTCGAGGAGCTGCCGCTGGAGCCGCTCACCGATTACTCCAAGTTCAAGGCCATGTGCGAGGATATCCTGGAGGAGGAACGCGAGCCCGGCTTCGTGACCCTCACGCTGCGTCCCGCCACTGTGTGCGGCTACTCGCCGCGCCAGCGCCTCGACGTGATCGTCAACATCCTCACCGCCCATGCGGTCAACACCGGCAAGATCAAGGTGTTCGGCGGCGCGCAGCTGCGCCCCAACCTGCATATCGAGGACATGACCGACCTGTACCTGCTTTGCCTTGAGCTGCCGGATGAGGCCATCGACGGCAAGATATTCAACGCGGGCTATGAGAACATCTCCGTCTCGGCGTTGGCGGACCGGGTCAAGAGCGTTGTCGGCGCCGCGACCGTGGAGGTGAGCCCCACCAACGACATGCGCTCCTATCACGTATCGTCGGCCAAGATTCGCCGTGAACTGGGCTTCGAGGCCAAGCATACGGTGGAAGAGGCGGTGCGCGATCTGGTGAAGGCCTTCTCGGAAGGCAAACTGCCCGACGCCATGACGGATGCGCGTTACTACAACATCAAGACCATGCAGAATAAGAAGCTGACC
>CANJOI010000259.1 GCA_947475365.1 Fidelibacterota bacterium | reverse complement strand
GCACCAACTTCGGTCCGCGTCCCGGATTTAATGGCGGGCCTGATCGTGATGGCAATGGCCGCGGCCCAGACCGCCGTGACAACGACCGCCGTGACAATGACCGCCGTGACGGCATGCGCTTCGGCGCTCCGCCGCAAGCGGAGGCCAATCCGAGTCCGTCGTTCCATGGCCGTGGTCCCGGCCTGAACCAGGACAACACTCAACGCTGGCGCGATCGCGGCACGACGGATGGAAATGACCGCACCCCCCAGGATCGCGGGCGCCAGGAAGCCAACGTCAACCCGGTAGCGCCGGCCCAGCCCGATATCTCCCGTGACCGCTTCAGTGGACGCGGTTTCGGGGGCTTTGACCGTCAACAGCGTGGTGAGCGCGGAGAAGGGCGCCAGCAGCAGGAGACCAATGTTTCGCCGACGCCGGTGCCGCAGGCGCAGCCCGCGCCGGTTCCCCAACCGGACCAGAGCCGGTTCGACCGGGGCAATCGTGGTGAGGGCCGCGGTTGGCAGCAGCGGGAGCAGGCCAATATCGCGCCGGCGCCGCAGCCGCAGGCACAGCCTGAGCAGCGGCAGTGGCGCGGCAACGAACAGGCGAATATGGGTGCTCCGAACGGCGGCGGTGATTTTAGGGGGAGGGGCGGCCGTTTCGGCGGCGGCCCGCCCGCCCCCGTACCTCAGGCCATGCCTCAGGCCGCGCCGCAGCCGCAACAACCTCAGGCGCAGCCACAGATCGACGCTGCCCCTGACGGACAGCAGCGCCGTTTCCACGGCCGGGGCCGCGGCGACGACCCGAGCCGCTAGGCCTTACCCCTCTTGCAAAACCCCCTGGTCCGCGTGCGCTGACCAGGGGGTTTTTGTTGGCGCAATCGCTTTGCGCGCTTCAGCCTTGCGGAGCGGTCGCATTGACGCCCAAGAGGGTGGTTCATACACTCCGCGCCCACTCTTTGAGGGCGTCTCATGATCGCAAAACCCGCCGTCCGTCCCGCGCGTCCGAATTTCGCGTCGGGCCCTTGCGCCAAACATCCGGGCTGGTCCATCGAGGCCTTGAACAATGCCCTGGTCGGGCGGTTTCACCGCTCCAAGCCGGCGCATGCGCGCATCAAGGCGGTGATCGACAACACCCGCAAGATCCTGAACGTCCCCGCCACCCACCGGATCGCCATCGTGCCGGCCTCGGACACGGGCGCGGTTGAGATGATGCTGTGGCAGTGCCTGGGCGCGCGGCCGGTGGACATGCTGACCTGGGAAAGCTTCGGCGAGACATGGGTGACGGATGTCATCAAGCAATTGAAGCTCAAGGACGCGCGTATCATTCGCGCCGACTACGGCAAGATCGCCGACCTCTCGCAGGTCAACCCGGACCACGACGTGGTGTTCACATGGAACGGCACGACCTCGGGCGTGCGCGTTCCCAACGCCGACTGGATCTCCGATAAGCGCACGGGCTTGACCATCTGCGACGCCACCTCGGCGGCTTTCGCCATGGATCTGCCCTGGGACAAGCTCGATATCACCACCTATTCCTGGCAGAAGGTGCTGGGCGGCGAGGCCCAGCATGGCATGCTGATCCTGTCGCAACGCGCCGTGGACCGGCTGGAGAGCTATTCGCCGCCCTGGCCGCTGCCCAAGATTTTCCGTCTCACCAAGGGCGGCAAGCTGCAGGAGCCGATCTTCGACGGCGACACCATCAACACCGTATCGATGCTGTGCGTCGAGGATGCGCTGGATGGCCTCGCCTGGGCGGAAAGCGTCGGCGGTCTCAAAGGCCTGATCGCGCGCTCGGAAGCCAACCTCAAGGCCATCTCCGCCTGGGTCGCGCGCACGCCGTGGATCGAATTCCTGGCGGAAAAGCCCGAGATCCGCTCCTGCACGTCCATCTGCCTGTGTGTCACCGCCGACTGGTTCAAAGCGCTTCCCAAGGAAAAGCAGATCGAGGCCGCGAAGAAGATCACCGCGCTGTTGGACGCCGAGAACGTCGCTTACGACATCAACAGCCACCGCGACGCGCCCGCCGGTATCCGCATCTGGGGCGGGGCCACGGTCGAGGCCGCGGACACGGAAAAGCTGCTGCCCTGGATCGAATGGGCGTATGGCGAGGTCCTGAAAACCTATACGGCATGACCGCATCGGTCGATCACGGGGAAGGTGCGGGCATACTCTACGCCGGCGCGGCCTACAGCCTGTGGGGCGTGCTGCCGCTGTACTGGCGGCTGCTGGCGGATGTGCCGCCGTTCGAACTCACCATGCACCGGGTCTTATGGGCGGCGCTGTTTGTGGCGGCGGTCACCGGCGCGCGCGGGCATATGCCGCGCGTTATTGCCGCGGTGCGCGACCGGCGCACGCTGGGAACCCTCGCACTCAGCAGCCTGATGATCAGCGTCAACTGGACGCTCTACATCTACTGCGTTGCCGCCGACCGCCTGGTGGAATCCGCTCTCGGCTACTACATGACACCGCTGGTGTCCTTCGCGCTTGGTTATCTCCTGTTCGGCGAGCGCATGTCGCGGCTCAAGCTGTTCGCGGTCGCGCTGGCGGGCGCGGCGGTGATCGCCCAGGCGGCGTCGCTGGGGGCTGTGCCATGGATCTCGCCCGGTCTCGCGCTCACCTTCGGCATCTACGGCTATTTGCGCAAAAAAGCGCCGGTGCCGGCGCTCGATGGTCTTCTGATCGAGACCGCGCTGCTGTTTCCGCTGGTGGCGGGGCTGGTGATCTGGTGGGCGTTCCATGGCGGCGCGTTTCCATCGCCGCGGGCCTCCACCAATGCGCTCCTGGTGTTCGCGGGCCCCATGACCGCGGTTCCTCTTGCCATGTTTGCCGCCGGCGCCCGGCGGGTGCGCCTGACGACCTTGGGGTTCCTGCAGTACATCGCGCCGTCGGTGACCCTGATGGTGGCGGTTTTCCTGTTCCATGAGCCGTTTACTTCCAGCGACATGGTCTCGTTCGGATGTGTATGGGCCGCCATCGCCATTGCGGCGGTTGAGGGCGGGGCGCTGAAACTCCCGTTCCGTCCCAAAACAAGCTGAACATCCCGCTCCCCTTTCGCGTTAGCACCGTGAGCGAGTGAGGCATGCCCAACACATGCCTCCGCTTCGGTGGAAAGGAAGCCGGCCATGGCCAGCAAGATCAGTCTTCATGAACGGCCCGCTCGCGCCTCCATGCGGGCCTTCCAGCCCCGTGAAATTCCCATGCCGTCCTATTGTTCGGCGCGCGACACCGTCCATCGGACAGCTAAGACACGCGCGGGAATGGCCTGCGGTGTCGTCATCGCCGCATTGGTGCAGTTCGTCCCGGACGGAACGGTCCATGGGCCGTGGGCGACCTTCCTTGCTTTAGCCCCGGCCGGAGTCATTGCTGCCCTGTCCTTCCCCTGGATCTCCTGGGCGCTGAAGCGTGATGAAGCCCGCCTGAAAATCCAGCATGGAATCCGGCGCAAGCGCTAAGTACTTCTTCCGCAGCGAAAAAAGACAGTGTTGGCGGTCGCCTGGGCAGCGTATAACCGCGCGTTGCAAAAACCCGGTTTAAGGCTGGCGGAAGATGGGGAACGTTGCGGTTGTCGGCTCCCAGTGGGGCGACGAGGGCAAAGGTAAGATCGTCGATTGGCTGTCGGAGCGCGCCGATATGGTGGTGCGCTTCCAGGGCGGTCATAACGCGGGCCATACCCTGGTCATCGGCAGCCAGACCTACAAACTCTCGCTGCTTCCGTCCGGTGTCGTGCGCGGCAAGCCCTCGATCATCGGCAACGGCGTGGTGGTCGATCCCTGGGCGCTGCTCGATGAGATCAAGCGCATCAGCGACCAGGGCATCAAAGTGACGCCCGACGTCCTCAAGCTCGCCGACAATGCTGTGCTGATTCTGCCTTTGCATCGCCGCCTGGATCAGGCCCGGGAATCCGCGGCCGCGGCCGCGGCTATCGGCACGACCGGCAGGGGCATCGGCCCGGCTTATGAAGACAAAGTGGCGCGGCGCGCCATCCGGGTGTGCGACCTCGCCGACGACAGCGCCATTGCCGCCAAGGTGGAGCGTCTGCTGGTTCACCACAACGCGCTCTCGCGGGGGCTGGGCCTGCCGGAGGTCGATGAGAAAGAACTGATCGCGGGTCTCAAGGAGATCGCGCCCAAGATCCTGCCGTATGCCGCGCCGGTGTGGGAAATCATGGATTCGGCGCGCCGCCTGCGGCAGCGCATTTTGTTCGAGGGCGCGCAAGGCGCCATGCTGGACGTGGACCACGGCACCTATCCGTTCGTCACGTCGTCCAACACGGTGTCCGGCACCGCGGCTTCGGGGTCGGGCACCGGTCCCAGCTCCGTGGGTTACGTGCTGGGAATCACCAAGGCCTATACCACGCGCGTCGGCTCAGGACCGTTCCCCACCGAACTCACCGACGCCACCGGCCAATTGCTTGGCGAGCGCGGCCATGAATTCGGCACCGTGACGGGCCGCAAGCGGCGCTGCGGCTGGTTCGACGCTGTCATGGTGCGCCAGGCCATTAAGGTCGGCGGCATCCACGGCATCGCGCTCACCAAGCTCGATGTGCTCGATGCCTTGGCCGAGCTCAAGGTCTGCGTCGGGTATGATCTGCACGGCCGCCGCATCAACCGCTTCCCGTCGGCCATGGCCGAGCAGGCAGCGGTCACGCCGGTCTATGAGACGATGACCGGCTGGCAGTGTTCGACCCGCGGCGCCCGCAGTTGGGCGCAGTTGCCCGCCGAAGCCATCAAATACATCCGGCGCATCGAAGAGCTGATCGAAGCTCCGGTGGCGCTGCTCTCCACCAGCCCGGAACGCGAAGACACGATTTTGGTGCGTGACCCGTTTCTCGATTAGCGGGCGTGGGGCATGAGCCGATGGCGGCTACCGCGCAGGCGCGGCCTGCTACCCGCTATGCGGAGAAATAAGCCATTGGTTTAATTCGATAATTTGTCCACGGACGGGGGGGGG
>CANJOI010000258.1 GCA_947475365.1 Fidelibacterota bacterium | reverse complement strand
GGACGCCGATACCATCACTGTCGATATCGTCGCCGCCGACAATTCCCTGGTCAGCCAGCAAGTGATCGACCGCCACACCGGCCGCCCGCAACGCGCCACTCGTTCGTAAGCGGGCCGTTCATAAGCGGGCCGTTCGTAAGACCCGAGAGTCAAACAGCCCCGCCGGGTCGCACACCGGCGGGGCTGTTCTTATTCTATCCCGGCGTCTTCTCGCTGCGGCGCTTGAGGATTTCCGTGGCGGGCACCAGCTGCACGCCGGCCTCGGTCAAGGTCGGCAGCCATTCCTTCAAGGCGGCGATGGTGGCGTCGTGGGGATGGCCTATCGCAACCGCCGTGCCGCGGTTCTTGGCCGTGGCCTTGGCCAGTTCCAGCTGCACGCGGATCGCATCCGGGGTTTCGACATTGTCGAGGAAGATGTCGCGGGTGATGAACGGCACGCCGAGCGCGCGCGCCGCGCCCGGACCGGCGGTGTCGTTGATGGTGCGGGAGTCCAGCCACATCAGGCCGCGGGCTTTGAGTTCCTCCATCACCACCCCCATACGGGCGCGGTCGGCGGTGAACTTGCTGCCCATGTGGTTGTTGATGCCGACATAGCCCGACCAGCCATCGAGGTCGTCGGCGATGGTCTTGCGGATCGCCCCGTCATCCATGCGCGCGAACAACGCGCCCCTCCCCGGATTTTCCTTGGGGTTCACCGGCTCCATGGGCAGGTGCGCCATGACTTCATGGCCGCCGGCGTGGGCCAGTTTCACGAGGTCCGGCAGATTGTCGGCATACGTCATCAGCGACACCGTGAGCGGCCCGTGCAGCGCGATCGCTTTGAGCGCGCGCGCGTGATCGAGGCCCATGTCGTCAATGACGATGGCGAGCGCCGGGCGGGCCGGGTCGGCCGCCGCGGGCACGGCGAAAGCCAGGAGCGGGCGCGCGGGCACAGCCTCGCTTGGCGTATCACGTGTGTTTTCTTGAGGCGGCGGAGCCCAGGCGCGGCGTGCTTCGGCTTCGAGGATGCTGCCCTGACTGGGCGTGGTTTCGCCGGCGGGCGCCACCACATGCGGCATGGGCGCGGCGCGCGAGGCGTGGGTGTTCACCGGCGCGGACTTGGGCTGGGGCGCGGGGCGTGTCGCCACATCGAAGGCGACGCCGCTGATGGCGCCAAAGCCCACCAGCGCCAGCCCCATGGCCACCAGGAACGGCGTGCGCACCGCCTTTTGTTTGGATTTCGCGCCCATGACGCGATTTGTAAACGCGGGGGGCTTAAAGGTCCATGAATCTCAGGAATAGTACGCTGGAATCATTGGAAAATTGTCCGGCAGAGATGCCGGTGGCCGCCTTGACGCGCGCCCGGCGCGCAGCCATGTTGCGAGCACTCCTGTTAGGACTGCTTTCATGGCCGCCCCGCTTCCGCAGTATCTGCTGATCGATAACTACGATTCCTTCACCTACAACCTGTGGCACTTCCTGGGTGAGTTGGGCGCGAACGTCGTGGTCCACCGCAACGACAAGATCGCGGTGGATGAGGTGCTGGCCATGGCGCCCGCCGGCATCATCCTCTCGCCCGGCCCCTGCGATCCCGACCGCGCGGGCGTCTGCCTGCCGTTGATCGCGGCAGCCGCCGGGAAAATCCCGATTTTCGGCGTGTGTCTTGGTCTGCAGTCCATCGGTCAAAGTTTCGGCGGCAAGGTCGTGCGCGCGCCAGCGCCCATGCACGGCAAGGTCAGCACCATTACCCACACCGGCCACGCCATGTTCGCCGGCATCCCGGCGCGCTTCCAGGCGACGCGCTATCACTCGCTGGTGGTGGACAAGGCCACCCTGCCCGCGGACCTGGTCATCACCGCCGAAAGCGATGACGGCCTGATCATGGGCCTCGCGCACAGGACCCACGCCATCACCAGCGTACAGTTCCATCCGGAGAGCATCGCCTCGGACTTCGGCCACCGTATCCTCGGTAATTTCCTGCGCGCCACCGGTCTTGAGACTAAGGCCGAGCCCGTCCTGCACCGCCCAGCGCGCGCAGCCGTGTCATGAGCGCGCTGAAGCCGTTCCTCGCCAAAGCCGCCGACGGCGCCACGCTCGATGAAGCCGAAGCCGAGGCGGCCTTCGACGCCATCATGTCCGGGCAAGCGGAGCCGGTGGAAAGCGCCGGGTTCCTGATCGCCCTCAAAGTCCGCGGCGAAACGCCGGCTGAACTGGTGGGCGCGGCCCGCGCGCTGCGCTCTCGCGTGCTCAAGGTCGAAGCGCCGGCGGACGCCATCGATACCGTCGGCACCGGCGGCGATCACTCCGGCACCTTCAACATCTCCACCGCCGCCGCATTGGTGGCCGCCAGCTGCGGCGTGCCGGTGGCCAAACACGGCAACCGCGCCGCCACCTCCAAATCCGGCGCCGCCGATGTTCTGCAGGAACTGGGCGTCAATCTGGATGTGACGCCCGAGACCGTGGCCAGGGCGCTGAAGGAAGCCAACATCGGCTTCCTGTTCGCGCAAAAGCATCACAGCGCGTTCAAGAACGTGGCCGAGCTGCGCAAGCAGCTGGGCGTGCGCACGATCTTCAATCTCATCGGCCCCTTGTGCAATCCCGCCGGCGCCACCCGGCAGCTGGTGGGCGTGTACGACCGCAAATGGATGAAACCCATGGCCGAGGCGCTCGCGCGTCTGGGCTCGACGCGCGCGTGGGTGGTCCACGGCAGCGACGGGCTCGACGAAATCACCACCACCGGCGTGACCTATGTCGTGGACATGAACAACGGCGCGTTCCGCGAATTCGAGATCACGCCAGAGGACGTGGGCCTGAAGCGCGCCACGCCGGAAGACCTCAAGGGCGGCGAGGCCGCGGTCAACGCGAGCGCGCTGCGCATGCTGCTGCACGGGCGCGGCGGGCCCTACCGCGACATCGCGGTCCTCAACAGCGCCGCGGCCCTGGTGATCGCCGGCAAGGCGGAAGACCTCAAGACCGGCGCCGACATGGCCCGCAATGCGCTCACCAACGGACACGCCGCCAAGACCCTCGCCGCCCTTATCGCCATCACCAATGGAAAACAGCCATGAGTGATGTGTTGGCGGAGATCTGCGCCAAAAAGCGCGAGACCGTCGCGAAGCGCAAGAAGGAGCGTTCCTTCGCGGAGGTCGAACGCCTCGCGCAGGCCGCTCCGCCGCCGCGCGGTTTTGCCACGGCGCTCTCGGCCAAGGCCGACAAAGGGGTCTACGCCCTGATCGCCGAAATCAAGAAGGCGTCCCCGTCGGCCGGTCTGATCCGCCCGGACTTCAATCCCGTCGCGCTCGCCCAGGCCTATTATCGCGGGGGCGCGGCCTGCTTGAGCATTCTCACCGAGGAAGACTACTTCCAGGGCAGCGACGACTACCTGCAGCTGGCGCGGGAAGCGGCGCCGCTGCCGGTGTTGCGCAAGGACTTCATGCTGGAGCCCTATCAGGTGGCCGAGGCCCGCGCCCTGGGCGCGGATTGCATTCTGCTGATCATGGCGGCGCTCACCGATGCGCTCGCGCAGGAGCTTGAGGCCTACGCCCTCTCCTTCGGCCTCGACGTGCTGGTGGAAGTGCACGACGAGGGCGAGTTCGACCGCGCGCTCGCGCTGACCTCGCCGCTGATCGGCGTCAATAACCGCAATCTCAAGACGCTCAAGACCGACCTTGCCGTCACCGAGCGCCTGTCGCATCGCCTCCCCAGGAACCGGGTTCTGGTGTCGGAAAGCGGCCTCAAGACGCCCATGGACCTCGCCCGCATGGCGCGCAGCGGCGCGCGGCGTTTTCTGATCGGTGAGTCACTCATGAAAGAACGCAACGTCGAAGCCGCCACGCGCGCGCTCTTGTTGCAGGAGGCCGCCAGTGCCTAAGAACAAAAAGCTGCCTCAGAAAAAGCTCACCCATATCGACTCCCAGGGCAACGCCGTCATGGTCGATGTGTCGGACAAGCCCGCCACCGCGCGCATCGCCGTCGCCAAAGGCAGCGTTTACATGGCCGCCGAAACGTTGAAGCTGATCGACACGCGCAAGGTCAAGAAGGGCGATGTGCTGGGCGTGGCGCAGCTCGCCGGCATCATGGCCGCCAAGCGCACGCCCGATTTCATCCCCCTCTGTCATCCCGTGGCGCTGACCTCCGTGAAGGTGGAACTGGTCTGCGACACAAAGAAAAAGGCCGTGCATATCACCGCGACCTGCAAGGTCACCGGCCAGACCGGCGTGGAGATGGAAGCGCTGGCGGCGGTATCCGCCGCCGCCCTCACCGTCTACGACATGTGCAAGGCCGCCGACCGCGCCATGAGGATCGGCGACATCCGCCTGGTGGAAAAATCCGGCGGCAAGTCCGGCCGCTTTACGCAAAAATAAGATGCCCCCGCTTCTTCCCATCGCCGACGCGCGCCGCCTGATCATCGAGGCGCTCGCGCCGATGAGCGTGGAGACCGTTGCGCTCGCGGAGGCGCTGGGCCGCACGCTGCGCGAGGACGCGGTGGCCAAGGTATCTCATCCGCCCGCCGATGTTTCCGCCATGGACGGCTATGCCCTGCGTGCGGCCGATGTGACCGCGCCGGGCGATACAGTCATCGTCGTCGGCGAGTCCGCCGCCGGCCACGGCTGGTCCGGCGCGGTGTGGCCTGGCCAGGCGGTGCGGATTTTCACCGGCGCGCCCATGCCGGCCGGCGCCGACGCGGTGGCGATCCAGGAAGACACGGCGCGCGCGGGCAACATCGTCACCGTCACCGAACGCCCCACCCAGGGCCGCCATATCCGCAAGGCGGGACAGGACTTCACCGCCGGCGACGTGGGACTGAGAAGTCCGCGCCGCCTCACCGTGCGCGACATCGGCCTGCTGGCCGCCATGAACCTGCCGCGCGTCCCGGTGGCGCGGCGCCCGCGTATCGGCGTGCTGTCCACGGGCGACGAGATCGTTCAGCCGGGTGACGCGGTGGCGCCGGGCCAAGTGG
>CANJOI010000257.1 GCA_947475365.1 Fidelibacterota bacterium | reverse complement strand
CGCCGGGTTTCGACGTTGGCCTCGCCAGCCTGGACACCGATGCCAGGGAGACCATCAAGCCGCTCAAGGAGTGGGCGCGTCTCGGCGTCATGCGCGCCGGCGGCGGCGCGCTTCCCGCGCAGGACGTTGATGCCGCGCTGGTGTTGCCGGGCGGCGTGAAGGGGCCGGCCTTCCTGGTCTATGAGGATTTCCGCGTAATCCTGAAGTGGAACCGCTCCGTGTCCTACGCCCTCGCGGTCGGATACCTGGCCGACCGGCTGAGCGGCGGCGGCGCGCTTGTGGCCACGGGCCAGAACGATCCGCCGCTCAAACGCGACGACGTCATGCAACTGCAGACCGGCCTGGCCGCGCTGGGTTTTCTCAAGGCGACGCCGGACGGCGTGCTCGGGCCCGCCTCCAAGCAGGCCGTGCGGAGCTTTCAGCGCGCCAACGGGCTCCCGCCAGATGGATATGTCGATGGAACGCTTGTGGCCGCTGTCCGGGCCAAGGCGCCTACAGCCACCGCGGGAGCGGGTTCTTAAACAACTGCAAGTTCGGGCCGCATAACTTGAGCAACCTGCATATATGGGGTAAAAGGCGCAATTAGCCTACTGCCGGTAGATTTTCGGCGCTTTGCTCTGGGGATGCGCTTGCGCACGATACGACACATTGCCGGTTTAGCTTTTGCGGGCTTTGGCCTTGGCGCCTGCGCCACCACTCAGGCGCCGCCCGCCGCCCAGGCGCCATCCGTCACCGCCGCCGCCGAACCCGAGGGCTATTTCAAGATCGGCACCCCCTACCAAGTGGACGGCAAGTGGTACTACCCGTCGGAAGACTACGCCTATGTCCAGGAGGGCATCGCCTCCTGGTACGGTCAGGATTTCCACGGCAAGAAAACCGCCAATGGCGAAAAATATGACATGAACGCCGTCACCGCCGCCCATCCCACCTTGCCGATGCCGTCGGTGGTGCGCGTGACCAATCTGGATAACGGGCGCCAGCTCAACGTGCGCGTCAACGACCGCGGTCCGTTCCACTCGAGCCGCATCATCGATGTTTCGCGCCGCGCCGCGCAGCTGCTGGGATTCTACGACGTGGGCACCGCGCATGTGCGGGTCGAGATCGACGCCACGGAAAGCATCAACCTGAAAAACCAGGCGCTCAAGGATCATCCGCCGGAGATGCCGCGTGTTGTGGCCGCGCCGCGTGAGTCCATCACGTCCATGTCCCTGGCGCCTGTCACCGCGACGCCGGCGGACACCGCGCCCAAGCCAGCCGCGCCGCCGAAGACGGCGGCCAAGCCGCCCGCGCTCAAGCCGTCCACGCTCAAGCCGGTGCCCAAGCAGCCCGAGCCCCGCATCGCCCGCGCGGATCCCGGTCAGCAGCCGCTGGGGTATTTCATCCAGGCCGGAGCGTTCTCCGATCCCGCCAATGCCCAGCGGCTGGAGGAACAGCTTACCGTGTTGGGTCCTGTGGTGATCGAGCCAGTGACCGTCAACAGCGGTCAGATTTATCGCGTGCGCGTGGGGCCCTTCGCCAACGCCGCCGCGGCCGAAGCCTTGCTCGACCGCGTCAAAAGCTTTTCCCACGACCAGCCTAAAGTGGTGCGCGAATAGCGCCCAAATCGCCACAATCGTGCGGCAGTCTTCGCTCGCAGTGACGCCAGTAATGATGAGTGTCCATATGAACAGGTATTCCCGGTTTTTCCTCGGCGCGGCTTTCGCCTTCGGCCTCGCCGGTCAGGCTTTCGCGGCCATCGACATCAAGGCGCGCCAGTACATCCTGATGGACTTCCAGACCGGGACGGTGCTGGAAGCGCGCGACGCCGATAAGCCGATGCCGCCGTCGTCCATGAGCAAGCTCATGACGGCTTATGTGGTGTTCGAGGCGCTGAAGAACGGCAAACTGTCGCTCGACGAGCAACTCAGCGTCAGCCGTCATGCCTGGAAGGAAGGCGGCGCCGCCAGCGGCGGATCCACCATGTTCCTGGATCCCAATTCCAAGGCCAGGGTCGAGGATCTCATCCGCGGCATGATCATCCAGTCGGGCAACGACGCCTGCATCGTGCTGGCCGAAGGTATCGCCGGCAGCGAAGAGGCGTTTGCGCAAATCATGACGGCCAAGGCCAAGGAACTGGGCCTCACCAACAGCCACTTCGCCAACGCCACAGGGTTGCCGGACGAAGGGCAATACATGTCGCCCAAGGACCTCGCGGTCCTGGCCAAGCGCATCATCGTCGACTTCCCCGAATACTTCCCGATCTACAGCGAGACCTCGTTCACCTACAACAACATCACCCAGGGCAACCGCAACCCGCTGCTGTATCGTGTGGGCTCGGGCGCCGACGGCATGAAGACCGGCCACACCTCGATCGCGGGTTACGGGTTGACCGGCACCGCGATCCGCAATGGGCGCCGCCTGCTGCTGGTCGCCAATGGCATGGATTCGATCAAGGACCGCGATGAGGAAACCGCGAAGCTGCTTGATTATGGCTTCCGCGAATTCGTCAATCGCTCGCTGTTCACCGCGGGCGAGACCGTGACCAACGCCGATGTCTGGCTCGGCGACGGCGCCGCCGTGTCGCTGATCGTACCCAAGGATGTGGCGATCGCGCTGCCGCGCGCCTCGGTCCAGTCCATGGAAGTGAAGGTGGTCTACGACAATCCCATCCCAGCCCCGATCGCCAAGGGCACGACCCTGGGCAAGCTGACGGTTACGGCGCGTGACCTCGCGCCGATCGAAATTCCGCTGCAGGCCGCGGCTGATGTGGGCCGCTTAGGTCTGGTCGGGCGTCTCAAGGCCGCCGCGACGTACATCTTCCTCGGCCCGCCTCCACCGCAGAATGGCAATCCCGCGCCGACCAAGGCCGAGCCCGCGAAGAAATAAATACTTTGGCCGGACTCTTCATCACCTTCGAGGGCGGCGAGGGCGCCGGAAAATCCACCCAGGTCAAGCGCCTGGGCGAACAGCTGCAGGCCAGGGGCCGCGAGGTGGTGCTGACGCGCGAGCCCGGCGGCTCACCCGGCGCGGAAGCCATCCGCAAACTTCTGGTGGAAGGCGCGGCCAGCCGCTGGGATGGCATCACGGAAGCCCTGCTGCATACCGCCGCGCGCCGCGACCACTTGGTCAAAACCGTCTGGCCAGCCCTTGAGGCCGGGAAAATCGTCATCTCCGACCGTTTCGTGGATTCCACCGTTGCCTATCAGGGCTATGGTCACGGCATCGACCAGGCTGTGCTGGGAGCGCTGTACCGCGCCGCCGCTGGGGATTTCCGGCCCCACCTGACAGTGATTATCGACGTGCCGTTGGATGTAGGCTTGAAACGCGCCGCCGGCCGGGGCGGGGCGGAGGACCGTTACGAAGGCATGGACCGGTCTTTCCACGAACGGCTGCGCCAGGGCTTTTTGTCCCTTGCCGCCGCCGAGCCCGCTCGCTGTAAGATCATTGACGGAACGCGTGGCGCCGATCAGGTCCACGCGGATGTGATGGCGGTAGTGGCGCCCCTGCTCGTCTAGGGCGGGTAGCCTTCGGCAGGGGAGATCGTATGGTGATGCGAAAGATTGGCTTTGCGGCTTTAGGGTTCGGCGTAGCCTTCGCGGGCGCGGTCCAGGCGCAGGTTCTGATCGCCGGCATGGCCGACGGCAAGGATGCGGTGGCGCTGGACGCGATCAAAAAGATCGAAGACAAGGTCACAATGCCTGACGGCGCCGGCAAGGTCGCCGACTATGTCCGCTACTACGCGCCGGGAGAACTGGCGGGACGCAAACTGATCGCGGGTGTCTACGTGCGGAAAGACAAGCTGGCGGACGCCCGTGGCACCGAGGGCGCGGCGCCGGTCGCCGGCGCCGACGGCGTGGTTCTTACCACTTACAGCAAGCTGCCGCGGATGCCAGCGGGCGGCTGCGACATGGTCACGACCTATTACGACACCGGGCTGCAGCGATTCTTCCTGTTGCAGGAAGCCGGACGCGACGCCGCCGCGGCGCGCTGTAACGCCGCACGCTGACACGGATAGGTATGGCTGACGAGGAACCCACAGTCCCCGAACCACGGCTCAATCCCTATTTCCTGGGGCATGAGGCGGCGGAGCGCGCTTATCTGGGCGCCTGGGGGTCGGGCCGTGTCGCCCATGCCTGGCTGATCTGCGGTTTGAGGGGCATCGGCAAGGCGACGTTGGCCTACCGCATGGCGCGCTATGCGTTGGCGCAGAACGGCGCCGCTGACATGTTTGGAGGCCCACCACCGTCATTGGCCATGTCGGCGGAAGATCCGGTGTTCCGGCGGGTGGCCTCCGGCGGCCACGCCGATTTCCGCCCCATCGAGCGCCCCTGGTCCGACTCAAAGATGACCAAGCGCAAGACCGTCATCGGCGTCGACGAAGTGCGCGGCATCGGCACGTTCATGTCCATGACCCCGGCGGAAGGCGGCTGGCGCGCGGTGGTGGTGGATGCCGCGGATGAGATGAACAACAACGCCGCCAACGCGCTGCTCAAGGTGCTTGAGGAACCGCCCAAACAGGCTTTGCTGTTCTTGGTGGCGCACAATCCAGACCGCCTCCTGCCCACCATCCGCTCGCGCTGCCGGCGCCTTGACCTTCGCCCGCTCAGCAAGGACCAGGTGCAGGCGCTGCTCAACCGCTATCGCCCCGACCTGGACTCCGCGGTGTTGAGGTCCCTGGCCGTACTGGCTGACGGCTCCATCGGCCGCGCCCTGGAACTGGCGGAAGAAGGGGGCGTCGCGCTGTTTAAGGACCTGATCGGCCTGCTCAGGGATGCGCCCAAGTTTTCCGCGTCGCGCCTGCACGCGCTGTCCGACCAGGCGCTCAAGGGCGATGTGTTCCGCACACTTTCCGGCCTATTGTCCTGGTGGCTCGGACGGATCACCGCCGCCGGCGCCAAAGGCACCCTGGAGGCCCTGGGCGAGATTGTGCCAGGCGAGGGGGAACTCGCGCGCCGGCTGCTGGCGGCCGCACCCCCCGCCGCATGGGCCGATGTCTGGGACAAGG
>CANJOI010000256.1 GCA_947475365.1 Fidelibacterota bacterium | reverse complement strand
TCATGACCCTGGAACAGGCCATCGCCTACATCCAGGACGACGAGCTGGTGGAAGTGACGCCGAAGTTCATCCGCCTGCGCAAGCGGTTCCTCGACGCCAACGACCGCAAGCGCTACGCCAAGAAGCTCGCGGGCTAAGGCACCCCAGCTAAAGATTCACATCCCTTTCGGGGTGTGTCACAAATCCGGGGCATGGCAGAGACCACCGCGCCCTCACGCTCCTGGCGTCAAACCCTCGCGGTCTATGGCGAGCGGGCGACCATTGCCATGTACGGCCTGGGGTTCTCCTGTGGCCTTACGTTCTGGCTGATCTACGACACGCTGACGGCGTGGCTGCGCCAGTCCGGCCTGCTTCTTGAAACCATCGCCTTCCTGACCCTGGCGACGCTGCCTTACGCCTTCAAGTTTCTGTGGGCGCCGGTGCTGGACCGCGCCCATGTGCCGGTCCTCACCCGCATGCTCGGCCATCGCCGCTCATGGACGGTGGTCGCCCAGATCGCGATCATGGCCGGCTTCACCCTGCTCGCGCTCTCGGACCCCACCACGCACTTCCCGATGATGGCCGCCGCCGCCGTGTTCATCGGCTTCTCCGGCGCCACCCAGGACATCGTCGTGGACGCCTGGCGCATCGAAGTGTCGCCGCAAAGCAAGCAAGGCGCCATGCTCACGGCTTATCAGTGGGGGCATCGCTCGGGCTTCCTGGTGTCGGGTGTGGCCCCTCTGGTGATCGCCGATCATTTCAACTGGACCCTGGCGTATCTCGCCATGGCGGTGCTGATGGGCCCTTGCATCGGCGCGACCTTCTATGCGCCGCGTGAAGTGGCCCATGAGCTGCGGCCGATCCCGCGGGTCGAGGGCAAGGCGAGCCCCTGGGCCGACCGCATCGAGTGGGCGCTCCGTCTCCTGGTCCTGCTGACGGGCGCGATGTTCCTGGGCTCGGGCCTTTCGGGACGCGACCTGCTGTTGACCCTTCTCATGCCGGCGCCGATGGCGGCCGGGTTCGACGTCCTCTGGAAAACCCCCACCATCGGCCTGTTCGTGCAGGTGGGCATGGTGGCGATTGGCTTTGCCTGCATTGTGCTCTGCGCCTGGCCGCTGCCGGGGCGGCGCACCCAGCCGGGGCTGTTCCTGGCCCATGCCTTTGGCGACCCCTTGCGCGATTTCTTCAATCGCTTCGGCGCCTTCGCCTGGATGATGATCACCCTGATCTGCTTTTACCGGATCTCGCAGTTTCTGCTGAACATCATGAACCCGTTCTATCTCGACCTCGGGTTCACGCTCACCCAGATCGCCGAGGTGCGCAAAGTTTACGGCGCGGTCATGGACATGGTCGGTGTGCTCTTGGGCGGCCTCGCCATCACCCGCTGGGGCTTGATGCGCTGCATGGTGGCGGGCTGCGTGCTCGCGCCCATGAGCAATCTCACCTTCGCCTGGCTCGCCACGCAGGGCGCCAGCATCCCCGGCCTCGTGATCTGTCTCGGCTTCAACAACGTGCTGCAGAATTTCGCCGGCACCTGCCTAATCGCGTATATGTCGAGTCTCACCAGCGCGGGCTTCACCGGCACGCAGTATGCGCTGTTCTCATCGCTCTATGCGCTGCCGGATAAATTCATCATGACCCAGTCAGGCCGCGTGATCGAAGGCGCGGCGCGCTCCGCCGATGTGGGCGGGTTCTTCGCGCCGCTGCTGATCTTCTTTGGCGCCGTGCCCGCCACCAGCTATGTGGCGGGCGCCGCCAAGATCGGCGTCGCTCCGGCGTCGCTGGGCGCCGGCTACATGGGGTATTTCTTCTATACCTGCCTCTTGGGGGTTTCGCTGCTGCCGGTGGCGCTGATCGTTTACCGGCGCTCGCTCAGGCCTGCCCCTAACTAGCGGCCCGCATCGCCGCCGCCCCTGGGCTCGCGGGCGGCAGGAACACCGTGAACACTGAACCCTTGCCGATCTCGCTGTCGATGGTCATGGCGCCGCGGTGGCGGTTGACGATGTGTTTGACGATGGCGAGACCCAATCCCGTGCCGCCCAGCTGGCGCGAACGCGCGGTGTCGATGCGGTAAAATCGTTCCGTCAGGCGCGGCAGATGTTCGCGCGGGATGCCTTCGCCGGAATCCTTGATGTCGATCCGCAGGCAGGGCCCGCGGCCTTGCATGGCGGGCGGCCGGTAATTGGACAGCGTCACCGTAATCTCCACCTTGCCGTCGTCACCGCCGTACTTGATGGCGTTGCCGAGGAGATTGTGGAACACCTGCCCCAGTTCTCCCACGTCGCCCGCCACGGCGGGCACGTCAGGCGCGATGGTGATGGTGACGGTCGTGCGGCGTTCCTCGGCCTGGCGCTCGAACAGTTCCACGGTGCTGCGAATCACGGCTTCCACATCCACCGGTTCCGTCGGCCGGGTGTGTTCGCGCAGCTCAATACGCGACAGCGACAGCAGGTCGTCGATCAGCCGGGTCATGCGGTTGGCCTGCTTGAGCATGATGTCCAGGAACTGCTCGCGGGCCTCGGCGTCGTCCTTGGCCGGACCCTGCAGGGTTTCAATGAAGCCGAGCACGGCGGCCAGCGGCGTGCGCAGTTCATGGCTGGCGTTGGCGACGAAATCGGCCCGCATGCGGTCGGTCTTGAGGCGTTCGGTCTGATCGTAGAGCGCGACAATGGCCGCCGTGCCGTCCGCGTTGATCGCCGGCAGCGGCGCCACCAGGGCGCCGAAGGTGTGCTCCACCGGCGAGGGCAGGGTGAACTGGGTGGTGCCCTTGCGGCGCTGCTGAAGCGCGAGGTCGGCGGCTTCCAGCACCTTGGGATCGCGGATGACGCTGGCGAGATCGCGGCCCGCCAGCCGCTGCGCGGTGCGGTCCATGTCGAACAGTTCGCCGGCGGCGGTATTGGCGCTGATGATGCGCCGGCGGCGATCGATCAGGATCAAGGGATCGGGCAGGGCGTCCAGCACGTCCTGACCGGAGCGCGCCAGCCCGGCGGCGGCTTCGCGGCGTTCGGTCCACAGCTTGCGCAGCGCGGCGATGGCGGTCAGCAATCGGCGCGCGGTGGCGGAGCCGCTGAGTTCCGGCAGGGGCGCGTCAGGATTGAGGAGGGATTCCTCGGCGTAGCGGATCAGGCGGTCAAAGTCCGCGAGGCGGCTGAAGACCAAGACCGCCATCATCGCGAACACGATAACCCCGCCCGCCGCGGCGGCCGTGCGGTCGAGGTCCGCGAACACAACCAGGCCCGCGAGAACCGCCCAGGCGGGAATACAGGGACCAAAGCACCAGGCGATAAGCCGGCGGAACGAGGCGGAATCCGGCGCAGACATTATTGTAAGAACTTACCGGGCGGCGGTCGCACCGACATGGGCGGCCATCAGCGCCATCTGTACCAGATCGGATACCGTGGCATCCATGCCCACGATCTGTACCGGCTTATCCAGGCCGATCAGCATGGGGCCGATGGAGGTGGCCGCACCGAAGCGCTGCACCAGCCGGGTCGAGATGGTGGCGGCATGCAGGCCGGGCATGACCAGGATATTGGCCGGGCCGGTCAAGCGGCAGAACGGATAGATCCGCTCGCGGTTCATATCCAGGGCCACGTCCACGCCCATTTCCCCGTCGAATTCGAAGTCGATCCGCCCGGCGGCGGACTCGCCTTCCAGAATCCGCACCGCGTCGCGCATCGTGTCAGCCACAGGGCCCGGCGGGTTGCCGAAGTTGGAATATGACAGTAGTGCGACTTTCGGGTCATGCCCCAGGCGCCGCACCACGGCGGCGCTCTCCATGGCGATATGGGCGATGATGTCGGCGTTGGGGCGTTCATGCACCGCGGTATCGGCGATGAACAGGGTGCGCCCCTTCAGCACAATCATCGTCAGGCCGAACACCGGTGCGGCCGGTGCGTTGTCGATCACCTTGCGCACATCGGCCAGCGCGGTGTGGTAGTTGCGCGTGAGGCCGGTGACCATGGTGTCGCCGTGGCCGTGCGCCACCATGCAGGCGGCGAATATATTACGGTCCTGGTTGACCATGCGTTCGCAGTCCCGCTGCAGCATGCCGCGGCGTTGCGCGCGGTTGTACAGATAGTCGGCATATTCCCCGACATGGGCGGACTCGCGGGCGTTGGCGATGGTGATGCCGTCCAGTTCCTCGGGCCGGATCGCCAGCTCCTGCAGGGCCTGCTCCACCTTGCGGCGGCGAGCGACCAGGATCGCCTTGCCGTAACCGGCGTTGCGATAGGCAATGGCGGCGCGGATCGACCGCTCTTCCTCGCCTTCCGCGAACACCACCGTGCGCGGCGCGCGCGTGACCTCGGCCGAGATGCCCTGCAGGCTGGCGAAGATCGGATTGAGACGCGCCGACAGCTCCTTCTTATAGGCTTCCATGTCGGTGATGGGCTTGCGCGCGACGCCGGTGTCCATGGCGGCGCGGGCGACCGCCGGCGGCACCGTCGAAATCAGGCGCGGGTCGAACGGCACCGGGATGATGTACTCAGGGCCGTAGCGCAACTTGCGGCCGGCGTAGGCGGTGGCCACCTCATCGGGCACGTCCTGGCGGGCAAGGTCGGCCAGGGCGCGCGCCGCGGCCAGCTTCATCTCTTCGTTGATGGTGCGCGCGCGCACATCCAGGGCCCCGCGAAAAATAAACGGGAAGCCCAGGACGTTGTTGACCTGGTTGGGATAGTCCGAGCGTCCGGTGGCGACGATGGCGTCGTCGCGCACTTCGGCCACTTCTTCCGGCGTGATTTCCGGATCGGGGTTGGCCATGGCGAAGATAATCGGATTCTTGGCCATGGATTTGACCATGGCCGGCGTCACGGCGCCTTTGACCGAAAGACCGAAGAACACATCGGCGCCGTCGAGCGCCTGTTCCAGTGTGCGCTTGTCGGTAGCGGCCGCGTGGGCGGATTTCCACTGATTCATGCCCTCGGTGCGGCCCTGATAGATCACGCCCTTGGAATCGCACATGATCACGTTCTCGGCGCGCACGCCCATGGCGCGCGCCAGCTCGACGCAG
>CANJOI010000255.1 GCA_947475365.1 Fidelibacterota bacterium | reverse complement strand
TATTTGTTTCGGCCGCTCAACGCGATCCAAAGAATGCAATCTTTGCCTCGAACCTTGGCGGATCATTTCTTGAGCGCGGCCAATTAAGCGAGGCCCGCGCTTCCTTCCAGCGCGCCGTCGATCTTGCCCCTTCCAAGGGCCAGTATTTGTATCAATTGGCTGAAACCGCGCCATTCACGCCGGCCGATCCGCGCCTGCGTCATATGCTTGATCTCATGAAGAGCGAGCGCGCGCTCGACACAGCCGACCGCATAGGCCTCCACTTCGCACTCGGCAAAGCCCTTACTGACGTCGGGCGGCACGCGGCGGCATTTGACCACTACCAGATTGGTAACGGGCTGAAGCGCACTCAAATCGACTATGACGAGACGATTGCCTTCCATCAGATGAATGAGGTCGCCGCGGCAATTTCCAAGCCCTTATTGGAGCATCTGCAGCGGCTGGGAACGTCATCCGATACCCCCATCTTCATCGTGGGCATGCTTCGGTCAGGATCGACGCTGGTCAAGCAAATCCTCGCGCGTCATCCATCCGTTGAAGCCGCGGGAGAAGTGCCGCATTTTTCAGATGCTCTCTCCGCGGTGCTCGGCAAAAGAGTGGTGAAGCCGCAGCAACTTCAAGAGTTCTTAGAAACATTGTCCCGGCCCGAAATCGAGGATCTCGCCAGGATTTACCTCTCCAAACTTCGCTCCCGGACCGGCGGCGCGCTGAGGATTGTTGATAAGGCCCTGCCCAATTTCCGCTTTGTCGGATTGATACGGGCCGTTTTTCCGAACGCCAAGATTATCCATGTCGTGAGAACCCCCGTGGATACCTGCTGGTCCTGCTACTCCAAGCTGTTCGCGGAGCCACAACCGTTCACCTACGAACTGGGTGAAGTGGGCCGGTACTACAATGCATATCGCGATGTCATGCGGCATTGGCGGGAGGTCGTGCCCAGTGATGCCATGATCGAAATTCGCTATGAGGACCTGGTTGATGATCTGGAGCGCACCTGCCGCCGGCTCCTCGCCTTTTGCGAATTGCCCTGGGATGACAATTGCCTCTCGTTCCACCAGGGCAAAAATCTTGTCAAGACAAGCAGCGCCGTTCAGGTACGCCAGCCGCTATTTCGCGAAGGCGTCGGGCGGTCCACTCCCTTTGTCCCGCACCTAGAGCCCCTGGTGAACGCCCTCGGCGCGCGCCAGAATCACCCGGGACCGGGCTCCGCCGGCTGAGCGGCGCCGAGGGGCTAGGTCTGCGCCAGCCCTGCCTTCTTCAACGCGGTATTCTGCACCTTCGCCAGTTTCTCCCCGTCAAACCCCGCGATAGTGTCGTGGAACAGTTGGTGCCAGTTCACTTGCGCTTTCAGGTGCATGAACACCGAGCCCAAGCCGATGGCGGCGCGGTCCACCAGCACGAACTCGCGGGGCGGTTTCACGCCACCTAATCTCTGCAGTTCCTTGTGGACCTTGGCGGCGGCTTCGCGGCCGTATTCGGCGGCGTTGGTTTCTTCGATCAGGCGTGGGCGGTCTTCCATCAGCGGCGCGTAGACGAAGCTCGCCCAGATGTTGAGGGTGTCGATCATCTCGTCGCTGAGGCCTTTAAAGCCCCAGACCTCGTAGGCCGACACCGCCAGGTCGCGGTCGCCTTTCTCCAGCGCGCGGTAGAGGTCGATGACGCCTTTGACGAAAGCGGGCGGGAACACGCGGATACAGCCGAAGTCCAACAGGTTGACGCTCGTGTCCTCGCGCACGGTGTAGTTCCCCAGGTGCGGGTCGCCGTGGATGACGCCGAATTTGTAAAACGGCACATACCAGGCGCGGAACATATTCACGGCGATGGCGTCGCGGTCTTTCTGGTCGGCGTCGGCGGCGGCGTCCTTGATGGGACGGCCATCCAGCCAGGTCATGCACAGGAGGCGCTTGGTCGACAGCCCCTCGTCCACGTCAGGCACATGCACGCCGGTCTCGTCGGCCAGCATATGGCGGTAGAGCGCCATGTTGCGGGCCTCGTGGCGGTAATCCAGCTCCTCGCGCAGGCGGTCGGAGATCTCGGCGTGGATGTCGCTGGGATCGATAGCCGGATCGAAGCGCTTGTAGGCGGCGAAGGCGAGCTTCAATTGCCGCAGGTCCGCCTCCACCACGGATTCCATATCCGGGTACTGAAGTTTGCAGGCGAGCGCGGCGCCCTTGAGCGACACCGCCTCGTGCACCTGTCCCAGGGATGCCGCGCGCGCGGCTTCGCGGGCGAAGGACTTGAACTTCTTCTGCCAGTCTGGCCCCAGTTCCGCCGCCATGCGCCGGTTCACGAACGGCCAGCCCATATGGGGCGCGTTGGCCTGGAGCTGCGACAGTTCCTTGGCGTATTCCGCCGGCAGCGCTTCCGGGATGGTGGAGAGGATCTGCGCCACCTTCATGAGCGGCCCTTTAAGGCCGCCGAGCGCCAGCTTCAGCACCTCGGCGTTCTTGGCCTGGCTGGCGGCATCGCTTTTGCCGAGCGCCCTGCCCGTCGCCACGCGCGCGGCGAATCCGCCCACCGCCGCGCCTACCTGGGCGTAGCGTTTGACACGGCCGCCGAGGGAGTTGGACTCCGTATTGGTCTCAGTGGGTTTTTTCGCCACTAGCTCATCTTCTCAAGCTGGTCGATGAAGCCCTCGACGGTCTTCATGCCGCGCTTCCAGAAGCCGGGGTCGCTGGCGTCCAATCCGAACGGCGCCAACAGTTCCTTGTGCCGCAGCTTGCCGCCGGCCTTGAGCATGTCGATGTACTTCTGCTCGAAGCCCGGCACCGCCTTGGTGGCGTAGACGTTGTAGAGCGCGTTCACCAGGCAGTCCCCAAACGCATAGGCGTAGACATAGAACGGCACATGGATGAAGTGGCTGATATAGGTCCAGTAGTACTTGTACTCGTCCTCGAAGTTGAAGGCCGGGCCGAGGCTTTCCTTCTGCACGCCCAGCCAGATTTCGCACAGGCGGTCCGATGACAGCTCGCCCTCCTTGCGCGCGTCGTGCACCTGGCGTTCGAACTCATGGAAGGCGATCTGGCGCACCACCGTGTTGAGCATGTCCTCCACCTTGCCGGCCAAGAGCGCCTTGCGCAGGGCCGGGTCCTTCTCGTCGGCCAGGATTTTCTGGAAGGTGAGCATCTCGCCGAACACCGATGCGGTCTCCGCGAGCGTCAACGGTGTGCCGGAGATCAGCTGGCCTTGCGGCGCCGCCAGCACCTGGTGCACGCCGTGGCCCAGTTCGTGGGCCAGCGTCATGACGTCCCGCGTGCTGCCGAGGTAGTTGAGCAGGATGTAGGGATGCGCCGAGGGCACGGTCGGGTGCGAGAACGCGCCCGAGGCCTTGCCGGCGCGCGCCGGGGCGTCGATCCAGGGCTTGTCGAAGAATTGCTGCACGATGGCCGCGAGGTCCGTGGAGAACGCGCCGTAGGCGCCGAGCACGGTGTCCTTGGCCTCGGACCAGGACACGTCGCGGTGCGGCACCGTCGGCAGCGGCGCGTTGCGGTCCCAATATTCCAGCTTGGCCTTCCCCAGCCATTTGGCCTTGAGGGCGTAATAGCGGTGCGCGGTGGAGGCGTAGGAGTCCTTGGCCGCCGCCACCAGGGCGTCCACCACCTCGTCCTCCACCAGGTTGGCGAGGTTCTGCGAGGACACAGGGCGTGCGTATTTGCGCCATTCGTCGCCGATGGCCTTGTCCTTGGCCAGCACGTTGGTGATGAGGGTGAAGAGCTGGGTCTTCTCCGCCAGCGCCTTGGCGATGCCGTGGGCGGCGGCGGCGCGGCGTTCTTCCTTCGGGTCGGAGAGCTGATTGAGCGCCTCGGTCAGGGTGAGCGTGGAATTATCCACCTGGGCGCGAATGCCGGCCAAGGTCTCGTCGTAGAGCCGCACCCAAGTCGTGCGTCCCGTGGTGGACTTGTCCAGGAACAGGCGCTCGAGGTCGTCCGAGAGGTCGTGCTTGCGCGAAACACGCAGGTCGCGCACCCAGGGTTGGTACTTGGCCGCCAGCGGATGAGTCATCTTGGCGCTGAGCTCATTGTCTTCCAGCCGGTTGATCTCCAGGCAGAAGAACAACAGCTTGCCGGACAGCGTGGTCAGGCGCTCGACGGTGTCCTGATAGAACCGCCCGCGCGCGGCGTCGGACTGGTCGCCCGCCTGGTACAGCTGCGCGTAGCTGCCGATCTTGCCCATGATCTCGCTGATGGCCTCGTATTCCGCGATGGCGCTGCCGAAGGCTTCGCTGCCGAGCTGCGCGACCTTGCCGCGATGCGCTTCGAACGCGGTGATACGGGCCTCGACCCTGGTGAATTCAGCCTTGATGTCGGCGCCGTCCGGCGCGCTGTAAAGGTCGGTCAGGTCCCATTCGGGCAGCAGGCCGAGGTCGAGATTGGCGGCGTCGTCTTTGGGGGGAGTCATATGTGCACCTCTTGGCCCCCGATATAGGAGGCCGGAAGCCCGCAGCCAACCACAGACCTGCCGATAAAATCGAGGTATTTTCAGCACCTTGTCACTTTACAGGCACGAAAAATGCCCGGAGAAAGGCTGTCGGCGAAATATGGGACGGGAGGCCCGGTTGGCGCAGGTTGAGAAAGGCCCAGGAAAAACCACCTCAAGATCTACGGATTCCAGGGCCGTGGATTCCCGCACCCAGACCAGCCTGCCGGCCATGTTCTTCGGCCAAGCGCGCCGGTTGAATGTCGCGCCGCTGCTCTGGGCCAAGACCGATGGCGTGTACCGCCCGCTCTCCTGGACCGACACCGCCACTATGATCACCGAGCTGGCCCGGGGCCTGCGCAACGCCGGCATCCACCCCGGCGACCGCGTCATGCTGGTATCGGAAAATAGACCCGAATGGTTCATCGCCGACCTGGCCATCATGAGCCTCGGCGCCATCTCGGTGCCCGCCTACACCACCAACACCGCCGCCAATCACCTGCACATCCTGAATGACTCAGGAGCGAAGATGGTGATCGCCTCGACGCCGTCCCTCGCCCACCATGTGGTCGCCGCCGCTG
>CANJOI010000254.1 GCA_947475365.1 Fidelibacterota bacterium | reverse complement strand
GTGATGATGCACGCCCGCTGGCTCGCGGTGCTGGGCGATGCCGCCTACACCATGGCGCTCGCCCTCAACAACTGGTTCAACATGGCGCGGCGCTGGGCCGGGCTGCCGTACTGGTCGCTGTCAAAATACCTGAAGCACAAGGTCAAGAACGCGGTCGCGTTCATCGCCGACTACGAACACATCATGGCGCGCATGGCCAAGGAGCGCGGCGCCGATGGCGTGGTCTGCGGGCACATCCACCACGCCGAGATCCGCGAGATCGAAGGCGTGATGTACCTCAACGACGGCGACTGGGTGGAAAGCTGCACCGCGCTGGTGGAGCACTTCGACGGGCGCTGGGAAATCCTCGCCTGGGCCGACCTGCGCGGCTTCGCGCCCGACGAGCGCCTCGCCCCGGAACCCGCCGACACGGCGGACGTCGTCGTGCTGCCGCCGCCGCTTTCCAAGATTCCTTTTGAAGCCAGCAACAGGGCAAAAGAATGCGAATACTCCTCGTCACCGATGCCTGGCACCCCCAAGTCAACGGCGTCGTCAGAACCCTCACCACGCTGAAGAACCACCTGGCGGCCGCCGGCCACGAGCCGATCACGGTCACACCGGACCAGTTCCGCAGCTTCCCCTGCCCGACCTATCCTGAGATCCGTCTCGCGGTCCTGCCGGGGGCGCGCATGGCGAAGACCATCGAGAGCTTCCGCCCCTGCGTGGTGCATATCGCCACCGAAGGCCCGCTGGGACTGTCGGCGCGCAGCTACTGCGTGGCGCGCGGCATTCCCTTCACCACGGCCTTCCACACCAAATTCGCCGAGTATGTGAACGCCCGCAGCGGCGTGCCGGTGAGTTGGACCTACAAGGTGCTGCGCTGGTTCCACAAACCCTCGCGCGCCGTGATGGTCGCGACCAACACCGTCGAGGGCGAACTGCGCGGCCGTGGCTTCGACAATATCAAGCGCTGGACCCGCGGCGTCGACATGACCCTGTTCAAGCCGCGCGACAAGACGTTCCTGGACTTGCCGCGGCCGATCCAGCTCTACGTCGGGCGTGTGGCGGTGGAAAAGAACATCGAAGCCTTCCTCGCGCTGAAGACTCCCGGCAGCAAGGTCATCGTCGGCGACGGCCCGCAGCTCGCGAGCCTTTCACGCAAATACCCGGACGCGCATTTCGCCGGGGTCAAACAGGGCGAGGACCTGGCGAAGTATTTCGCCGCCGCCGATGTGTTCGTATTCCCCAGCCTGACGGACACCTTCGGTCTGGTGCTGCTGGAGGCGCTGGCCTGCGGCGTGCCGGTGGCGGCCTATCCGGTAGCGGGACCGCTCGACGTCATTGGCGACGCGCCGGTCGGGTGCCTGCACGCCGATCTTGGCGAAGCCGTGCTGCGCGCCTTGAAGGCATCCCCGGACGCCTGCCGCGCCCATGCCGAACGCTATTCCTGGGACGCCAGCGTGCAGCAGTTCCTGGCGAACATCTGGCCGTTCCCCAGCGACAAGTTCTTCCCGGACGACGCCTCGGAAGGAAAGCCCGCCAAGGCCCCGGCCTTGGCGGCAGAGTAGTCAGGGTCCCTTACCGGCCGCCGCTTTCGCCGCTGCTTTGGCCGCCTCTTCGGCGTCCTTCTGGATTCCGGCTTTGTCGATCATCCCCATATCCGGGGGCGGCGCCGGCATGGAGCGGATCTCTTCTTCCTGCTGCTGCTTGAGTTTTTCCTCGGCCTCGGCGGCCTCTTTGGCGAGAGCGTCACCCGGGGACACCTCGCCGCTGGGGGCAGGCTCCGGCATCGCCGCCGGCATCAAAACCCGCGCGCGCGGGGCAGGCGCCGGAGCGACGGTTTCCTGAACAGTATCGCCGGCCGCCAGGAAATAGAGGCCGCCGCCGATCACAGCGGCGATGGCGGTCCAGGTGAGGACGCGTCCAAGTGACATAGAGGCCCCGAGTAAACTAAAGTCCGGCCATGAGTGTCGCGTCACCCCCTCGGGCCGGTCAACCACCTCGCCATTACAACATCGGCAGGTTGCAACCGCTGTTGGATATCCGTGGGTAAGCTCACCAAGGCCGTCGGCCGCACACGCCTGGTGCAGGGCCTGGCCGCGGGACTGGCCGCGGGCCTGATCGCCCTGGTCAGGGTCACCACCCGCTGGCAGCGCGTGAATACCGCCGCGGCGGAGGCCGCCTGGACGGGCGAACGCCCGGTGATCGTCGCCTTCTGGCACAACCGGCTGGCGATGATGCCCTACTGCTGGCCGTCGCGGCGGCCGTTCCACATGCTGATCTCATCCCATCCCGATGGCCAGCTGATCAAGAAAACCGTGGCGCATTTCGGCATCGACGCGGTGGCGGGATCGTCGCGGCGCGGCGGCGCCGAAGCCCTGCGCGCGCTGGTGCGCCTCGCGCGCGACGGCCACAGCATCGGCATCACACCCGATGGCCCGCGCGGGCCGCGCATGCGCATCCGTGAAGGCGCCCTGGCGCTGGCGCGGCTCTCGGGCGTGCCGATCGTTCCGGCCGCGGTCTCAGTGCGCCGCCGCGTTGTGCTCAACACCTGGGACCGCCTGGTCATCGCGCTGCCCTTCAGCCGCGGCGCCATGGTGTGGGGCAAACCGATGTCCGTGCCGCGCGACGCGGACGACGCCATGACCGCGCGGCTGCAGGAGGACCTGGAGCGGGAACTCAACCGCGTCACCGCCGAGGCCGACGTCCTTGCAGGCCATGTGCCGATGGAGCCCGCGGCCCTGAAGAGTACAAATGCGCGCGCCTGATTTCTGGCAAAGCGAGAACGGCCTCGCGCGGTTGCTCACGCCGTTTGGTCTGGTGTACGGCGCCGTGACCGCGGGGCGCATCGCCCGCGCGCGGCCGGTACGCGTCGGCGTGCCGGTGATCTGCGTCGGCAACCTGACCGCCGGCGGCACGGGCAAGACCCCCGTCGCCCAGTCCATCGCCGAACGTCTGAGCGCCAAGGGCTACAGTCCGGCCGTGCTGCTCAGGGGCTACGGCGGACGCAAACACATGGTCCCGCTCCGCGCCGACCGGTTCGCGCATACCGTCAGCGATGTCGGCGACGAGGCCCTCTTGCACGCCGCCAGCTTCCCCGCCTTCGTCTCGCCCAACCGCGACAAAGCCGCGCTCATGGCCATTGCCGAGGGCGCCACAGCCCTGGTGATGGATGACGGCCATCAGAATCCTGGCCTCGCCAAGAACCTCTCCCTGGTGGTCGTTGACGGACTCCGGGGCTTCGGCAACGGCCGCATCATACCGGCGGGGCCTTTGCGCGAAGACATCACCGCCGGGCTGAAACGCGCCGATGCCGTGGTGCTGATGGGCGACGACCCGCGCGACCTTGCCGGTAAATTGCGCGAACGTCTGCCGGTGTTGCGGGCGCGGCTGGCGCCGGGGCCCGCGTACCGCCAGCTCGCACGCCAGCGCGTGGTGGCCTTCGCCGGCATTGGCGATCCCGCGAAATTCTTCCGCGCCCTGAGCGCCGCGGGCGCCCAGGTCGTGGCCAGACGCGTGTTCGATGACCATCACGAATTCGATGCCGCCGACATCCAGCCGATCCTGGACGAGGCCTATGAACTGGGCGCGATCCCGGTCACCACCGCCAAGGACGCGGTGCGGCTGTCGCCAGATCAACGCCAGCAGGTCAACGTGCTGACGGTGACGGTGGAGTGGGAAGACACGGCCCTCTTGGACCAGTTGCTCGACCGCGCGCTCGGCGAACCTTAGCGCGGAGGCGCCGGCAGCGCGGCCAGCAGGGTTTCGGCGTCGAGCCGGGCGTTGAACCAGGACGCGGCGAAATGCAAATGCGGCCCATTGGCGCGGCCGGTCATGCCGACCTCGCCGATCACGTCGCCTTGTTTCACGGCCTGACCGTCCGCCACTAAAATCTTGCTCATGTGGATATACATGGTCTGCAGGCCGAACCCGTGATTGATCATCACCGTGTCCCCGGTCATGACCAGCATTTCCTTGGCCAGTGACACGACACCGTCGGCGCTGGCGTGAACCGGGGTGCCGATGGGCGCCGCGATGTCCCATCCGGCATGGGGCGCGCGCGGGGTGCCGTTGAGAACGCGCTGGCTGCCGAAAGAACCGGACTTGCGGCCCTCCACCGGCTTGATGAACCCGCTCTCGAACAGGGGCCGCGGCTCGTTTTTGGCGCGGGCGGCGTTCAGCAATTTCTGCTCGGCCGCGATGCGCGCTTCCATCTCAGGGTCCGGCGTCACCAACTGCTGCGGCACACCATTGACGCGCTCGATCTCCCAGGCGCGTTTGGCGACATCAATCTTGCGCACATCCGGCGCCTCGCCGGGGACCGTTATGGTAAGCGTCGCGGTCGCCGGCGCATCGCGGTCGAAACCGGCGATGAACCGCCCGTCGGCGCCGACTTTGATCTTGCGGTCGCCCAGCGTGATCTGAGCGCCCGCGGGCGCGGTTCCGACCAGCAGTCCGCCTTGCTCAATCTTGCCGCCGAGGAGCACCTCGGCGCCAGAGGCAGGCAATGCGATCAACACCGCCGCCAGGATGAGCGCCGCCCTCACAGCAGTGTCCCTTGACCGTCTTCTTTGCGCGCCGTCTTGGCGCGTTTGGGCGCCGGCGGTCCATCCGTGACCTGCGCGCCCACTTTACCGTCGGCGAATTCTATCGCGAGATGGGCGCCCGCGGGCGCCAGCGTCATGGACGTAATCGGCACCCCGGCCGCGTCTGAAATGATGGCGTAGCCGCGTTCCAGCACTTTCTTGGGCGACACCGATTGCAGCCGCGCCCACAAGGCCTCCAGCCGCGCGTCGGCGTCGGCCACGGCGCGGCGCGCGGCGCCCGCAAGGCGCGTCGCGCTCACCTCCACATCGCGCCCGTGACGGTCGATATCGCGGGAGAAGCGGTCGAGGTTCAGCCGCGCCACCAGCGACGTGACATCCTGCGTGCGGAGCAGCAGCAACTTCAACGGCCCGAGCGCCAGGCGTTCGGCGAGCGCGTCCAGATCCTGGGTCTTCTGCGCCACGATCATGTCGAGGCGCGGGATACCGCGCACCAGTCCTTGCAGATGGATGCGGTCTTCTTCGAGCAAACGGGTC
>CANJOI010000253.1 GCA_947475365.1 Fidelibacterota bacterium | reverse complement strand
TTCGGTGTTCAATTCCACGCTGGCCTTGATCTTCAAGAAGCTCTTGGCGCGGGTGCCGGTGTCGATATTAACCAGCATATCGGGCAGTTCGTAATTCACGATCGGCTGTTCCGCGGCCTTTGCGGCTTTGCTCTCCGCGACCTTCGCGGGCGCCCCGTGGCCGGCCGCGCCCTCGGCGCCTTCGGCGGACTGATCTTCCTTATGGAACAGCGCCAGCAGCGGATCCGCCAGGCCGGTGAAATAGGCCGCCGCGCCGCCACCGATGACCAGCACCAGGGGAATGGCGATGATCAGCAGGAGCTTCTTCTTGCTCCCGCGCCCGCCGGCCCCTTCCGGGGCGGCTTCAAATTCGGGCTCGTCACTGTCGAAATCGTCTTCGTCCGCCATGATGCCGCTGTAGCCTTACTGGACGATCATTTCCTGGAACAGGACGTCCTTCACCACCGCGGGACGCGCGGCGACGTTGACGCGATTGAGCAACTCTTCGCGCAAGCGGTAGACCCCGGCGGCGCCCTGCAGATCCTCAAGGCGCAGCTCGCGCAAGTAGACCTGGAAATTATCGACGATGCGGGGCTTTACGTTTTCGATGCGGTTGATGTCGTCCGCGTTGGTGAGTTCCAGGCTCACCTTGATCTTGAGAAAACTCTTGGACCGGCCGGAGGTGTTGATATTCACCAGCATTTCCGGGAGCTCGTACATCACAGCGGCAGCGCCGGGGGCGCCATGTTCGCCTTCCGCGGCCTTGCCGGCGCCTTCGTGACCGCCCTCGGCGGCGTGTTCACCCTCGGCGGCCGGGGCTTCTTTATGGAACATCGCCAGCAGAGGATCGGCGAGACCGGTGAAATAGGCAGCCGCGGCGCCGCCCAGGACGAGCACCAGCGGCAACACAATCAGAAGCAGCAGCTTCTTCTTGCCGCCACCCCCGCCACCGGCTGCGCCGGCGTCGAATTCGGGTTCGTCGCCTTCGAAATCTTCTTCTGCTGCCATATCACCCAACTTCCGGCCGGCCGGTCTGTCTCTTGCGCGAGCGCCTCTCGCGGGCCCCTGTCGCAAGCCAGGGCACTTTATAAAATGCACCCTCCGGCAGACAGTGAACCTAGCGGGGGCGGGTTAACAATATATTGAGTCACCCTGGCGATGGACGCCCCACCGGCAGAACCGCGGGCCCATGGACGATCCTGAGGGGGTCTTTGGGGAAAAACTTGCCCCCACCCCAGGCCAAAACGGCCTTCCGGAACCCTTCGCGGTTCACGGTCAAACACCTAATCCATTGATATTTATACGAAATATATCCTGGCACGCTTCCTGCAATCCTCCTGACAAAACATCGCGTCAAAAGGCGCGGGAAGAAGGCCATGGATAACACCACATACATCGCGCTCTCGCGCCAGTCATCGCTATGGAACCAGCTCGAGGTTGTCGCAAACAACCTCGCGAACGTGAACACCACGGGCTTCAAGGGCTCCGACACGCTCTTCGCCCAGTACGTGTTCCGCTCCAACAACGATGACCTCACCTTCAAGGACAAGATCGCGTTCACCAATGACTTCGGTCTGGTGCGCAATCTCTCGCAGGGCGCCTTTAATTTCACCAACAACACCTACGACCTCGCGCTCCAGGGCGAAGGCTACTTCGAGGTCCAGGGCAAGAACGGCGGCGCCAACACCTATACCCGCGCCGGCAACTTCACCGTGGATTCCACCGGCCAACTGGTGACCCAGGAAGGCGCGCCGGTGCTCTCCACCAACGGCCAGCCCATCACCATCCCCGGCACGGTCGGCGAAGTGATGATCCAGGGCGACGGCTCCATCATCAACAAGCAAACCAACGCCACCATCGATCGTATCCGCGTGGTGCGCTTTGAGCGCGAGCGCGATCTGAAGCAGATCACCGGCACCGTGTTCGGCGCCGGTGACCAGCAGCCCATCGATGTGCCCAACCCGAAGGTCGCGCAGGGCGTGCTGGAAGCCTCGAACGTCAACGGAATCTCTGAGATGACCCGCCTGATCGCCCTCAACCGGGCCTACGGCGATGTGACCAAACTGGTGGAAGAAGAACACGACCGGAAGCGCAAAGCCTCCGACTTGTTCAGCCGCCAGATGACCGCGTAACACCGATAAAAGTGTACGGAAGAAGGAATTAGGCCATGACCATCCGAGCTCTCTCCATCGCTGCCACCGGCATGCTTGCCCAGCAGACGAACGTCGAAGTGATCTCGAACAACATCGCCAACATGAACACGACGGCGTACACACGGCGCCGGACGGAGTTCAACGACCTCTTGTACCAGGATCTGCGGCGCGTGGGTTCGACCTCGTCCGACGCGGGCACCATCGTCCCGGCCGGCGTGCAGCTCGGTCTCGGTGTGAAGACCGCCTCGGTCTACCGCATCAGCAGCCAGGGCTCGCTGCTCTCCACCGACAACACCCTCGACGTCGCGGTGCAGGGCAAAGGCTACTTCCAGGTGACGCTGCCGAGCGGCGAAACCGCCTATACCCGCGACGGTTCGTTCCAGCTGTCTCCCACCGGCCAGGTCGTGACCCACGACGGCTTCCTGGTGCAGGGCGTGGCCGCGATCCCGGTCGACGCCATCAGCATCTCGATCAACCCGCAAGGCCAAGTTTACTACAAGCAGGACGGGGTGATCACGCCCGCCCAGGCCGGCCAGTTCCAGATCGCCAACTTCCCCAACGAAGCCGGCCTCGAAGCCAAAGGCGACAACCTGTTCCTCGATACGCCGGCCTCGGGTCAGGCGACCGTGGGCACGCCGGGCACACCCGGCTTCGGCACCATCCTCCAAGGTTTCTTGGAAACCTCGAACGTCAACGTGGTCTCGGAAATCACCGACCTCATCAGCGCCCAGCGCGCCTATGAAATGAACTCCAAGGTAATCAAGACGGCCGACGAAATGGCCTCCACCATCAACCAGATGACCTGAGTACGTTTCGTTCGAGGATACGGTTATGAAGTTTCAAGGTATCGCCGCCGCAGTGTTGTTCGCCTTTGCCGCCCCCGCGCTCGGGGAAACGGTCAAGGTGCCGCTCGGCGCGCCGCCGGTGATCCCGGTCTCGAACGTGGTGGCGCCCGCCACCGAGGACGAAGTGCGCCTCAACCCTTCGATCACGGTCACCGGCGATGCCATCCGCCTGGGGGACATCTTCACCGGTTTCCTGGCCCGCCCCGAGAAGGTTGTGGCGCCGGCGCCGCGTCCGGGACAGCGCGTGGTCCTTAGCGCCGAATGGCTCGACAAGCTCGCCCGCACCTATGGCTTGTCGTGGCATCCCGCCAGCGCCTATGACCGCGTCATCGCCTATCAGCCCGGCCAGACCATCGTCCAGGCCGACATCCTCGCCGCCGTCCGTACGTCGCTGACCGCCAAAGGCATGCCGGCGAACTTCGACCTCCAGGTCACGCAGGCTGTGGAAACCATCACCGTGGCGCTGGGCGCCAGCACCGAAATCGGCGTGCGCGAGGCCTTCTACGACCCGGCCGCGAAGGCCTTTACCGCTGTCGCGGAAATCCCGGCCAACGATCCCAAGGCGATGTTCGTGCCGCTGCGCGGCGTGGCTTATGCGACGGTGGCTGTGCCGGTGCTCAAGGAAAACGCGGCCCGCAACAAGACCATCACCGCCGATATGATCGACGTCGTCAGTGTCCGCGCCGAGCTGGTGAAGCCCACCACCATCACCGAACCGACCCTCCTGATCGGCAAGTCGCCCAAGTTCTTCGTCAAGGCCGGCCTGCCGGTGCTCGAGAGCGACGTTGCCCTCATCCGCCTGGTGGAAGTGCCGGTGATGGGCGTGGATGCCTCGCGCGACGCCAAGATCACGGCGAACCAGATTGTGATGGCCAGCTTCAACGCCGCCGACCTGCCCTCCGACGCGATCCTCGACTCCACCCAGCTGGTGGGCAAGACCCCGCGCCGTCTGCTGCCGGCGGGCGCCCCGGTCCGCCGCGGCGACGTGGCCCTGGTCCGCCAGGTGCATGTGCCCGTGGCCGCCCGCGACCTCAATCGGGGTGACGTCCTGACCGCCGCCGACCTCAACACCATTACCCTCACCGATGCCGAAGTCGGCGCCAATGTGATCACCGACGTCAGCGACATCGTCGGCCGCGCCGCCAAGCACGCCATGCGCACAGGTCAGATGATGCACCCCTTCGACATCGCCCGTCCGGTCGCCGTGGAACGCGGCAAGATGGTCACCATCCTCTACGCCGTGCCGCTCATCAGCCTGACCGCCCAGGGCATCGCCCAGGAGCAGGGCGGCGTGGGCGACGTGGTCCGCGTCACCAACAGCAAGAGCAACGCCACTGTCCTCGCCGAAGTGATCGATGCGCGCACCGTGCGCATCACCACGCCGAAACAGGCAGCTGGCGCCAACTAAAAAACAAAAGAACGTCCGAAAAAGGAAACCTGGTCATGACCGTCATCTCCTCGCCCTGGCGCTCCCTCGCCTCTCGTCTTGTGGTCGGCCTGCTGGCCGCGACCGCCCTCACCGGCTGCGCCGCCACCGAGCGCCTGTCGCGCATCGGCGAGCCGCCCGCGATGACTCCGGTTTCCAGCCCGACCCAGAACAAGGACTACCGCCCGGTCAGCATGCCGATGCCCACGCCGCTGGTGCTGGAACCCGCCGCCAACTCGCTGTGGCGGCCCGGCGCGCGCGCCTTCTTCAAGGACCAGCGCGCCAAGCAGGTCGGCGATGTCATGACCGTGGTGGTCAATATCCAGAACGAGCAGGCGCAGTTGCAGCAGCAGACCTCGCGTACCCGCTCGGGCAGTAAGGAATCCGCGACCATCACCAACTTCTTCGGCCTCGGCGCCATCGGCAGCCCGAACCCGGCGATCAACGCCACCTCCGACAGCGTGTTCGACGGGAAAGGCTCGGCCAGCCGCTCGGAAACCATCAATGTCCGTCTGGCCGCGGTGGTGCTGCAGGTTCTGCCCAACGGCAACCTCGCGGTCGCCGGCCGCCAGGAGATCCGCGTCAACAACGACCTGCGCGAGCTGAAGGTCGCGGGCGTGATCCGCCCCGAGGACATCCGCTCCGACAACACCATTACTTCCGACAAGATCGCCGAAGCCCGCATCTCCTACGGCGGCAAAGGCGTAATAAGCGACATCCAACAACCACGCGTCGGCAGCCAGGTACTGGATATCCTAAGTCCGTTCTAGTGATGGTTAGTTAGCGGCAAGCTGTA
>CANJOI010000252.1 GCA_947475365.1 Fidelibacterota bacterium | reverse complement strand
GCGGTGGTGGAAGGCGTGGGCGATCACGGCTGCGAATACATGACCGGCGGCACGATCGTCGTGATAGGCGAAACCGGCCGCAACTTCGGCGCCGGCATGTCGGGCGGCGTCGCCTATGTGCTGGACGAGGACGGGTCTTTCGCCAAGCGCTGCAATACCGCGATGGTGGAGATGGAGCGCATCACGCCGGAACCGGTCGCCGTGGCCGAGGACGGCACATGGCGCACCCTGCTCTCCAACCACCTCGCCCAGGACGCGGCGCGCCTGCATATGCTGATCCAGCGCCACCACCGCTACACCGGCAGCACCCGCGCCAAGCACATTCTGGATAACTGGGATTCCTTCTTGCCGAAATTCATCAAAGTGATGCCGACCGACTACAGCAAATCCCTGAAGACCCTGGCTGCGTCGCGGGTGCGCGAGGCGGGTGAGTCTGAAACCAGCTTTAAGTTGGCGGCCTCCCATGGGTAAGCCGACGGGATTCATGGAAATCGCGCGCGCGGACCGCACCTACGACAAGGTCGCCGAGCGCGTCACGCACTATAAGGAATTCGTGCATCAGCCGGATGGCGCTACGCTCGCGAACCAGGGCGCGCGCTGCATGGATTGCGGCATCCCCTACTGCCACAACGGCTGCCCGGTCAATAATGTCATCCCCGACTGGAACAACCTGGTGTTCAAGGACCGCTGGCGTGACGCGCTTTCGGTGCTGCACTCCACCAACAACTTCCCTGAGTTCACCGGCCGTATCTGCCCCGCGCCCTGCGAGGCGGCCTGCACGCTGAACTTCAACGACGATCCCGTCACCATCAAGTCGATCGAATGCGCCATCGTCGATAAAGGCTGGGCCGAGGGCTGGATCCTGCCCGAACCGCCCGCCGCCAAGACCGGCAAACGCATCGCCATCGTCGGCTCGGGTCCCGCCGGCCTCGCCGCCGCGCAGCAGCTGGCGCGCACCGGTCATGCCGTGACGGTGTTCGAGAAGGATGACCGCGCCGGCGGTCTGCTCCGCTACGGCATCCCCGACTTTAAGATGGAAAAGCACCTCATCGACCGCCGCATCGAACAGATGCAGGCCGAAGGCGTGCAGTTCCGCACGTCATGCCATGTGGGCGTGGATGTCACGGCCACGCAGCTGCAGAAGGATTTCGACGCCGTTCTGTTGACCGGCGGCGCCCAGATGCCGCGCGACTTGCCGGTGCCGGGGCGCGATTTGGCCGGCGTCCATTTCGCCATGGATTTCCTCAGCCAGAACAACAAGCGCGTGGCCGGCGACAAGATCGACGCCGCGCAAGCCATCACCGCCAAGGACAAACATGTGGTGGTCATCGGCGGCGGCGACACCGGCTCCGACTGCATCGGCACATCGATCCGCCAGGGCGCCAAATCCGTGCGCCAACTGGAGATCATGCCGCGCCCGCCGGAACAGGAAGACAAGGCCATGGTATGGCCCTACTGGCCCCTGAAGTTCCGTGTGTCCTCGTCCCAGGAAGAAGGCTGCGACCGCGAATTCGCGGTGGCGACCAAGTCCTTCACCGGCGACAACGGCAAGGTGACCCGCCAGCACATCGTGCGCCTGGAAAACGGCAAGGAAGTGCCGGGGTCGGAGATCGTGCTGGATGCCGACCTCGTGCTGCTGGCCATGGGGTTCGTGTCTCCCATCCAGACCGGACTGCTCAAGGACCTGGGCGTGGCCCTGGACGCCCGCGGTAACGTGCTGGCCGATACCGTGAAATACCAGAGCTCCGCCGCCAAAGTGTTCGCCGCCGGCGACATGCGGCGCGGCCAGAGCCTGGTGGTCTGGGCCATCCGCGAAGGCCGCCAAGCCGCGCGCGCGGTGGATGAGTTCCTGATGGGCAAGTCTGATCTTCCGCGCTAATGCGCGGATGGCGGACCTACCGTGATAGTCTTCCTCCTGTCATTGCCGGCTTCATGCCGGCAATCCATGCACCAAAGTGCGCCAGAATTTGTTAGGCGATGGATTACCCGGACAAGCCGGGTAATGACAGGCGGGGCTGGGGTATTCTATTGCCCCGCCGGCATTACGGCTTAACGTAAGTGTAGCCCTGCTCCTCCAACTCCATAATGCGCGCGATCCCAGCCGGCACCACCTTCACGCCCGGTAGCGGGGTGATGGCGTGGCCTTCGGCTTTCTCGGCGCCCATCTTGGAGTTGTTGCACATGCTGAGCGCCAGGGTCGGCATGGCGGTTTTGACTTCGGCGATGCGCTTCGCCACCGGCGACTTGTCCTCGCGCAGCATGGAGATGCCGGGGCCATAGGCGACCACTTCCACCTGCAAGGTCTCGCCCCGGTCATCCCAGAACTTCTTGGCGTTCATGGCGTTGCCGAGCACCATGTTCATAAGCTGCTCGTTGTCGGAATCGATATGCAGCAAGAGCTTATGAGTCTTCGCGCCAGCATCGGCAGCCATGGCCGCAGGCGCCGACAGCATCAGCATCGCCAGAGCGGCGTATTTGAAAACGCGCAGCATTGTCGTCCTCCTCAGACTAATGGGTGACCTTCGGTTTCATCAGCGCCGTCGCCTTGTCCAAGGTGGCGGCGTAGGCCTCCAGCGCGCCGGCGGTGACGCCGGCGTATTGGTTGGCTTCGTCCCAGCGCTTGCCCTCCAGGGCTTCGCGCACGCCGGGCAGTGTTTTCACGCCGTAGCCCGTCTCGAGGCCGGGCGCGTAAATGACGTTCTTGTACCAGGGGCGGCCCGGCAGGCCCTTCTCGGTCAGCAACGTGCGATCCGCTCCGGCCAGGATGGCATTCACTTGGGCCAACTGCGCGGGCGCGACGGCGCCTTGGCCCGCGACCCGCGCGGCATCGAAGGCGGCGGCGCTGGTCTTGAGTTTGGTGATGGCCGCATCCAGCTTGGCGAGATCGATGGGCGGCACCGGGCCTTCGGCGGGCGGCGGCACCACGGTCTTGGTGGGGTCGCCCGCCACCTTGAAGGCGTTGGTTTTGAGCAGGCGTTCCAGGGCCTCCTGACGCTTCTTGCCGTCGTCCACCAGCTTGTGCAGTTCCTTGCCGTAACGCTCCATGGTGTCGGCGAAGTCGCCGGCCTGCACCGGTAGCACGTCGGCATTGGCGGTGCGCAGCGCCAAGCGCCCCGCGGTCTTGGCCAGCATCACGCCGTAGGCGAACTCGGGATCGCCGAAACGAATGTAGTGATCGAACGAGTCATAGGCCGAGTGATAGACACCGCCGCTGTCGCCCTCGCCGCCATACCCGATGTTGACGGAGGCAAGGCCCAGGTGCTGCAGGAACGGCGTGTAGTCTGAGCCCGATCCCAGCGCGCCGATGGGCATGTCGCCGCCCTTGGCCGCGGCTTCCGCCGTCTCCGCGTCGCCGCCGCCGCGTTTGTCGTAGGCATTGGCGTCCGCGCGCGCGCGCTGGCGCTCGAGCACCGACACGCCGGTTTGCGGATCCTTAAGCTCACCCGCGATTTGGTTGACGACTTTCTGATAGGAGTGCGTTCCTCCGACACCGAGGAAGCCGCGGCCGTTACCGTCGGAGTTGATATAGAGCACACCCTTCTTGGCAAGATCGGCGGCGTGCTGTTCGGCCCATTCGGTCGACCCCAGGAGCGCCGGTTCCTCGCCGTCCCAGCTGGTGTAGACCAGTGTGCGTTTAGGCTTCCAGCCGTCCTTCACCAGTTTGCCGATGGCCTGGGCCTCGGCGAGCATGGCGACATTTCCCGACAGCGGATCCTGGGCGCCGAACACCCAGCCGTCGTGATGGTTGCCGCGGATCACCCACTGATCGGGGAATTCCGAACCTTGGATGGTGGCGATGACATTGTAGAGCGGCTTCAGGCTCCAGTCGGATTGCTCGACCATATGCACTTTGACGGCGCCAGTACCGCCCATGTGATAGGTGATCGGCAGACCGCCGCGCCAGTTCGGCGGCACCATGGGGCCGGCCAGCGCCGCCAGGATCGGCTGGGCATCGCCGTAGGAAATCGGCAGCACGGGAATCTTCAAGACGGTTTCAGCGGTTTCCTTGGTCAGCCGCTTGGCGTCCTTGGTGGCGCCGGCATTGGGCGTGAGCGGATCGCCCGGGCGCACCGGCAGATCGAGCACCGAGCCGCGCTGCACACCCTGCGGCGGGCGTTCGGCGCCCTTGGGCCAGGGCTCCCCTGCCCCATAGCCGTCATCGGCGGGATCGGAGTAGATGATGCAGCCGGCGGCGCCGTGCTCCTGGGCGAGCTTGGGTTTCAGACCGCGCCAGCCGCCGCCATAGCGGGCCATGACGATCTTGCCCTTCACGTCGACACCGTTGCGCGCCAGTTGCTCATAATCCGCGGGCATGCCTTGGTTGACATAGACCACATCGGCGGTGACATCGCCGTCGCCGCCGAAGGCCGTGTAGGCCGGCAGTTCGTCAGCCACCTGCGTCGATGTGCGGTCCCCGGCCACCGGCCCTTCGGTCAGCGTGGCCTTATGGCTGGTAGGCGCAACCATCTCGACCGACACGTTCTTGGGTGTGGGATACAGCACATAGAAAGTCTCGATGCGCGCATCCCAGCCCGCTTCCTTGAACTTGGAGAGAATGAAATCGGCGTTGGCTTTGTCGTGCGGCGAGCCGACGTGGTTGGGCGCTGACGCCATGCGCTCCATCCATCCGCGCAGGTCTTTGGCATTCAATTGCGCGTCGAACTTGGCTTCCAGGGCGCGCTGGGCCTGTTCGCTGGCGGGCCCGAAGCCGATCATGCCGGCGCGCGGCGCTTCGGCGGCGGACGCCACCAGCGGAATGACCGCCGTTGTCGCCAGCAGGAATTTCAAGGCGGTGAAAACAGTCCGGTGGCCCATGGCGCAGCTCCCCTCTGAAAGAATCCTTGGGCCACTGTGGCGCGCCGGGAGGGGCCGCTCAAGGGCCTAGTCTGCCTTGGGAAGGGCCGTGGGCAGGCTAGTGGTTACTTCCACACACACCAGGCGTCATGGGCGAAAGCTTCCGCCAGCAGCGGCGGCCAACGCCCTAAAGAACCGCCATCGCGCTCACCCCCCCCCCGTGCGGCGCGCGCAAGCGGGTGGCAGCGCCCGTTTTGCTGGTTTTCGGCAATCTTTCCAGGCACCAGCGCTAGGTCCGGGCCCGGGGAAATGTTAGGCTTCCCGCCATGAGTTTTCTCGCAGCCCAGATGCTGTGGTTCCTCGCGGCGGTGCCGGCTTTGCTGGCCGCCTATATGCTTGTGCTGCGCTACCGCACCAAAGCCGCGCTGCGCTACGCCAGCATCGGCTTGGTCAAACAGGCGCAAGGACACGGCAACCGGGCGCGCCGGCATATCCCGCCCGCACTATTCCT
>CANJOI010000251.1 GCA_947475365.1 Fidelibacterota bacterium | reverse complement strand
TTCCGATCTGGTCGACCGCGCCATGGCCACGGCGCGGGTGGAAAGCCTCGCTCACCGCAACGTGCTCACGCTGTCCGGCGGTGAGCGCGCGCGGGTCCTGTTGGCGCGCGCCCTGGCGGGCGAACCGGCTTGGCTGCTGGCCGACGAACCGCTCACGGGCCTGGATCCCGGCCACCAGTTGGACGCAGCCGGCCTGATGCGCGGGCTTGCCGCGGCAGGCTGTGGCGTGATCGTGACCTTGCACGACCTGCATATGGCTTTGCGCGTCGCGGACCAGGTGATCGTCCTGGCGGACGGGCGCATCTTGGCCGCAGGGCCGGCGCGCGCCGCGCTCACGCCCGGAATATTGCGCGCCGCCTATGGTATCGAGAGCCGGATCTGGGACGGCGAGCAGGGGCCGATAATCGAAGTCCTTGGCCGTGGGTGAGTCCTGGCCCCTTTTCGACTCTTGGATGGTGCTGGCGGCTCTCGCGCTGGAAGCCATCATCGGCTATCCGGACTGGCTGCACCGGCGCATTCCCCATCCCGTGGCCTGGATCGCGGCGCTCATTGCAACGCTGGAGCGGCGCTGGAACCATCCCGGCCGCGCGCGTAAGGTTTTGGGCGTGGTGGCGCTTGGGATTATCGTCGCGGTATCGGCGGGGGCGGGTGTGCTCATCCTGCAAGTCGTCCCGCGCATTCCCTACGGCGGCGTGGCGGTGACGCTGATCGCGACCCTGGGCCTGGCGCAGCGCAGCCTGTTCGACCATGTGGCCGCCGTGATCCGCGCGTTGAACGCCAATGATCTTGCCGGCGCGCGCGCGGCGGTGGGACGTATTGTCGGCCGCGATGTTAGTCAGTTGGACGAAAGAGGCGTCTCCGCCGCCGCCCTGGAGAGCCTGGCCGAGAGCTTCAACGACGGCGTCGTGGCCCCGGCGTTCTGGTTGTTCGTCGGCGGACTGCCGGGATTGTTCGCTTATAAAGCGGTGAACACCGCCGACAGCATGATCGGCCATATGGAGCCCCGGTGGCGCGACTTCGGCTGGGCGGCGGCGCGCACCGACGATCTGTTGAATCTCATCCCGGCACGGCTCGCGGGCGCTCTCCTCGCCATGGCCGGACGCGGCGGCTGGAGGGTGATGTTTCGTGATGCGCGCAAGCACGCTTCTCCGAACGCCGGCTGGCCCGAAGCCGCCATGGCCGGCGCGCTCAAAGTGGAGCTGGGCGGCGCCGCCAGCTATGACGGCGTGGTCCATGAGCGGCCCAGGTTTGGCGCCGGGCCGCGCCCCGCGCCCCATCACCTGGGCCGGGGATTGATGATCTTCCTGGGCGCCTGTTGGGTGATGTGGGGATTGCTCGCCATCGGAGGGCTCATATGGCGGCCGTGATGATCCAAGGCTGCGGGTCGGACGTCGGCAAGTCGGTGCTGGTGGCGGGCCTGTGCCGCCTGTTCGCCAACCGGGGACTCAAGGTCCGCCCGTTCAAGCCGCAGAACATGTCCAACAACGCCGCCGTGACCGCCGACGGCGGTGAGATCGGCCGCGCCCAGGCTTTGCAGGCTATCGCTTGCCGGACGCCGCTCACGGTTCATATGAATCCCGTGCTGCTCAAGCCGCAGTCCGACACCGGCGCCCAGGTGGTGGTGCTGGGGCGCATGGAGGGCAGTTGGCAGGCGCGCGCCTATCAGGAACGCAAAGCCGATCTGTTGCGCACCGTGCTCGATAGTTTCGCGATTCTCAAAGGCGAAAGCGATCTGGTGATTGTGGAAGGCGCGGGCAGCCCGGCCGAGACCAACCTGCGCATGGGCGATATTGCCAATATGGGCTTCGCGCGCGCGGCCGACGTGCCGGTGATCCTGGCGGGTGACATCAACCGGGGGCACGTCATCGCCGCCCTGGTGGGCGCGCGCGAGGTATTGGACGCCGGCGACCGCGCCATGATCCACGGATTCATCATCAATAAGTTCCGGGGCGATCCCGCGTTGTTCACGGAAGGCCGCGCCGATATCGAGCGCCGCACCGGCTGGAAGGACTTTGGCCTGGTCCCCTGGCTGCCGGCCGCCGCGCGCCTGCCGGCCGAGGATGCGGTGGTTCTGGAAACCACCGGCGCCGCGGGCGCGCACAGGCCGGTGAGGATCGTCGTGCCGATGCTGTCGCGCATCGCCAACTTCGATGACTTCGATCCGTTGAAGAACCAGCCCGGCGTGCGGCTTGAATTCATCCCGCCGGGCCGCGCTGTCCCGGGCGACGCCGACCTCGTCATCCTGCCGGGCACGAAAGCCACGCTGCATGATCTCGCCTTCCTGCGCGCGCAAGGCTGGGACATCGATATCGCGGCTCATGTGCGCCGGGGCGGGCGCGTGCTGGGGATTTGCGGCGGGTTGCAGATGCTGGGCCGCGTTGTGCGCGATCCGCGCGGCATCGAAGGCCCGCCGGGGGAAGCGCCGGGCCTGGGGCTTCTGGATGTGGAAACCGAACTCACCGGGGAAAAGGTGTTACGTCCGGTGACGGGCGAGGTGCGCGGCGCGCCGCTCACCGGCTACGAGATGCATGTGGGCGTCACCACGGGCGCGGATACGGCGCGGCCTTACCTGACCTTGGACGGATCCGGACCCGACGGCGCCCAGTCCGCTGACGGCAGGATTGCCGGGACCTATGTGCACGGCCTGTTCGCCGCCGGCGCGGCGCGGGCCGCGATCCTGGCGACGCTGGGGGTCCACGCGACAACCGAAGACCACAGCGTCGTGGTGGATAAGGCGCTGGAAGACATTGCGGCGGCATTGGAAAAAGCTCTGACCGTGGAAGCCATCGGCGCGCTCGCGGGGTTGAAAAAGTGAACAGTGAAAAGATGAACATGCCGGAGATCGCGGGAGTTTGCGTTTCACGTGAAACATTGCTCACGGCGCGGGTCGATGCGCTCGCCAAGCCGCCGGGGTCTCTCGGGCGCATGGAGGAGCTCGCGGTGCGGCTGGGCACCATCGACGCCAAGGCGCTCGACCGCGCGCTGTTGCTGATCTTCGCCGGTGATCACGGCCTCACCGAGGACGGGGTCTCCAGCTACCCGTCCGCTGTCACGGGCCTGATGGTGGATACCTTTCTGGCCGGGCGGGCCAGCGCCAACGCCTTTGCCCGCACCGTCGGCGCCGATGTGCGCGTGGTGGACGCGGGCGTCGCCGCCGATCTGCCCTCCCATCCGGCGCTGATCGCCGCCAAGGTGCGCAAAGGCACCCGCAACGCGGTGCGTGAGTCAGCGCTCACCGTAGCGGAAACCGAGGACGCCCTGCAAAAGGGCATAGCCCTCGCGCAAGGCGCCGCGCGCGAGGGCTATGGCATCCTGGCCATGGGCGAGATGGGCATCGGCAATACCGCCTCGGCCGCGCTGCTGATGCACCGCTTGACCGGCATTTCCCTGGAACTGTGTGTCGGACGTGGCGCGGGGCACGATGACGCCGGGCTTGCGCGCAAACAGGCGGTGCTGGCGCGCGCCGCCGCCCGCACGCCTGTGACCGCGCCGTTCGACGTGCTCAAGGAATTCGGCGGCTTGGAAATCGTCATGATGGCCGGCGCCATGCTTGGCGGCGCGGCGGCGGGATGTGTGGTGGTGGTGGACGGGTTCATTTCCACGGCGGCGGCCTTGGCGGCGGCGCGCCTGTCTCCGGCTGTCACGCCGTACTTGGTCTTCGCGCATCGTTCCGCTGAGTCCGGCCACCGGCTGATGCTGGACTACCTGAAGGCGTCGCCGCTGCTCGATCTTGACATGCGCCTGGGTGAGGGGACGGGCGCGCTGCTCGCCCTTCCCTTGATCCGCGCCGCCGCGCGTATCCTCACGGACATCGCCACGCTGGAGGATGTGCTGACGGGCAAAATCACATGATGCGCGAGCTGCGCCTGTTCCTGACGGCGGTGCAGTTCCTGACGCGCCTGCCCGTGCCGGCGCTAAAGGGCTTCGCGCCCGAATGGATCACGGCCAGCGCGCGCTATTACCCGTTGGTGGGCCAGATCGTGGGCGCGGTTTCCGCCCTCGTGCTGGTGCTGGCGGCGAAGGCCTGGGGCGGTGCGCTTCCGGCGGTGTTGGGGGTGCTGGCGGGAATCCTCGTTACCGGCGCTTTCCACGAAGACGGCCTGGGCGACACGGCCGATGGCTTGGGCGGCGGCCACGACAAGACGAGCCGCCTGGCCATCATGAAAGACAGCCGTATCGGGACCTATGCCGCCCTGGCGCTGATGCTGGCGGGGGCGCTCAAGATCGCCGCCCTAACGCAACTCTCCACGGCGCTGCTGTTGATCGCGGGCCACGGCGCGGCCCGCGCCGCGGCGGTGATCGCCATGGCGGCGCTGCCGTATGCGGGTGACGCCGAGGCCGCCAAATACAAGCCGGTGCCGCAGGGCGTGAGCGCCGGTTCGGTTCTCGCCGCGCTGGTCTTCGCGGCGTGGCCGTTCGTAGCTTTCCCATTGCCCAACATCGTTCCGGCGCTGGCCTGCGGCGCGGTGCTGGCGCTGATCATGGCGCTCATGTCGCGGCGCCTGATCGGCGGCGTCACCGGCGATGTGCTGGGCGCTATCGAGCAGATGTTCGAGATCGGCTTCTTTCTGGGCGCGGTGTCGCTGTGGCCTTGATCGTCGCGCCGCTGAGCCACGTGCCGGCGGTGCTGGCGGGCCGCAAGCCGTCTCATGTGCTGACGCTCCTGGGGCCGGAGGCTGAGGGGCCTGTCTGCGGCGGCGTCCGTCACCTCAGCCTGCGTTTCAACGACATCACATTCCCGATGGAAGGGCTGACGCCCCCAACCGCCGACACCGTGCGGGCGATCCTCGCCTTCGGGGATGAGTGGAAATTGGCCGCCACCGGCGCGCCGTTGCTGGTGCACTGCTTCGCCGGCATCAGCCGGTCCACGGCCGCGGCTTACATATTGGCCTGCGCTTTTTCGCCTCCCGGCCGGGAGCAGGGGCTCGCACGGGCGCTGCGGGCGGCGTCGCCGAGCGCAACGCCTAACGGCCTGATGATTGCCTTCGCCGACGGAATGCTGGCCCGCGAAGGCCGGATGGTAACAGCGGTCCAAGCTTTGGGCCGGGGCGTCTTCTCCGCGGAAGGGGTGCCGTTCGACCTGGTCTTCGACTAAGCTGCCTTCGGGAAGCTTGCGTCGAGGGGCCGGAAAGCAATGTCGGACGCCGTAGTGGATGACGCGGGGGGATTGCGGTCGTTTTACCGCGCCATGAACCCGCCCGAGCGCAAGGCCTTCTGGGCCTGCGCCGGGGGCTGGGGATTCGATGGCCTCGATTTCACCATTTATCCGCTGGTGATCGGCACCATCATGACTCTGTGGAACGTGC
>CANJOI010000250.1 GCA_947475365.1 Fidelibacterota bacterium | reverse complement strand
GATCGACCAACCAGATGAGGCCAACACTCCACTAAATCACGCCCGCATCTGTCCCAAATGATCTGACGACGCACAAACAACGCGGCCGCCGAAAGAATCATGCCGGACTGGCAGTACCCGCACTGGGGCACCTGCTCGGCGACCCAGGCCTTTTGCAGCGGGTGCGATCCGTCCGGAGAAAGCCCCTCGATGGTGGTGATGGATTTTCCGGCCGCTTCTTTAACGTCCATGTCGCAGGACTTTTCGGGTTCGCCGTCCACCAGCACCGTGCAGGCGCCGCAGACTTCGATGCCGCAGCCATATTTTGTCCCGGTCAGCCCGAGGTAATCCCGCAGCACCCAGAGCAGAGGCGTGCTCGGCGGCGCATCAACCGCAACGCTCTGCCCGTTGATCTTCAATGTCAGCATACGGAGCCCCCCGCAGCGCATATCCGCATCGATACGCGTCTGTGCAACATACGTCCGGGGAGTGAAACAGTTGCAGTCATCCGGCGCTAGATGACCGCGCGGGGCGGGCTTTCAATTACAGCGAGAACAATGGGCCCGTGTGCATCTTGGCGATCAAGGGTCGATCCGCCGGACTTCGGCTTTCATCGCGCCGGCGGGTGGGCCTGCTCGACCTCGGCGATTGCGGCGCCCAAGAGCCGCTCGGAGACATACTGAGCCGCGTGGGCGGTAAAATGGCCATAGTCGTAGACAACAAGATCTTGCTCAGGGTCCGGGCCTATGGATGTCAGACATCCACGTTCGTTGCATAACAACTCCAGGACTGACGCATAGGTCACGCCCTCTGGGTAGCGCCACGTCTGCATCACCCCATCGGCTTTGACGGATACCGGGTCGATACCCATCAAGGTTCTTTCAGGAATGGGTTGGCCGCGCATGACGAATACCTCCCGCAGGATATCCGGAAGCGCGGCGGTCCAGGTTGGAACCTGCCCGATGACAACGATCCGTTTTGCGCCGCCAGCCTTGAGCTTGGCGATCAAATTCAAGACGGCCTGAGAAAAGTCCGCGCCCGCCTCAAAGTACGGCGGGCTGGACGCATTCAGCCAATTGGATTGGATAACGACCAGCTCGGGTTGAAGGCGCGGCAGGCTGGAAAGAACAAGATTGTTGATGGCGCGGCAGGTTGTGTCCGTGGCGTCCGTGCTTGTCGGCTCGCACCAGCCGGCCGTGACTTGCAGAAAATTTAGGCCGCGCTTCTCGACCAGGGGCCTCAGCCCCACGCCCAGCGATCCGCCGAAGGAGTCACCTATCAGAAGAACCGAAGGTCGGCCGGGGTTTTTAACCGTCAGGCACTCACCCTTCAGGAAGAAGGCTTCGGTGTCCTCTCTCTTCACCCGCATGCAAGGGCCGTCACTTTCTCCGGCCTCATGACTCTTCAAAACGCTGGCCGCGGACTGAAGCTTCGCGACCAGGGCTTTCTGCTTGTTCGCAACGAGGAGATTTTCCAGCGAGGGCGCGAAACGCCCGGCGCTGAAGCCCACAAGGGCGATCGCCAGCAATGATGCAAATGAAACACCGGCCAAAAGATTACTGCGGGCGCCGAACCGCACCGGGCGCTCAATGCCTATGTAGGTCAACCATGCCAGGAAAACCGAGCCCGCGACGATGCCGGCACGCACCAGCGGGGCGTCGCCGAAGTTCATGAGGGACGCAAAAGAAAGCAGCGGCCAATGCCACAGGTACAACGGATAGCTGATGAGGCCGATGCCGACGAGCGCGGGATTGGACAATACCCTCGCATTGAGCCACGCAGCGGGACCGGCCAGAATCAGCAGGGCGGTTCCTACAGTCGGCAACAGGGCGAAATAGCCGGGGAATGGGCTGGTGGGCTTCGTAACCAGGAAAGCCGCCAGCGCGAGGCTAACGCCGGCGAGGGAGAGAATATTCTCTTTGTTGGCGGTCACTTTCGCGAGGCGGTCTTTGTGGAACAACCGAAGGTGCGCGAGCAGCGCGCCAATCAACAGCTCGTAGAAACGGCTGAGCGGCGAATAAAACGCGGCGGTCGGGTCCGTGACCGTTTGCCAGGTGCTCCATCCAAAGGACGCGACGCAGGCAAACAGCAGGAGCCAGGGAAGGGCGGCGCGGCGCCGCCAGCAGAGCCATAAGGCGAAGGGCCAGATCAAATAGAACTGCTCTTCAATCGCCAGCGACCACAAGTGAAGAAGCGGCTGCTTGGCGGAGGCAAGCGCGAAGTACCCGCTTTCCCGCCACAGCACAAAGTTCGAGGCGAACGCCGCGCCGGCGACGATGTTCTTGCCGAGATTCTCGAATTCGCGCGCGCCGAGCGCCCCGGAGATCAGGGAATATGTTCCCAGCGCGAAACTGGCGGTCAGGACCACGACGAGCGCGGGCAGGATCCGCCTGATCCGGCGCAGATAGAATTCCCGGAAGCTGAAAGTCTTTTGCTCCAGGTTCTCGAATATGATGGTCGATATGAGAAAGCCGGAGACAACGAAGAAGATATCGACGCCGACAAAGCCGCCCGGAAACCAGTCACGAAAGGCATGAAACAGCACAACGGCCACCACGCCGACAGCGCGAAGCCCGTCAATGTCAGCGCGGTATTTCGGCAGGACGAGGTCTGTTGTGTGTCGCATTGATGACTGCATGCTTTGTTGGGGCTTGCCCGGAGAGCGCGTTCTCTCCAGGTGGCACAGCGATGAGGCGGCACTTTTTGGCGCTTGGTGACGAAACGCGATCGTCCGGGGCCCCACTATCTACCAAGAAAGCCGTTGATTCGGGAAGACCAAGCGTTTGACGTGTTCCCGCCGGCGTCGGCCGCGCTCTCAAAACGCGGGTGATCGTCTATCCGCTTGCGAAACCATCAAACATAAGCGATGAGAGCGGTGCGATGGCCCCACTCCCAGAGTTCAGGCACCGACATGTCCGATGATGATGAGTACGTGTACGACGAGGAGACCGGCGAGTGGATTACGGCGCGGGAGCTGCGCTCCAAGAAGGCCGATGCCGCCAAAGCCGACGAGGTTGTGGTGCGTGATTCCTTGGGAAATGTCCTGGCGGACGGAGACCAGGTGACGCTCATAAAGGACTTGGAGGTCAAAGGCGCCGGTCAAGTTCTGCGCCGTGGCACACTCATCAAATCAATTCGGCTGACCGGCGACCCCCAGGAGATCGACTGCCGCTACGAGGGGATCAAAGGGCTCGTGCTGCGCGCGGAATTCGTGAAGAAGCGCTGAGGCGAGATACGCATCGGCTTCCGCGGATCTCGCGCGTCGGCGGCGCTCGCGCCGTTCGCGAAAGCCGCCGACACGGGAGAGGCGGAAGGCCTAGAAGCGGTAGCCGATACCGGTGCCGACGATCCAGGGATCAAGGTGCACCTTGGCATTGATTGCCCCGCCGTTGATGCGCACGTCGGATTTGATCCAGACTTTCTTGAGATCCAGGTTCAGGAACCATGGTCCGGAAAGATCGTAGTCCCCGCCCACCTGCAGCGCCGGACCAAAGCTGTCGCCATAGGTAATGGCCGTCACCGGCCCAGCGGATGGCTTTCCGATACTGAACATGTGGGTGTAGTTGATGCCGGCGCCCACATAGAAATCCACCTTGTTTGCCGGCCGCAGGTGATATTGCGCGGTGAGGGTGGGGGGAAGCAGCCAGACACTGCCCAGAGGAACATTGCCCGCGGCTGTGCCAACCGCCGTGCCGCGATGCTTCGTGACCGCCGCGATCAGCTCGACCGCCACCTGGTCGGTCAGGAAGTAACTGAAATCGGCTTCCGGAACCCAGGTGCTGGTCGCATCAACCGCGCCGCCGATGGGCGTGATGGTGCTGCTTTCGCTGGGCATGACCCCGATGGCGCGCAGCCGCACCAGAAAGTCGCCGGCCGCGCGCGATGTCTCGCCCGCGTCTGCCGCCATGGCAGAACCCATGAAAAGCTGCGCCAAACCCACAACGCCGGCCAATCTTTTCCATCCGAACATGATGACGATAGAGTCCTTCTCCGGTTGTCGTCCGCTGCTAACACCTTGGGACGAATGGGTTATTCGTGCCACTAGCGGCGCGGGCTGACGTTGACGGCGGTCATTTCGGGGTGGCCGGATTTCCTATATGAGGCTGTGACCTGGACGCACAGCCGGCGTCCTTCCTCACCATTTTCCACGCCGTGCCGGATGCGCCACCAGAGGGTCGGCGTGATCAGCGACATGACGGCGGCCTGCGAACTCCGGTAGGCGCCGCGCCGCGCATTTCCGCGACCGACGGCCGCTGACTAACCCTATATCCGAGATACCTATCCCTTTTTCTCATCTGCCGCTTCGACGTGGCGGGCTAGGTTTGCTGCTTGCAATGGTGGAGATGAAACGATGGGACAGTTTAGAATCGCAACTATCGCACGCTGGTTGAGTGGCCTTTTGATAGCGGGATATGTGCTCGCGGTCGGCACCGCGATCTATGGATTGAACATCCTCAAGGTCGGTGGGCCGGTTTACGAACAGGTGGTCGACCTGAAGGATTTGGTGGCGGATATCCTTCCGCCTCCCGCGTATGTCATCGAGGCTTATCTTGAGACAACCCTGGCCATGGACCATCCCGGGCAAGCGGCGGCACATCGCGAAAAGCTGGACGCTCTCCATAAAGACTATGCCGAGCGCAAAAATTACTGGTTGAAGAAGTCCATCGATCCGAAAATAAAGACCCTGCTGACGGTGGAGTCAGACCGGCACGCGTCCGTATTCTGGAACCTGGTTGAGAAGGACTTTCTTCCTGCGCTCGATCGTCAGGACGTGGCGGCCGCCCGTGCGGCCTACGACAAGATCAGTGACGCTTACGCCGCGCACCGCGCCGTTATCGACAATACGGTGGCGGCGTCGAACGCGGCGGCCAAGTCCACGGAGAGCTTTGCCGCAGCCAAGGATGATAACCTGACCTTCGCGATTTGGGGCGTTTCCGCCGTCATGCTGGCGGTGGTGATCGCCTGTGCCATAGCAATCAACCGCGGACTCATCAGGCCCGTGGAGGAGATCACGGCCGCGATGCGCAATGTCTCCGCCGGCGATCTCGCCTGCCATATTCCCTACACCGATCGCAGTGACGAGATCGGGAATATGGCCGCTGCCTTGAATGTGTTTCGCGGAAATAGCCTGGAAATCGCGAAGCTGCACGAACGCCAGGAACGTGAGCGCGAACACGCGAATGCCGAGCGCACCGCCGCCATCAAGAAAATGGCCGACGACCTTGAGCGCAAGGTGCTTGAGGTTGTTCAGACCGTGGCGTCAGCCGCGACCGAACTCGAGGCCACGGCGCAGGAAGTGACGAGCGCAACCCTGAAATCAAGCGAGCAGGCCAGCGCCGTGATGGTT
>CANJOI010000249.1 GCA_947475365.1 Fidelibacterota bacterium | reverse complement strand
TCCTTGGCGCCGTTGACCGAAATCACCGCGAAACCGGCCGCGCGCCAGGACGCCACCGCCGCGGCCTGCAGGGCGTGGTCGCGCTGCGGCACAAGGCTTGTGGCCAGGATGATGCGGCGAGGATCGCTAGGGCTCATGCCCCTCCCGATGCTGTGCGGTCAGGACGACCGGATTGAACTGGCTGCGATCCATCGCGGGGAGGCTCGCTTCTGTCCGCAGTTTATCGGCCAGGGCAAAGTACCTGTCCATGGGGGCCAGGCCGCAGAAGTGCGCCACCACGCCGCCCCACACCCGCGGCTTGCCCCCGGGCGGGTGTTTCACGACCCGCAGGTCGCCAAGGTCGATGTCCATGACGGCATCGGTAATGTTGGGTGTGGTCACCTGAAGGCGCTGGGTCGCCGGAGGTTCGTCGGGCGCGATCCCCAATTGGCCGAGCGCGGCGCCGAAGAACGGCTCATCGGCGTATTCGCCGGCGTGCTTGTACCCGTAACTGATGGCGTCCCGGTGCGGTCCGTCGTAGAGCGCCCGGGTGGCGGCAAATACGCGGTCGGACTCGGGTCCGCGTTCGAAATAGATGGCGCCCGCGTTGAATACCGAGAGGAACGGGATATTCAGAAGCCGGCACAGCGTTGCGGCGTCCTTCTCGCCCAGGGAACAGGCAAACACGGCGCCTTCGGTTTGGCGGTGGCCTTCCACCACAAACCCGCGGCCCCGGTACTTGCGCCAGAAGAAGTCGATGCGCGGGCTGAACAGCAGACAGTCGGAATCGAGATAAAGGGTGCGGTGGTAGGGGCTGAGCGTCCCGAGCGCCAGCTTGTTCATGGCCCCGCGCAGGGTGTCGTCCGCGGGCGCGGCAATGACCTGGTCGAACAGCGAGCGAAGCGGGCCGGGAACGGTGATGCCCCCGCCGACCACCACGCTGATGGGCCGGGCCTCGGCGCGGCGTACCGACAGGGCCAGGTTGACCGCCAGGTCCAGGTACCGGGCGTCGTCGAATGCCAGGACGACATATCCCTCGGTTTCCGCCACGCCTGCTCCTCTTGGTAGAAGACCGCTGCTGTCATCGGCCCGAAAGCGGATCGCCGGCGGCGTGAAATCACCCCGGATCACCACCGGAGCCCGCAGGACAATCCGGGGGTTATTATGGCATAAGTCATTGATTAGTATAGAAATTAACAAAAGCTTAAGGGCGGCTTGACAACCGATAGGAGAAGTTTTATAACGCGATGGCTCAGACTACCTCCTGAAAGGAGGATTCCGCTGAACGCGGTCTGGTCTGGGCCGACAGAAATGTCGAAATGTGTGTCCTAGAAAAGGAGCTTCGCTATGGCTGACGAAATTACGCTATCCAGTGCGACACGCACTAACCTGCTGTCGCTGCAAAACACCTCGAATCTGATCGGTCAGACGCAGCAGCGTCTCGCCACCGGCCTCAAGGTCAACAGCGCCCTCGACGACGCGCTCGCCTTCTTCAAAGCCCGAAACCTCAACAGCCGCGCCAGCGACTTGTCGTCCATTAAGGACGCGATCGGTGGCGGTATCAGCGTGATCACGGCCGCGGTGCAGGGCCTGAGTTCCATCGAGTCGGTGCTCAAGCAGATGAAAGCTCTCGCGCAGTCCGCGATTTCCGCGCCGGACAGCACGACGCGTGCGAAGCTGGCCAGCCAGTTCAACGAACTGCGCAGCCAGGTCGACGGCATCGCCGCCGACGCCGGCTTCAACGGCGTGAACCTGCTCAAGAACACCTCCACCCGATTCGCCGGCGGCGCCGACCAGTTGACGGTGAAGTTCAACGAGCGCACCGATCCGAAGGCGGTCAATCAGCTGATCGTCAGCGGCCTCAAGGCCTCCGACTTCACGCAGATCGTCGCCACCTCGGCGGTTGCGGTCGGCTCTTCGGCGACCCGTTGGGGCCAAACCGGCTCCGCCGCGATCACCGCGATCAACTCGGCGATCGATGCGATCGACTCGGCGCTGGTGACGGTGCGCCAGGCTTCGCAGCAGTTCGGTACGAACGCCGCGCTGCTCCAGATCCGCGAAGATTTCACCACCAACCTGATCAACACCCTGAAGGGTGGTGCTTCGGAGCTGGTGAACGCGGACTTGAACGAAGAATCGGCGAACCTGCTCTCGCTCCAGACCCGCCAGCAGTTGGGCACGATCTCTCTGTCCATCGCGCAGCGAGCTGAGCAGTCGATCCTCCGTCTGTTCTAGCCTTAAGCGTTTTCAGGACACCACATTGATCTGGCGGCGGGCCCCAAAGGCCCACCGCCCTTTCTAGCGGGGTTTTGAGGCGGCGGGTAATACGCCGCGCCGGCAAGGAATAGGCCGCTGGCGCATGGTTCGCGCGCATCTTGCGCGAACGCGGAGTATGCCCAATGCCCTGGGGAAAACGCCATGGAAGACATCGAACTCATTATGGTCGCAGGCAGCATGGTCGCGACTCTTGAGGGCCGCGCCGGTGCGCTGGTAGACCCGAATCTGGATGAAGCAGCCGCGGACCGCCTCTCCGTGGTGACAGGCGGCAAATTGGGCCGTATTTCGCGCGCCCTGGCCCAGGCTTCGGAGTGATTTTCCGTCCTCGCGGTTGAACAGCGCTTCCATTTTAACCACCTATTAACGAGAAAATAAACGGCCCCACCGGCAAAGTCCGCGGGCCGTTAATTCTTTATTTCCCTTTTCTCCCTAAAAACCGACGTGGTGAACAGCGCCGTTCGCCGCTGACGCCCCATTTTTGTGAGCGCAGCGGCGGAGACCCGGCGGGCAGTTCGTTGGCGAACCAAGTCCTAGAAAGGGGTTTTCTATGAGTAACGAAATTGCACTCTCATCGGCGACGCGCACGAACCTGCTCTCGCTGCAGAACACGAGTAGTCTGATAGACATCACACAGCAGCGCCTGGCAACGGGTCTCAAGGTAAATAACGCGCTTGATGACGCGCTCGCGTTCTTCCGGGCTCGTAACCTGAATAGCCGGGCCCAAGATCTCTCAGCCGTCAAAGACCTAATTAATGGGGGCGTAAGTGTTCTAACAGCGGCAACACAGGGCCTCGAGTCGATGGAATCCGTGCTAAAGCAAATGAAGGCGCTTGCACAGTCGGCGATTGCAGCCCCTGAAAGTACGACACGCGCTAAGCTAGCCAGCCAGTTCAACGAACTGCGCACTCAGGTAGACGCTATTGCATTCGACTCAAGCTTCAACGGCATCAACCTTCTCAAGAATGATCCCGGCCACTTCCGCGGCGGTGCAGACCAGATGACCGTTAGATTTAACGAGCGCATCGATCCGAAACAGATCAGTCAGCTAGTGATCAGTGGCCTCAAGACGACCGATTATACAACAATTCTCGCGAGCTCTGCCCAAATCCACGGTACGCCCGGGAGCTCAATGGTGTGGGGTCAGACCGGCGCCGCCGCCATAAGGGCAATCAGCGCAGCGATCTCAGCGATTGACTCGGCTCTGGTGACTGTGCGCCAGTCCGCGATGCAGTTCGGCACTAACGCCACGATGCTGCAGATTCGCTCGGACTTCACCAGCAACATTATAAACACATTAAAAAGTGGCGCTGCAGAACTGGTAAACGCGGACATGAATGAAGAGTCGGCCAACCTTCTCTCGCTGCAGACTCGACAGCAGCTGGGTACGATCTCGCTGTCGATCGCGCAGCGCTCCGAACAGTCAATCTTGCGTCTGTTTTAGTTTAATATTTTTTCGTTCGAATTCTGATCCGAAACTTCTTGTTCCAAACCTTGGGCGGCTCGCGAGAGCAGCCTAAGGTTTGTTACAAGCGCTCTGCGCCCGCAAGGGCTGCCCGACGGCCGTCACCTTCTTTGCGCTCATTTTTGTTTTTGGGGCGATTCTTTTTCCTTCATCACGCGTCCGGCGCGCCGTTGTTAACCTTTTGTTCGGCTGTCGTCGTCATTCTGTCAAACGGATACGCAAAGGCGCGCGCGAAGGCGAGGCGCATTTGCGCAGAGTTAAGCCGGCAACGCATTGTTGCAACGACCGCGCCATGAAAGGTCGCACATGGCTCACGAAATTACGCTCTCTACAGCAACGCGGACGAATCTGCTATCGCTGCAGAACACAACCGGCCTGATCGGTCGGACGCAGGAGCGCCTTGCTTCGGGCCTCAAGGTCAACAGCGCGCTCGACGATGCGCTTGCCTACTTCAAGGCACGCAACCTCAACAGCCGCGCCTCCGACCTCCAGAACATCAAGGACACCATCAACGGCGGCGTCAGTGTCATCAAGGCCGCAATCCAAGGCCTGGATTCGATAGAGTCCGTCCTCAAGCAGATGAAGGCGATCGCGCAATCCGCCATCTCCGCGCCCGAAAGCACGACCCGTTCCAAGCTGGCCAGTCAGTTCAACGAACTGCGCAGCCAGGTGGACGCGCTGGCCGAAGACTCGAGCTTCAACGGCATCAACCTGCTCAAGAACTCGCCGGCGGCTTTCCAGCCCGGCGCAGACCAGCTTACCGTCAAGTTCAACGAGCGCACCGAGCCCCAGGCCATCAACCAGCTGGTGATCAGCGGCCTCAGGGTCGCGGACTATCGCTCGATCATGGCGACCTCGGCGGTCATCCACGGCACCCCCGGTAACACGATGGTGTGGGGCCAGACCGGTACCGCCGCCATCAAGGCGATCAACGCCGCGCTGTCGGCCATCGATTCGGCGCTGGTGAGCGTGCGCCAGGCCTCGCAGCAGTTCGGCACCAACTCCTCCCTGCTTCAGATCCGCGCGGATTTCACGTCGCAGATCATCAACACCCTCAAGGGCGGCGCCTCGGACCTGGTCAACGCGGACATGAATGAAGAGTCGGCCAATCTGCTCTCGCTGCAGACCCGCCAGCAGCTCGGCACCATCTCGCTGTCGATCGCCCAGAAGTCCGAAGAAGCCATCCTGCGCCTCTTCTAAGCGTTGCCCGCGCCGATTGCTCAGCCGCCGGAGGGCCTTATCCAGGCTTCACCGAAACCGTGATCCGATTGATACTGCCGCTGCCGCGCTTTATCGTGCGGCCTTTGCCTTCCCGCGACCAGGACCTCTATGCCGCTTAAACTGACCCTCAAGCCCAACGAAAAGGTGCTGATCGGCACCGCGGTGATCGCCAATGGCCCCGCCAAGACCGAATTCGTGGTTCTGAACCGCGTTCCGGTGGTGCGGGAGAGGGATATCATCACCGAGGAAAAGGCCGATACAGTCGCGAAAAAGCTCTACGTGACCATCCTCAACATGTACATCAACCCGGCCCGCGAAAAAGATTTTCACGGTATTTACTTCGTTTTAATGCGGGAAATGATCTTAATACCCGTTGACGCCAGTGCCGTGGACCTCAT
>CANJOI010000248.1 GCA_947475365.1 Fidelibacterota bacterium | reverse complement strand
CGACCGTGCGCAGACCATCGAGCAGGACCAGCGTTCTGTTGATGCCGAGGTTGCGGAGGTTGGCATTGCTCTGACCGGACGTAGATGACGAAAGACCGCCGGACTGGGTCGCGCCGACGCCATTGCCCGAGAATGCCGGCATCTCAGCGATCAGGATGGCCAGGTTTGAATCGGGGCGGCTTTCCAACGCAGCCGTACCGATGACAGACAGAGGGGTCGGAGCTTCGTAGCCCTCGCGAATAATGCGTGAGCCGGTGACGACGATTTCTTCGACTGATACCGCAGCGGCGGTCTCTGGCTTTGCTGTTTGCGCGGTCTGCGCCAGACCCGACGCCGGTAAACCAGTCATGATCAAGAAGGCCGTCGACAGTGCCGTCGAAGCCTTCATGAATTTATGCCGCTGACCAAGAATAAGCGACGCCGTAGCCCTACGATGCAGAGATGTCATATCCCCCCCTAGTAAAATTTAGTGCTTCAGACAAAACAACGCCAGCCTTTCCGAATCCCACCGCATAATAATCTATGCAGCGTGGCGCGGCCTCCCAGCAGCGTTTTGGCGACATTATAGGGCTGCGGCTTGCTGAGCAATCCCTTGCCAGAAAACAATTTTTGTCCCTGGCCCAAAGAGGTCGGTCTGGTATTTTCAGCCCGTCACGCCGGTCCGAAAGATATCCAAGTTCCCATAAGCGGCCGCTGTTCCAAGCTATTCTTGGTGGGGTCGCACACGCCATCCAGGAAAATCGAGTGCAGCGCTGCAAAGTCCGCGGCACTGAAGGCCACGCCATGATCCTTGGGGTTGATGGGCTTCAAGACATACTTAACCATGTTGTTGGCCACTGACATGCCGGCGACGATGTATGGATTGGCATGGGGTGGATACAGCCGATTGCACGCCGTATCACCCTGATACACCTGTGGCTCGACTATCTTCCTGTCGTCTCTGGTGAAAGATGCATCCACCAGGTCTGCTGGCCGCGCCCTCAAGAATGTTCTCGCCATTCTTCAGCCCAGACACCAACCCCTGCGCCTGCTTGGGCCCGTCGCGGTGTTGAAAACCGGCGCTGACGTCCACACCACTAAGCTTTATGGCAAGTGACGCGATATCCGCGGTTCGAGAAACAATCTCGACCAACGCATCGCTGCCGCTGACCACATCGTTGCGAAACGAAAGTACTCTGATGGCGATTCCGTCGCCGCCGGTTTGACGGTGTTCCCGCAGCAGTCGCGGGCCATCGGCGGAAGGGGCTTGCGCAGCCAAGATACCTGGACTTCAGAGGGCAAGAACCGCCGCAAGGAAAGCCGCAGTCTTCCTGTGATGAAGCCTTTGCATGTGATTCTCCCAAAATACATCAAAGCGTCATGCGGATTGGCATTGGATCATCATGCGCCTCGAACACCCTACTCACGGGTCGGTGTGAACACCCCCGCCCGGGCAGCATGTGGTCGCGGCAGAACAGCCCTTGACGATCAACCGGACGGCGCCGAACGCACAGTGGCTATAGCCGGCGATTTCATTTGCCACTACTTGCACGAGGAAGAAATTGCCGACTTGGGGGTGTCCTTCGCCAAATTCCGCGAGCGGGGTCAGCAGCCAAATGTACCCCTCAGCACAGAGTCAACGAGCAGTCCGTGCGGAACCAGGCGCACCATCTAACCCTCCCCACAAAGACAAAAGTCGCAAGAAAACAGCACCCAGCCGGTAGCTTCAGTCGTTCCGGGCGGGCCTGAGACCGCTGGCCGTGATCGCCGCGTGGGCCTTGGGCGACGCCAGATAGGCGATCAACGCTTTGCCTGCGTCCGGCGATTTCGAATTGCCCGCCAAGCCCGCCGAGAAGGTCGTTATGAGCTGTAGCTCATCCGGCAACAGGCCCACGATGTCGATGCCCGGCACCGGCATCAATTCGCTGAGCTGCTGGAAGCCGATCTCGTAGGTGCCATCGGCAACCCGCTCGGCGACCGGGGTCGCTTCGATCTTGTGCGATTTCGCGGCCATTTCCTTGTCGATGCCGAGATTCTTAAACATCTGGTTGGAGATATAGACGCCGCTGGAGCTGTCGGAATAACCGACGCTCTTGGCGTTGAGCAGCGCCTTCCTTACCGCTGCCGCCGAGGAAATGTCGGGTTTGAGCGCGCCCTTCTTGACGGCCATGGCAATGGAGGAGAGCGCCAAGTTGGTCTCGCTGCTGGCGATAACCAAAGTCTTCTGGGCAAGCAAATCGAGCGGGCCGCGCGCCATGATCACTACGTCCGCGGTTTCACCGCGACTCAAGCGATTAGGGATTGCCTGGGGCGTTGTGCCCATGGATGGACCAATGACCTGGATGAGCTTGTGACCGGTCTGTTTTTCGAAGTCCTCCTTCACCTTGTCGTAAACGGAGGTGAGTGCAGCCGGCATCATAACCGCAATTTCGGCGGCTTCAGCCAGACCACCCAACCTCACGACCAGCACCAAGCCGAAAATTGCGGTCAAAATAACGCGTCGCGACAACAGCTGACTGATCAAGATAACCCCCCCGCTATCCAAAACATCTTGCTTCTACTTGCCTAATTGCCACGTGTCATTGTCGCGCAAATCTCTAATGGGAGATAGGGAAATTCAAATTGGAGCTGTGTCGGTTCCATGAGGCAAGGGCCGTCGCCGATACGGAATGACAATTAACATTTTGTGGGACGCGGTCCCGACTCTTATAATCATGCGATAGCTCTGAAGCATGTCGGGAAGGGTTGGGGATGCGCTGTTTGCCGCTGTGGGTGATGCTTTGCGCGACGGCGTTGGTGCCGTTGACGGCTTCCGCGGATGAAATCGACCCCCTCTTCAAGGCCTATAGTCCCGAAACGCCCGGCTGCGCTGTCGGCGTGGCGCGCCCGGGGCAACCGGCGATCCTGCGCGGTTACGGAACGGCCGATCTCGAGCATGGGGTGCGCATCACGCCGGACACAATTTTCGAAGCGGGCTCGATCTCAAAGCAATTTACCGCCACCGCCGTGCTGATGCTGGCCGAGGATGGCAAGTTGGCCCTGACCGACGATATCCGTAAGTACCTGCCCGAGATGCCCGACTATGGCACGCCCATCACCATCAACCACCTTCTTAGCCACACCAGCGGGCTGCGCGACTGGGGCCATGTAGCGGCCCTTGGCGGCTGGCCGCGCACGGCGATTGTGCGCAACAATCTTGATGTGCTGCACATCGTGGCACGCCAGCGCGCGCTCAACTATGCACCAGGGTCGGCTTACTCCTATACCAACACCGGCTTCAACCTCGCGGCCATCATCGCGGAGCGTGTCAGCGGGAAATCTCTTCCAGCCTTTACGCGCGAGCGCATCTTTACCCCACTTGGTATGCGCAAGAGCTCATGGCGTGACGACTTCCGCCGTGTCGTACAGGACCGCGCTATCGCCTACACCGGGAAAGACGATGACCGGGACGATCCCTACAGCGCTGCCCAAACCGCGGAGGACAGCGGCGCCTTCCGCCAGGATATGCCTTTCGAGGACAACTATGGGCATGGCGGCCTCCTGACGACCGTCGGCGATCTTCTGACCTGGGACGCTGCGCTGACCGCACGGAAACTCGGTGCCTTCGTGACCGATCATCTGGAAGAGCAGGCCGTTCTCACCGGCGGCCGTAAGATCGCCTATGCGCGGGGACTGGTGCGCGGCAACTACAATGGCGTCCTCGAAATTTCGCATGGCGGCGCAACCTCCAGCTACCGCGCCTGGACCGGGCGGTACCCGTCCCTGGGTGTTGCCGTGGCCGTGCTGTGCAATGTCGCCTCCGCCAATGCGACACGGCTGGGGCGCGACGCAGTGGCGCAGGTCATGAACCTGAAGCAGCCGCCTCCGGTGAAATCGAGCGTGCCGACCGCGGGGGAACTGGCGCAACTATCCGGGCTGTACATTGATGAGCGCACAGGTGGGGCGGTACGTATCGTTGCCCGCGACGGGGCGCTGAAGCTCATGGGCGCGGCACCCGAAAAAGAGAAAGTGACGGCGCTACCGCGTTTGGGCGACCGCCGCTACCGGAACGGCGTCGCGGAACTGATCTTCACCGACTCGGGGGCCGAGAACCGTTCGGCGGACGGTGAAGTCACCTCTTATCGCAAGATCGAGGCTTACACCCCGACCGCAAAGGAATTGGAGTCCCTTGTCGGCCGTTACAGCAGTGCCGAGGCGAATGGTGTATTCGCCTTCTCCGTGAAGGACGGACGCCCACGCCTGACACCCGTCGATCGCCCGAGCGCACCCGTCATCCTTACGCCGCTGGGGCGCGACATTTACCTGTACGGGGAAGGCCTTACCAAGGTCGTCCGCAGCCGGGAGAACAAGGTTGAAGGTCTGCGTTTTATCGGGGCGCGCGTCTACAGCCTGGTATTCTCGCGCGCTCCCGACTGAGGGTTAGCTAACGATCGGCTGCTGCGTTTTGCATCCTTCTGATCAATGAACTGCCGCTGCAGGCTCCGTCCCCGAGCAGAGCCTGGGCCAGAAGCAAGATTGTCCATACCAGTGGCAGCTCATAGCCGGCGTCAGTGAAGAAAAAGCCCTTGCGATTAAACCAATGCACCGTAGCGCCCACCATTAACGGAGCAGCGTAGAGACTCGCCAAGCGGGCGTGTATGCCGATTGTAATGAGGACCGCGCCCGCGATTTCACCGCTAACTGTGTAGGCCAGCACCCACCACGGGTATCCCGCCTGCGAGAGCCCATCCCACCAAGTTTCAAATCCGGTGATTGCAAATTTGCGGTAGAGGTGGGCGATAAAAAGGCCCCCCACCAACAAGCGCAGCAACAATATGCCGAACGGCAGCGTTTGCCCCGTATCCTTCATGCTCGCCGTCCACCCCATATGTTGAATGACCATCTATTGGCGCTGCGCGACGCAAATCATTTTGCGTCTACAACGCCCTCGGTCCTTCCCGTGCTGACGGCGGCAGCGTCAATGTTTCTAGGGGCCGCGCAGCATGGAACGGTGGGAGAGTACCCCGTGAAAACATACTTATAGGCGCCCTGGGTTTTTCCGAAAGCCGTGCTGAGTTCGGCAGCCGCGTACAAATTTCCGCTGGTGTCGACACCCAGAAGGTGCCCGATATTGGCGGTACCCGAAGCACCCGATGGGCCGCTGGCAACGGTTTTGACCGTGCCGAGGATCTCCAGGGTCCTGCGGTTTAGGATCCAAACGTCGGGCGTTCCTCCAACGTACAAGAACCGCTGATCGTTTGAAAAAGCCAGCCCCCTCACCTGGAGGTCCGGTAAATCTGGGCCGACGAACTGCTCGGTGAGAAATTTGCCGTCGAGGGTAAACAATTGGACCCGCTTGTTTCCGCGATCGGCCGCATAAAGG
>CANJOI010000247.1 GCA_947475365.1 Fidelibacterota bacterium | reverse complement strand
ATTGGCGTCGTACTGCGCGCTGCCGTGGTCGAGCACCCGGCGCACATCGGTGTCGCGGATCTGGTGGCCCGAACCCGCCAGTTCCACGTCCACGCGTGTCGACTGCGGCGCGCCGCAGGACATGTTCACGTAGACCTTCTCGATGCGGGTTGCCGCCATCTGTTCGGCGGCGTCGACGGCCGCGCGCACGGAGGATTCGGCTTCGTCCAGGTTGATGACCTGGCCGCCGCGCATGCCTTTGGCGCGGTGGTGGCCAACACCGGTGACGTGCAGCTCGTCGTCCTCGCCGCGGCTGGCGATGAAACACGCGACCTTGGTGGTGCCGATATCAAGGGCCGCGATGGACGGATTGCGAGGCAGGGTTTTTGACATGACTGAGGTTCCCCTTATGCGTCTTTCTTGGCCGGCATGACGGCCTTCTTCACGGCGCCGGGTTTCGCGGGCGCGTTCGGGTCCTTGTGGACGCGTACGATCAGCCGGTCTTCCAGGCGCAGGTCGATGAATTCCAGATCGCGTTCCAGGATCTGGTGGTCTTTCTCGAGCAGGCCGAGGCGCGTCCAGGCGGCGGCGAAGCCGTCTTCCGGCAAGCGCACGGCGATGCCTTTTTCGAAGCTGTCGAGGTAGAGGTTCCAGCGGCGCTCGCCCACACGCACGGCGGCGCGCACGCGCTGAGCGAGGTCGGGGTTGGTCTCGATGGCGGCGAACAAGGCCGGCGCATGGCGCGGCGCGTCGTTGCCGACGATCATCGGCAGCGACTGGGCGTTCGCGTCCACCTCCGGCACTTCCACAATCTGCTTGCCGTCGCGGTCCACCAGGAAGTAGCGGCGGTCCTGCTGCCACAAAGCGTAAGGGGTGCGCTCCTCGATTTCGATGCGCACGGCATCGGGCAGGTGGCGCTCAAGCTTGGCGGTTTTTACCCAGGGCAGAGCCTCGATCTGGGCGCGCGCCTTGGCCATGTCGATGGCCAGGATCGGGGTGCCGCGCTTGGCGTCCACCGCCGCCAGCAGATCCTCACGGCTGGTCATGTCGCGGCCTTCGACGGTGAGCTTCTGCAGGCGCATGCCGAGGGTGGCGCTGGTCTCGACCGCCGAGGCGGACAAGCGCGCGACATCGACGGTGAGCGGCAGGCCGCTCAGCTTCACAGCGATCAAGCTGAGGCCAACCAGGGCGACGGCGCCGGTGCCCAGGAGCACCGCGCGCGAGGTCAGCGCGGGCGGGATCATCCATCGCATTGCGCGTTCTCCACCATCCAAAGCACCAGGTCCGCATAGCTCATGCCGATATGGGCGGCCTGTTCGGGCACCAGCGAGGTCGGCGTCAGGCCGGGCTGGGTGTTGACCTCGAGCATGTAGAAATCGTCACCGTCCAGGCGCAGATCGGCGCGGCTGACGCCGCGGCAGCCCAGAGCGCGGTGCGCGGCCAGCGACAAGTCCATGGCGCGGTCATAAAGCGCGCGCGGCAACGCCGCCGGCAACACATGCTGGGAACCGCCGGTCGCGTATTTGGCCTGGTAGTCGTAGAATTCGCGCGCGGTGGTGATCTCGGTCACCGCCAGAGGCTTGTCGCCCATGACCGCGACCGTGACTTCGCGGCCGGGAATGAAACGCTCGGCCATCACCAGGTCGTCGTCGGCCAGGCCGAGGTCATCCAGCGGCGGATGGTTGCTGCCCTTCATGACGATCTTCACCCCGACGCTCGAGCCTTCGTTCACGGGCTTGACCACATAGGGACGCTCCATGAGGTCGCCGCGTTCGGCTTCGGCGCGGGTGACAACGCGTTCCTCGGGCACCGGGATGCCGACCGAGGCGAAAATCTTTTTGGCCGCGGGCTTGTCCATGGCGACGGCGGAGGCCATGCGCCCGGAGTTGGTGTAGGCGATCGCCATCATGTCGAGCAGGCCTTGGATGCAGCCGTCCTCGCCGAAGCGGCCGTGCAGCGCGTTGAACACCACATCGGGCTTGGCCGCTTCGATGTCGCGCACCAGGGCGCCGACGTTGCGCTGCACGTCGATCATGGTGACGTCGAGGCCCTTGGTCTTGAGGGCGTCACCGGCGCCGCGGCCAGAGACTAGCGATACGTCGCGTTCCTTGGAGAAGCCGCCGTAGAGCACGGCGACGCGGCGGATGTGCGTGGGGCACTTCATTTGGCCCCCCCGTTATATCCGAGGGCATTCACGTCATCTGAGGAAACGCCGAGGCGGCGGATTTCCCAGCGCAGTTCGATGCCCGACATGGCCTTCACGCGGGCGCGCACATCCTCGCCGAGCCCTTCGAGGTCGGCCGCCGTGGCGTCACCGGTGTTGATCAGGAAGTTGGTGTGCTTGGGCGACACCTGTGCCCCGCCGCGCATCAGACCGCGGCAGCCGGCTTTGTCGATCAGGTCCCAGGCCTTGGCGCCGGGGGGATTGGCGAAGGTCGAGCCGCCGGTGCGCGCTTGCGTGGGCTGGCTCAGCTCGCGTTCGGTGCGAATCTCGCGCATGCGCGCGGTGATGGCGTCCGGGTCGCCGGCCACGCCGGCGATCTCGGCGCCGACGAAAATCAGGTCTTCAGCCGCATCCACATGGCGGTAGTGGAATCCCATGGCGTCGGCATCGAGCTTGTGGATGGCTCCCGCGCGGTCCAAGGCGGTCGCGGACCGGAAGATGTCCTTGAACTCGCGGCCATAGGCGCCGGCGTTCATGCGCAAACCGCCACCGAGTGTGCCGGGGATGCCGGTGAGGAATTCGAGGCCGGTGATGGCGGCGTCGCGCGCGGCGGTGGCGATGGTGGCGTTCACCGCGCCCGCGCCGCACTTCAAGGTCAGGCCATCCACCGCGATGCCCGCGAAGGCCTTGCCCAGCCTGATGGTCACGCCGGGCACGCCGCCGTCGCGCACCAGCATGTTGGCGCCCAAGCCGATGACCGTGAGCGGCACATCGGGGCAGCCTTTCAGGAAGTCGGCCAGGTCGGCGACATCGGCGGGGGTGAACAGCACCTCCGCTGGGCCGCCGACGCGGAACCAGGTGAGCTTGCCCAAGTCGGCCATGGCTTCAAGACCGCCGCGCACGCGCGGCAGCCTGTCAGCCAGGGACGTGAGGGCGCGCGCCGCCATCATGCAGCGCCTCCGGCGCGTTTTTCAGGGCCCTTCGCTTTTTGGATGGCGGCCAGGTCAGCGGGCAGGGCGTGAGCCCAGGCGGTAATATTGCCGGCGCCGAGGCAGACCACCATGTCGCCGGGCTTGGCGATATCGTCGATGACGGCGGCGAGATGCTTGGGCGACATCAGCGCGGTCACGGCGGGATGCCCATGCGCGTGCAGGCCGTTGATCAGGGCGTCGCGATTGATGCCCGAGATCGGCGCTTCACCGGCGGGGTACACGTCGGCCACCACCACATGATCGGCGTCGTTGAAACACTGGCAGAATTCCGCGAACAGGGACTGCAGACGGCTGTAGCGGTGCGGCTGCACCACGCCGATGACGCGGCCCTTGGAAGCAGTGCGCGCGGCGCGCAGGACGGCCGCGATCTCCACCGGGTGGTGGCCGTAATCGTCGATCACCGTGATGCCGTTGGTTTCGCCCACCTTGGTGAAGCGGCGCTTCACACCGGTGAAGCGGGCGAGGCCTTCCCTCAGCACATCGTCGGCGATGCCCATTTCCGCCGCGACCGATACGGCGGCCAGGGCGTTCAACACGTTGTGCTGGCCGAACATGGCGAGCTTGATGTCCTTGATCACGCGTTCGCCGCCGGTGATGCGCTCGGAGATGGCGGCGTCGAAGCGCACGCCGTCGGAATTCAGCACCACATTGAGGCCGCGCACCTGGGCCAGCGGCGAGAGGCCGTAGGATACGATCTTGCGGTCGGTGAGCTGCGGCAGCAGCGCCTGCACTTCCGGGTGGTCGATACACAGCACGCCGAAACCATAGAATGGGATCGATTCCACGAAGGTGCGGAACGCCTGCTTCACCTTGGCGAACTCGCCGTAGAAGTCGAGGTGTTCGGGGTCGATGTTGGTGACGATGGCGATGGTCGCGGGCAGGCGGGTGAACGTGCCGTCGGACTCGTCGGCCTCCACCACCATCCATTCCCCGCCGCCCAGGCGCGCATTGGTGCCGTAGGCGTTGATGATCCCGCCGTTGATGACGGTGGGATCAAGACCCGCGGCATCGAGAACGCTCGCAACCAGGGACGTGGTGGTGGTCTTGCCATGGGTGCCGCCGACGGCCACCGACCATTTGAGGCGCATGAGTTCGGCCAGCATCTCGGCGCGGCGCACGATCGGCAGCATGCTCTTGCGGGCGGCCACCACTTCCGGATTGTCGGGCTTCACGGCGGAGGAGGTGACGATCACGCGGGCTTCGCCCAGGTTCTCGGCCTTGTGGCCGATGTCGATCTTCATGCCTAGCGCGCGCAGGCGATCCACATTGGCGTTCTGGGCGATGTCGCTGCCCTGCACCTGATAGCCAAGGTTGTGCATGACCTCGGCGATCCCGGACATGCCGATGCCGCCGATGCCGACGAAATGAATAATGCCGATATCGAGCGGCATGGCCTGCATTTAGATAACTCCCCTTTTCATCGGCCCTCTTTCAACGGGTAAGTGCCTGGAGGGCGAAGGCGCCGGAGCAGGAGCGGCTGTCGCGGTGCGCGCGCCGTTTTCGCCGCGCATGACGGTTTCCACGACCGAGGCCAGGCGCTGAGCGGCATCCGGCATGGCGAAGCGCGCGGCCGCCGCCGCGATTTCCGAGAGCATGTCCGGCGTGGCCGCGAGGCTGGCGATGCGTTCGGCCAGCGCCTCGGGCGTGAAGTTGCTCTGCTTGAGCGTGACGGCGCCGCCTTGCGCGGCCAACGCCGCGGCGTTGGCGCTTTGATGATCGTCGGTGGCGTAAGGGTAGGGCACCAGGATCGACGGCCGGCCGATGAGCGTGAGTTCCGCCACGGTCGAAGCGCCGGAGCGCGCGATCAGCAGATGGGTGCCAGCGAGGAGTTCCGGCACATTGTCGAAGAATACGCGCAGCTGCGCATGCGCACCGGTGCCGACATAGGCCGCATGGGTGCGATCCAGGTCTTCCGGACGGCACTGCTGGGTGATTTCGAGGCGATTGCGGAGGGTTTCGGGCAACAGGCGCACGGCCGCCGGCAGCACATCGCTGAACACGCGCGCGCCCTGGCTGCCGCCCAGCACCAGAACGCGGAACGGGCCGCCGCTGGGCGCTACATAAAGTGCATTGCGCAACGCCGCCACCGCCGGGCGCACCGGCATGCCGGTGCGTACCACGTGGGATTTCTGCGGGGCGGGCTTGGCCAGTTCAAACGAGGTGCAGACGCGGTTGACGCGCGCGGCCAGCAGACGGTTGGCGCGGCCCAGCACGGCATT
>CANJOI010000246.1 GCA_947475365.1 Fidelibacterota bacterium | reverse complement strand
TCTCGGCCGGTTCCTCCTGGCCGGTCTGTGCATGGCGGCGGTGGCCTCGTCCACCGCCGCGCTCGCCTGGCTGATGGACCCGGTGGTCTCCCAGGTATTTGTCGCCAAGCGCGCTGAATTGCTGTGGCCCGTGGGCCTCGCGGTATTCGCCACGTTCGCGGTCAAGGGCTTGGCCACCTATGGCCAGACCCTGATCATGACCCGGGTCGGGCAGACCGTCCTGACCGACCTCCAAAACCGCCTGTTCCGGCACCTCTTGGTGATGGACCTCAAGTTCTTCGCCGCCCACCGCACCGGCGCCCTGGTGTCGCGGCTCACCACCGATATCAACATGATGCGTCTTGCGGTTTCGACCGCGCTGACCGGCCTGGGGCGGGAGTCGCTCTCCATCATTCTGCTGGTGGCGGTGATGTTCTACCAGGACTGGTTGCTGGCCTCCGTGGCCTTCATCGCCTTTCCGGCGACGGTGATTCCCATCAGCACCCTGGGCCGGCGCCTGCGCAAAGTGACCGCCAACACGCAGGCGCAGACTGGCGCGCTCATGACGTTGCTGGAGCAGAGCCTGGCCGGCATCCGCCTGGTGAAGGCCTACCGCATGGAGGCTTATGAAGCCGCCCGCGCCGAGACGCTGACCCATGCCATCCGAACGTTGATCGTCAAAGCCGAGCGCGTGAAGGCGCTGTCCAGCCCGCTCATGGAAACCATGGGCGGCGTGGCCGTGACGACAGTAATTATCTACGGCGGCTGGCGCGTGATCGAAGGCGCAACGACCGCGGGCGCGTTTTTCTCGTTCATCACCGCGCTGCTCTCGGCCTATCGCCCCATGAAAGCGCTGTCCAACGCCAATGCGGCGGTCAATGAAGGCATCGCGGGCGCCGAACGCCTGTTCGCGGTGCTGGACATCGCGCCGGGGGTGCAGGAAAAACCGGGCGCGCCGGCGCTGACCGTGACGCGCGGTGATGTGACCTTCGAGAACGTGACGTTCTCCTACACCGATGACGCGGATGCCTTGCGTGGCGTCAGCTTCCGCGCCCCCGCCGGCAAGACCACGGCGCTGGTGGGGCCCTCGGGCGGCGGCAAGACCACCATCCTTAATCTCATCACCCGGTTCTATGACGTGAGCGGCGGCGCCATCGCCATCGACGGCATCAATGTCGTGGACGTGTCCTTGGCATCGTTGCGTGATTCCATCGCGCTGGTGAGCCAGGACATCGTGCTGTTCGACGACACCGTGCGCGCCAATATCGGCTATGGCCGGCCGGGCGCGACCGCCGCCGAGGTCGAGGACGCCGCGCGCGCGGCGCTCGCCCATGAGTTCATCATGGACCTGCCGGAAGGCTATGACACGCTGGTGGGCGAACGCGGCCAGAGTCTCTCCGGCGGCCAGCGCCAACGTATCGCCATCGCCCGCGCGATTTTAAAGAACGCGCCGATCCTGCTGCTGGACGAAGCCACCAGTGCGCTGGACGCCGAAACCGAACGTCAGGTGCAGGCCGCGCTGAACCGCCTGAAGCAAGGCCGCACCACATTGGTGATCGCGCATCGGCTCTCGACCGTCGCCAACGCCGATCAGATCGTGGTGGTCGACAAGGGCCGGATCGCGGAAACCGGCGACCATCAGGCCTTGATCGCCGCGCGCGGGCTTTATGCGCATCTCCATGGCCTGCAGTTCGCCGGCGTGGCCGCCGACTGATGAATCTGGCCCCATGAATTTAGCTAGGGCTATTGCGTGTTACGAGGCCGGCGATAAGGACGCGGCGCGGTTGGCCGCTTTGGCGATCCCCCCCAAAAATCCAGATTACGCCGGCGCGCGCAACCTGCTGGCGGTGATCGCCCAGGATCAAGGCCAGCAGACGGACGCGGAGACCTTTGCCCGTGAGGCCATCGCCGCCGCGCCTGGCAACGCGCTGTACCTCAACACCCTCGGCAACGGACTGCTGGCGCAAGGGCGCAGCGAGGAAGCGGTGGCGGCCATGGCGGACGCTCACGCCGCCATGCCGGACCAGCCGGACATCCTGTTCAATCTCGCCAATGCCCAGCGCCAGGCGGGCTTTCTTGAAACCGCCGCCGACGGTTTCCGGCGCGCCATCGCCCTGCGGCCGACCCATATCGGCGCCTACAACAATCTCGCGCTGGTGCTGAAGGCGCTGGGGGATGTGGAGACGGCTGCGTCGGTGTTGATCGAAGCGGCCGCCCATGCGCCGCGCTCCGCCGAGCTGCGCTTTAACCTCGGCAACGCCCTGCACGCCGCGGGCCGCCGCGATGCCGCCGAGGCGGCCTATCGCAAGGCTGTGGAACTGGCGCCCGGCCATGCCGAGGCCTACGCCAATCTCGGTGTGGTGTTGGCGGAGGCGGGGGAGAAAGACCAGGCCCGCGAGGCCTTCCGCAAAGCCATCAGCCTTAACCCCGACTTGGTGCCTGCTTATGTAGGCCTCGCCGATCTGGTGGACGATGGCGCCATGGACGCGGTGACCCACCGCCGCGCCGTGCTGGCGCTCAATCCCAAGCTGGCGCCGGTACGTTCCAGCCTGCTGATGTGCATGCACCATACAAACGTCAGCCGCGAGGAATTGCTGGCGGAACACCGCGCCTTCGGCCTGGTGCACAACCGCACCGGCGCACCGGCTTATCCCGGCATTTCCGCCGCCGCGCGCCTTAGAGTAGGCATCGTCTCGGGCGATTTCCGCTTCCATGCCATGCTGTTCTTCGCCCTGCCGGTGCTCGAGGCGCGGCCCCATGACGCCTTCGAGATCTTCTGCTACTCCAACACCGCGCGCCCCGATGACCACACTCAGGACTTCCGCGCGGCCAGTGACCATTGGCGCGATGTGCGCGGGCTTTCCAATGACGCGCTCACCAATCTCATTGTGCGCGACCGCATCGATATCCTCATCGACCTCTCCGGCCATGCGCCCAACAACCGCCTCCCGGTGTTCGCGGCCCGGCCCGCGCCGCTGCAAGTGGCTTGGGGCGACTATGTGAATACCCGGGGCCTCGCCGCGATCGACGTGCTTCTGGGTGATCCCCATCACACACCACCCGGGGACGATCCGTTCTATGTCGAGCAGGTCACCCGCTTCGCGCCCGACTATGTGTGTTATCGCCCGCCGGCCTACGCGCCCGGTGTGACCGCGGCGCCGGTGTTGAAGAACGGCTATGTCACCTTCGGCACCTTCAGCGAAGTCACCAAGATCGGCCCGGAGGCGGTGTCGCACTGGGCGGCGGTGCTCAAAGCAATCCCGACGGCGCGGTTCCTTCTGAACGGCTATCTGTTCAAGGACGCGGCACGGCGCGAGCGCATCACCGCGCTGTTCGCGGATGCCGGAGTTGGCGCTGAACGTCTCATCTTTCAGATGGGCGGGCCGCACGCGGATTTCCTGGCGCAATACGCCGATGTGGACGTGATCCTCAACACCGCGCCCTATTCCGGCGGGCTCACCACCTGCGAAGCCTTGCTGATGGGCGTGCCGGTGCTGACCATCGCCGGGGACCGCTTCTGCGGCCGGCACGCGGCGGCCCACCTTATCAACGGGGGTTCGCCCCACTGGGTGGCTCATTCCCTGGATGATTTCGTGAACAAGGCCCAGGTGCTGGCCAGCGATCCGCCTGGTCTGTCGGCGCACCGGCCCGAAACGCGGGCGCGGTTCCTGGTGTCGCCGCTGTGCGACGTGCCCAAATTCGCGGAAAACTTCTACGGCGCCCTGCGCGCGGCGTGGGACGCTAAGTTCCGGCCGTCATCGCGCTGAGTTGGCGGTTGGCCACCGTGAGCATCGAAAGACTGAGCGCATCCGCCGCCTTCACTTCCGCGAACACCTGGTCGTAGCGGTCGATCCGCGCCTGATGGGCGGCGACCCAGGTGTCCACGGCTTTTTGCCCCGACGGTTTCGCGCCGCCCTTTGTCCCCTGGGCCATGTCCAGCACCTTGCGGGTGATGGTGATCTGGTGCGCGAATAGCTCCTCGATGGCGGCGGAGACCGCGAGCCGATCCCAGTGACTGATGCGCGCGAAACCTTCGGTGCGCGCGCGCAATGAGCCAAGGCCGAACCGCTCGCCCACCAGGAAGTAGATCTTGGCCACCGCCGGTACGGTCTGTTTTGTGGCCTCCGCCACCATGGCGATATCGTTGGCGGCGGCGAGGCGATAGATCGAGGCCACCTGGTGCGCCAACGCCGCCGGCACGCCGTTCTTCTGGTAACCGTCGGCCTGGCGTTTCACATAGCCCGCCACTTCGTCGGTCCAGACCTCGCCCAGCACGGCGCGCAATGCCTCCACGCGCGGCTTCAGGGTCTTGATGACGCCCGCCATGTCCATGGGCGCGGGAACGTGGCGCAGCATCCACAGGACACTGCGCTCCAGCATGCGCACCACCTCCAGCAACATCTCGATCTGGGTTTGCGCGGGAACCTTATTGTCCAGGGCCTCGATGGCGCTCCACAGATCGCGCAAGCCATATGCGGCGCGGGTCACGGTATAAGCCCGCGCGACGTCCACCGGGCCGAGCCCGGTGCGCTCCATCAGCGTGGTCAGGAACGAAGGCCCGACGCGGTTGATGAAGCTGTTGGTGATGACGGTGGCGATGATCTCGCGGCGCAGTTTGTGTTTCTCGATGCCGGCCGCGTATTTCTTGCGCAGCGGCGTCGGGAAATAGTTGAACAAGTCCTCTTCGGTGAGGGGGTCGTCGGGCAGATCGCTGTTGAGCAGCTTGTCGAACAGCCACATCTTGCCGTAGGGCAACAGCACCGCCAGTTCGGGCCGGGTCAATCCCAGGCCAGCCTTCACGCGCTCGAGAATCTCTTCGTCGGCCGGCAGGTATTCAATCTTGCGGTTGAGCAGGCCGTCGCGCTCCAGCACCTTCATCATGCGCTGCTGGGCGTCGATCAGCTGCGGCGCCCGGTACTGCAGCATGCTGAGGGTCTGGGTCTGCTGATAATTGTCCCGCAGGACCAGGTGGCCAACCTCATCGGTCATTTCGGCCAGCAGCTTGTTGCGCGCGGCCATGGTCAGCTTGCCGGCCTTCACCTGGGCGTTCAGCAGGATCTTGATATTGACCTCATGGTCCGAACAATCGACGCCGGCGGAATTGTCGATAGCGTCGGTGTTGAGGCGCACGCCCGCCAGCGCCGCTTCGATGCGCCCGTGTTGGGTCATGCCCAGGTTGGCGCCTTCGCCGATGACCTTGGCGCGCACTTCGCCGCCATTGATGCGGATGGCGTCGTTGGCCCGGTCGGCGGCGTCCAGGTGGCTTTCACGGCTGCTTTTGACGTAAGTGCCGATGCCGCCGAAGAACAGCAGGTCGGCTTTCGCTTTCAAAATAGCATTCATGATCTCGGCCGGCGTGGCCTGGGCTTTATTGATGTCCAGCAGCGCCTTCATC
>CANJOI010000245.1 GCA_947475365.1 Fidelibacterota bacterium | reverse complement strand
GTCGTAGGGAACCTTGAAGTACTGCGACGCCTGCACGCCGCGCTGCGCCGCGGTCCATGGGTCGGTGTAGGACGGGCTGGTGGGATCGCTGCTGACGATCTGGCGCGTGCCGTTCGACGCGGTGCCGGTGACGACCGAGTTATAGAGGCCCTTCTTGGTGTCGTAGTTGAGGCGCAGGCCCGGCGAGATGGTCAGCCTATCGGTCACGTCCCAGTTCAGCTTGCCGAAGGTCGCGAAGCTGTTGTTGTCCAACCGGATATCGTTCTGGGCCAGCAGCCCATTGAGCACCGCCGGATTGTTCGACAACGCGCTGGTAGGGGCGAGCAGCCAGGCGCTCGCCGCCGGGCCGGATTCCTGGACGCCCCTGGTGCGGATCTTCTGGTAGAAGCCGAACGCGCCCACCACGAAATTGAACTGCTCGGCCTCATAGTTGTAGCGGAATTCCTGAGAAACCTGCTCCTGCTTGGTGGGATTGTTGACCTTTGTGTAGACCGACAGACCGGTGAAATCGCGGTCGTTCTTCGGGCCCCAATCCCAATACCGCCAGGAGCTGATGGAGGTCAGCGTGCCGGGTCCGAGATCCCATTCCACCAGCGCCGACGCGCCGCCGATCTCATTGCGCGCGGCCAGCGCGGCGTCGAGGTCGGTCAGGCGATCAAACGGATTGGTGCTGGGAACTTTGTAGCCTGGAAAGCGCGCGGTGAGGGCGCCGTACTGGCGGTTCAAGGCACGCTGGGTTGTGCCGACCAGCGCGTAAATCTGGGCGCAGCAGATGGGGTCCTGAAGATTGTAGTCCGCCGACAGGGTGATCTTGATGTCGTCACTCGCTTCGATCAGGACCGACGAACGAATGCCCAGGTTGTCCTGACCGTTCAAATATTGATTGGTCGTGACGTCGTAGATTGTGCCGCGGCGGTCGGTGTTGGTGACGCTCAGGCGGGCCGCGACCTTGTCGCTCAACGGGCCGGAGATCGAGGCCTTGCCCTGCTTGAAGCCATAGTTGCCCAACGACACCTCCGCCTTGCCTTCAAAGTCGAAGCTGGGCGGGCGGGTCGTGATGTTGATGGCGCCGGCGGTGGTGTTCTTGCCGTAAAGCGTGCCCTGCGGCCCGCGCAGTGTTTCCACCTGCTGCACATCGACGAAGTCGAGCGTCGCGGAGGCGATGCGATTGTAATAGACCTGATCGACATAGATGCCGACACCCTGCTCAAAGCCGTCGTTGGTGAGGCCGAACGGCGCGCCGAGACCGCGGATATTGACGAAGGTGTTGCGCGGGTTGGTCGAGTAGAACTGCAAGCTCGGCTGCAACTGCGTCAACCGGTTGACGTTGTAGACCCCTTGGGTGTCCAGCACATCGCCGCCGACCACCGAGATGGCCACAGGAACCTCTTGCACATTTTCTTCACGCCGGCGGGCGGTGACGACGATTTCCTCGATCACGGCCCCGCGCGGTGCGGCGGCGGCCTGAGATGCCGCCGTTTGCGCTTCGGCGGCGGCGGTTTGGACGGCGGCATCGTCAGCCCACGCGCCGGACGCAAGCGCCGTCAGCGCGACGGACCCCAGCAGGCGATAGGCAAAGTTCGAGCGGTGCTTAGTCATGGGTGTATCCTGAAATGAACGTGGGGGTGAGGCTAAGGCGCCGTCACGGCTGGTAGATCTGGTCGAACACGCCGCCGTCGTTGAAATGCTCGGCCTGGGCTTTGCGCCACCCGCCGAACACATCGTCGACGGTGAACAATTCGACTTTGGCGAAGGTGACGCCGGCCGCCGCCACCGCGCTCTCATCGCGCGGGCGGTAGAAGTGCTTGGCGATGATGCGCTGCGCTTCCGGCGAATACAGGTGCTTGAGGTATTCTTCCGCCAGAGCCCGCGTGCCCTTGGCGTCCACGTTCTTGTCCACAATGCTCACCGGCGGTTCAGCGAGAATGCTGATGGACGGCGTGACGATTTCATACTGGCCGGGGAATTCCTTGAGCACCAGGAACGCCTCGTTCTCCCAGGAGATCGCCACATCGCCGATGCCGCGCTGGGTGAAGGTGACGGTCGATCCGCGCGCGCCTGAGTCCAGGACCGGCGCGTTCTTGTAAACCGCGCTCACGAACTCCCGCGCCTTGGCGGGGCTGCCGAGCGTCTTTAGCCCATAGCCCCAGGCGGCCAGGTAGTTCCAGCGCGCGCCACCGCCGGTTTTCGGATTGGGGGTAATGACCTGGACGCCCGGCTTCGCGAGATCGTTCCAATCCTTGATCGCATTGGGGTTGCCCTTGCGCACGATCAAGACAATCGTCGAGGTGTAGGGCGTGCTGTTGTGTTCGAGGCGCTTCTGCCAATCCTGCGGGATACCCTTGGTGCGATCGGCGATGTTGTCGATGTCGTAAGCCAGCGCAAGCGTCACGACGTCGGCCTTGAGGCCGTCGATCACCGCGCGCGCCTGGCCGCCGGAGCCGCCGTGGGACTGCTGAATGGTCACGGTATCGCCGGTCTTGGCCTTCCAGTATTTGGCGAAATCGGCGTTGTAGTCCTGATAGAGTTCGCGGGTCGGATCGTAAGACACGTTCAGCAGCGTGCGCTCCGCCGCATGGGCGGGAAATCCGGCGCCCAAAATGATGAGCGCGAGGAACGTGAGCGCCGCGAGCGCAAGCCCGTGCGCCACGTATCGCTGATCGATGGCTGGAATGCACTTCATGCTCTTGACCCCTCGTCCGCTGACAGCGGCTTCGCGTCCACAAATCCTCTCCCTTGAGCAGTGCACGGGGCGTGCCAGAGACAGGTTCGGGCTTTTTGAGGCCTTTTTGGCCCGTGTGTTGCTAACCCAACAGCGGCAACTGTTGTCTTATCAACAGCTGCTGGCTGGCCAACAGCTAGCGTGCGCCGACCCAGCCATAGACGGTGTCCACAATCGCCTGCGGCGTCATGGCGCGGGCGTTGGAGAGCGCGGTGGGATTGCCGGCGTTCACGAACTTGCCCGATGGGTCGAGGATGATCACCGTCGGCGCCGCCTTGATGGTTACGCCGTAGGTGGCGGCGATATCCAGGTTCTTGTTGAAGCGGCCCACATCGACCGAAACGAATTCAAAATCGCGTTTGATGGCGGGCGCCACGTCGGGCAGTTCCAGCACGGCCGAGAACACGCGGCAGTCGGGGCACCAATTTCCCCCGAAGTCGATCAGCAGATGTTTGCCCGAGGCTTTGGCCTTGGCGATGGCCGCGGCGACGGCGGCTTTGGCGTCGCCAGCCTCGTCATAGGGGAGCGGCAGCGGCGCTTGAAGTTTCACCGCGTCGGTTTTGGGCGCTTGCGGCGCCGCATAGGCGGCGGGCGCTAAGCCGATCAAACCCGCGAGAATCACGTGCTGAATCTTTAGGGCCCGAATTTTCATGGCGCGCTCCTAGACCGCGGTTGCAGGAATTTATGTAGGACTCTTTGGCCGTCCGTCCAGGCCCCAAGGCCCGAGCGGGCGTTGATATGGCCGAGCGCGCCGGCATTGATGAAATCGGCGCCCCAGTCATGCGCGAGTTCACCCGACCGGGCGGCGGTGGCGTAAGGATCATTGGTGCTGGCGATCACGGTGCTCGGAAACGGCAGGCGCGTTCGCGGCGTGGGCGCGAACCGCCGCAGGTGTTCGCAGGCATTGGCCGCTTCGGGATCGCACGGCGCCACCAGCAACGCCCCGACGACATGGTCATCGGCCGGGCGGTTCTTGGCCCACAGCGCCGTGGCGATGCAGCCGAGACTGTGCGCCGCCAGCACGACCGGCCCGCTGATGGCGCGCACAGCAGCATCCAGGCGCGCGACCCAGCGCGCGGGTTCCGGATCATGCCATTCGCCCAGGTCGGCGCGCCGGCAATCGCCGCGCTCGCGTTCCCAGGCGGATTGCCAATGGTCGGGGCCCGAGCCGTTCAGGCCGGGAACAATAAGAACGGTGGGCGCCAGCGCAAAAACCACCGGCACTGACAGGTGGTGATCGACGTAAGAGGTCTCCGGCATGACAGGAACTCCCGCGTTGCTGTTCGCCGGATCGCGTCGCAAGAGGCGTGCCAGAACCTCGGCCGCTGTTTCCGCGCCGTTCGCGGCGGCGGCGTGCTGGCGGGCGGGCAGAGTCTGCATCTGGGCCATCACAGGAGTCCGTAAATCTTCATGCGATGGCGCAGGATGTTGCGGCTGACGCCCAGCAACTTGGCCGCATGCACTTGGTTCTCGCCGGCCGCCGCGAAGGCGGTCTGGATCACGGTCTTCTCGATCTCGGCATAAAGCGATTCTCCCCCGCGGGCGAACACGGCCTTGAGCGCGGATATCAGTCCGTTTTGGTCATTGGCATTCGCGGCCGGGGCAACCAGCGGCGGCGCCGCGCCCTGCGGCTCGGCGAACAGACGGTAGCCCGCGAAGTTGAGGTCCCGCGTCTGGATGATGTTATTGCGCATCACCAGCAGCGCGTGGTGCACCACGTTCTCCAACTCGCGGATATTGCCCGGCCAGGGGTAGGCCAGGAGCGCCGCGCGCGCTTCGTTGGACAGAACCGCGGGCGTCAGGCCCAGTCGATCCTGGTACAGGCGCAGGAAGTAGTCCGCCAGCGGCAGGATGTCGCCGCGGCGCACCCGCAGCGGCGGGAGGTCAAGCTTGGCGACGTTGAGCCGGTAGTACAAATCCTCGCGGAAGCGCCCCGCGCGCACCGCGTCCTCGAGATTGACGTTGGTGGCGGCGACGAAACGCACGTCCACCGGAATCGCCGTACGGCTGCCGACCCGGTTGATTTCGCGCTCCTGCAGCGCACGCAGGATCTTCACCTGGGTGGCGAGCGGCAGGTCGCCGACCTCGTCCAGGAACAGCGTGCCGCCGTTGGCGGCCTCGAACCAGCCTTTGCGCTGGCCGACCGCGCCGGTGAAGGCGCCGCGTTCGTGGCCGAACAACTCGCTCTCCACCAGGTTCTCCGGCAACGCCGCGCAATTGACCGCGATGAACGGCTTGTCGCGCCGCGCGCTCAAGCGGTGCAGCTGCCGCGCCACCAATTCCTTGCCGGTGCCGGTCTCGCCTATCACCAGGACCGTGGCGTCGCTCTGGGAGACGCGGGCCATGCGCTCTTGTAGCGCCTGCGACGCCGGGTCCTCGAACACCAGTGCCGTGGCGCGGATGGTGCGGGCATAGGCATTGGGGTTGTCGAAGGTGACAACCTTGTCGCCGGCCTGAAGGGCGTGTTCCGTCTGGGTCATGGAGTAAATAACTCTGTCAATCCGGGTTAAATGGCAATTTTCTTCCCCCAGGACCCGCAAAAATCCGCACCCTGTAGAATATTATTCTACCAAGGACGAGCTTGGGGGATGCCTGATGTTTAACCAGCACTGCAGGACCCGTGCCACACCACTAGGCCCGCCCGATAAGGGGTTCTTGGCCCCGCC
>CANJOI010000244.1 GCA_947475365.1 Fidelibacterota bacterium | reverse complement strand
CTCCTGCTCGCGCTCGCGCGGCTCTCGCCGCTGGCGCCGCTGCGCTGGCTGGCGGGCGGCTATATCTGGTTCATGCGCGGCACGCCGGTGTTGTTGCAGCTGGTGCTGATCTACGACGCGCTGCCGCCGCTCGGCATCCGGCTGGACAGTTTCACCACCGCCGTCCTCGGCTTCGCGCTCAACCAGGCCGCCTATAGCGCCGAGATCATCCGGGGCGGCATCCTGTCGGTGAACCGCAACCAGAGCCTCGCTGCCGCCGCGCTCGGCATGGCGCCCCGCCTCACGCTGCGGCGCATCGTGCTGCCCCAAGCCATGCGCGCGATCCTGCCGGGGCTTTCCAACGAGTTCATCAGCCTGATCAAGGGCACCTCCATCGCCTCGGTGATCTTCGTCAACGAACTCACCTTCCGCGCCCAGCAGATCGTGGGACAGAACTTTAAATTCTTCACCGTGTTCGCCGCCGCCGGTCTGCTCTACCTGGCCCTGACCAGCGCGGTGGCGGCGCTGCAGAGCTTCCTCGAGAAACGCTTCAATCCGGAAACGCGCCACCGCGAGACGCCGGCGCCGCGCGTTTCATCCCCGCCCCCCACCCGGGCGTCCTGCATCGCATCCACACAGGCGGGAGATGATAGCGCCTTCGTACGTTGCACGGATGTGCGCAAGGCCTACGGCGGGCGCGAGGTGCTGCGCGGCGTCGATCTCACCGTCGCCCGCGGCGAAGTGGTTGTGGTCATGGGCCCGAGCGGTTCCGGCAAAAGCACGCTCCTCCGCCTGATCAACCACCTGGAAACCCTGGACGGCGGCGAGATCACCGTCGGCGGCGCTTATGTCGGTTATGAAAAACGCGGCGGCGGTGTTGTCCCGCAGCGCGACGTTTGGCGCGCGCGGGCACAGGCGCGCATCGGCATGGTGTTCCAGAGCTTCAACCTGTTCGATCACCTGAACGCGCTGGACAATATCGCCGAGGCGCCCGTGCGGGTGTACGGCGAAGACCCGGCCACGGCGCGCGCCCGGGCGGCGGATTTACTGGCCGCCGTGGGCCTCGCCCATCACGCGGGCCACCTGCCCCATCGCCTGTCCGGCGGGCAGCAGCAGCGCGTGGCCATCGCCCGCGCGCTGGCGGTCGGACCCCGGCTGATGTTGTTTGACGAGCCCACCTCGGCCTTGGACCCGGAACTGGTGAGCGACGTGCTCAAGGCGATCCGCGACCTGGCCGAGGCCGGCATGACCATGATCGTGGTCACACACGAACTGCGCTTCGCGCGGCAGGTGGCCGATCGCGTGATCTTCATGGACGAAGGCCGCGTGATCGAACAAGGTTCCCCGTCCGAGGTCTTGGACAATCCGCGCGAGCCCCGCACACAGCGGTTCCTCAATATGGTGGGACCCGGCGAAACACAGGGAGAAACAGCATGAAGCCCCGCTACCGCGAACTGGTGAACGTCGCCCGACTGGAGGCGAAAATGGACGCCTTCAAAATGGACGCGGTCGTGGCGCGCGCCGGCATCAACCTCTGCTATCTCTCCGGCTTCGCCTATCCCGGCACGCTGGCCCGGCATGTGGACCTCACGGACTCGCCCCGGCCCATTTTTGTGATCTGGCCGCGCCAGGGCGAGCCGCGCATGGTGCTGAACGCCATCGCCGAAGGCCTGTCGCGGCGCGATTCCTGGATCGAGAAATTCGACGTCTACCAGGCCTATATCGACAACCCGGCCGAACAACTGGCCAGGACCCTGGCCGACATGGGCCTCGCGAACGCGCGCGTGGGCTTTGAGAAGAACTACATCAGCGCCGCCGACTGGGAGACCATCGCGCGCAACTCGCCGCGCATGACGATGCTGGACAGCGCGGCCATGATGGACGACGTGCGCATGGTGAAGACCGAGGGGGAAATCGACCTGCTGCAACAGGGCGCCGATATCCTCGACGGCGCTTTCATGAAATGCCTGCCGCTGGTGCGCCCCGGCATCCGCGAGCGCGACCTGCACGGCATCATCGTCAACGACTGCCTCGCGGGCGGGTGCGAGTTTGTGCACGGCATCCTCAATTCCAGCCGCAACACCATCGCCTATGCCGGCGAGAGCGATTTCGCCTTTGCCGCCGGCGACGCCATCCGCACCGACTATGTGGCCTATTACAAAGGCTACCCCGGCCACCAATCGCGCTGCGCCGTGGTCGGCAAGGCGACCGAGGCGCAGAAGGCCGAATACCGCATCATCCGCGATCTCTACCGCGCGTCCTGCGACTACCTGCGCCCGGGCCGCACGGCGGGCGAGGTCTGCGCCTATGTGACCGAGATCTTCGGCAAGGCGGGTTTACCCTACAAGCCGATCATCGCCGGCCACGGCGTCGGCGCCTGGTGGCATCAGCAGGAACCGATCATCGCGCGCGGCAACCCGCGCGTGCTGGAAGAAGGCATGGTGATCGCCATGGAGCCCCATGTGAACCACTGGCATATCCAGGACATCCTGGTGATCCGCAAGGACGGCGCCGAGGTGATCTCGACCATGATGTCCACCGACGAGTTGCTTGAGTGCGGAGCGTGACGCTCCGCACTCCAACCATCTCTTAGGCGTCGACCATGGCGATGCAGTTGATCTCGAACAGGGCCTCCGGGAAGGCCAGCTTCGATATCTCGATGGTGGTGGATGTGGGCAGGTTGGGGCCGAGGTACTCGTAGCGCACGTCCGAGGCCTCGCGGAATTTGTCCCAGCTGGTGACAAACGTCTGAGTCTGCGTGATGTCGGCGAAGGTGGCGCCTTCCGCCGCCAGGGCCAGTTTGATGTTCTCGAACACCTGGCGCAGTTGCGCCTTGGGGTCATTCACGCCCACGGCTTTGCCATCCTTGTCGCGCGCCAACTGACCGGCGACGAAAATCATCTTCTTGCGGGTGGTGGAGACCACATGGGAATAGGACGGCTTGGCGGCCGTGCCGGGCGCCGCGAGGCCGGGGATCGCGTTCTTGCGCACGATCGGCGTCGCGCTGGCCGCCGCCTGCGCAGGCGCCGCGGCGCCCGTGGCCGCGACGGCCGCCGCCGTGAGGCTCAGCCCGGAAAACAGCCGCCGCCGCGAAAGCGCCGACAAAAACTTGGAAACAACCTGCTCCATTGGTGCGATCTCCTTTTGTTGAAAAGAGACGCCCCAACGCCCTCCCCGCATCGGGCGCCGGTGTCCATCCTCGCGCGGAAGACCGGCGCCTGACAACAGGCTTACAGCAGCCGGATATTTGCCTGCCTCCCTCTCCCCAGCGGGGAGAGGGTTGGGGTGAGGGGGTCTTTACCTACCGGCCCTCAAAGTTCTCGCTCTAAGCATCCACCATGGCGATGGCGTTGATTTCAAACAGCGCCTCCGGGAAGGCCAGCGCCACCACTTGTACAGCGGTCGCCGTGGGCAGATTGGCGCCGAAGTACTCCGCGCGCACATCGGCGGCCTCGCGGAACTTCTCCCAGCTGGTGATATAGGCGGTGATTGACACCACATCGGCCATGGTCGCGCCCTCGGCCGCCAGCGCCGCCTTCAGGTTCTCGCACACCTGGCGCATCTGCGCCTTGCCGTCGCCCACGCCGATGTTCTTCCCGGCCGCATCGCGCGCCAGCTGCCCCGCCACATGAATGGTCTTGCGCCGGGTGGTGGAAACCACATGGGCGTACATGGATTTCCCCGGCGCATTAGGCGCCTGCAGCCCCGGCACCGCGGTCTTGCGGCTGATGGGCGAAGCGCTTTGCGCCGCCGCCTCCGCAGGTGCGGCCACTGCCGCAGCGGCCCCCGCCGTGAGCGTCAACCCGGACACCAACTGACGGCGCGAGAGCTTGCCGCCTTCGAACTCGGACAACAGCTTTGAAACGGCGTCTTCCATGAGAGGTCTCCCTTTGGTTACTCAACCATCGCAATCACGCTGATCTCGATCATGTAGTCGGGGTGCGCGAGGCCGCTCACTTGCACGGTGGTGCTGGTGGGCAGCACCTTGCCGATATAGTCGTGGCGCACGTCCAGGCACGCGCGGAATTTGTCCCAGTCGGTGACGAAGGTTGAGGTCTGCACGATGTCGTCCATCGTGGCGCCCGCCAGGGCCAGGGCGGCCTTGATGTTCTCGCCCACCTGGCGCATCTGGGCGCGCATGTCGCCTTTGCCGACCACGTTGCCGTCCTGGTCGCTGGCGAGCTGGCCGGCGATGAAAATCATCTTGGGGCGGCGGGACGCGACCGCGGGGGCATACACATCACGGCCGCCGAAATGGGGGCGGCGCACGCCGGGGCCTTCGAGAAAGCGTTCGATGGTCATGGCTAGCTCTCCCTACTTGTACTCAATCTTCACTTTGTCGGCGGCGTGCTTGGCGAGGAGGCGCGCGAGGTCGGTGTCGCCGTTCCGCACCAGGGCCAGCGCCACGGCCATGCGGCGATAGGGGCGCGTGGTGGGCTTGGAGAACACGCGCACATCCAGCTCGACGCCCGGCTGTGAGGGCGTCAGCGCCTCTTTCAGCCCGGTGATCCGGAAATCCGTGGCCTCGCGGTCGGCGAGGACCACGGCCGAGGCCGCCGCGCCGTGCTGGGTGATGGCGGGGATCGGCAGGCCCAGGATGGCGCGGGCATGCAAATCGAACTCGGTCAGGTTCTGGGAAATCAACGTGACCATGCCGGTGTCGTGCGGGCGCGGCGACAGCTCGGAGAAGATCACGTCCTCGCCCTTCACGAAGAACTCGACCCCGAACAGGCCGTAGCCGCCGAGGTTATCCACCACCGCCTTGGCCTGCTGCTTGGCGGACTCCAGCGCCTTTGCGGACATGGCGGTGGGCTGCCACGACTCCTGATAGTCACCGCGTTCCTGCCGGTGGCCGATGGGGTCGCAGAACACCACGCCTTCGCGCGTCCGCACCGTGAGCAGGGTGATCTCGTAGTCGAAGGCCACGAAGGCCTCGACGATCACACGCTTGCGGTCGCCGCGCATGCCGGCCACGGCGTAGTCCCAGGCGGCGTCCACCTTGTCCGCGCTCTTGACCGTGCTCTGGCCCTTGCCGGAGGACGACATGACCGGTTTGACCACGCAGGGGATACCCACGTCCTTCACCGCCGCGCGCATCTCGTCCAGGGTTTCGGCGTAGAGGTATTTGGAGGTGGGCAGGCCCAGTTCCTTGGCGGCCACTTCCCGGATGCGGTCCCGGTTCATGGTCATCAAGGTCGCGCGCGCCGAGGGCACCACGTTCTGGCCCTTGTCCTCGTAATCCTTCAGCACCTCGGTGCGGATCGCCTCCACCTCGGGCACGATGAAGTCAGGCTTGTGCTTGTCGATGGCCGCCGACAGCGCGCCCGCGTCCAGCATGGAGAACACTTCGGCCTCGTCCGCCACCTGCATGGCGGGCGCCTTGGCATAGGCGTCGCAGGCGATGACATAGGCGCCGAGGCGCTTCGCCGATAT
>CANJOI010000243.1 GCA_947475365.1 Fidelibacterota bacterium | reverse complement strand
TACCGTTCACCGCGTGTGCTATCTGTCGTCGGTGCTGAGCCTGCGAGAGCCCGCCGCGCCGTTCCTTTACAGCACATCCGCCCATCATGAAGCCGCGCGCGGCCTGATCCCCGACGGTGCGCCGGTGCTGGCGGTATCGCCCGTGGCGGCGACGCGCGCCAAGACGTGGGCCCCGGAGCATTTCGCGCGCGTCATCAATGCCGCCACTGCGGCCGGCGGAGTCTGCGCCGGCTGGCGCGTGGCGCTGTTCGGGGCGCCCGCCGACGAGGCGCAAGTGGAACCGCTGATCGCGCAATTGTCACAAACCCCGCTGCGGATTTTTCATGAGCCCGATCTGCTGGCGGTCCATGCGGCGCTGGCGCGCTGCCGGCGTTTCCTGGGGAATGACTCCGGGCTGGCCCACCTCGCGGCCGCGGCCGGAGTCCCAGTGCTATCCCTGTTCGGCCCCACCGACCCGGTGCGCTATGCGCCCTGGGGCCCGGCGGCCCGCACCTTGCGGGCGCCCGACGGCGTGATCGCGCATTTGCCGGAAAACGCGGTATTGGCCGCGCTCGGCTAGCCTTGGGCGCAAGCCTCCTTTAGATTGAGGCATCGCCAAAGTTTCGGGGCCTTATCGTGAAAGTCTTCCACCTCCTGTCGGGCGCGCCGTATGGCGGTGTCGAGCGTCAGGTCGAAAGGCTGGCGGCGCTCCTCGAGAAGGACGGCGCCGGGCAGCGGGTGATGATGCGCGCCGAGCCGGTGCGGGCCCAGCGCCTGGCCGCCATCGGCGCGATCCCTATCGAAATGGAGTTCCCGGGCCGGTTCGGGTTCATGGACCGGCGGCGCATCAACACGGCCATCCGCAAGTTCGCGCCGGACGTTGTGGTCTCCTGGACCCCCGATGTGGCGCCGATGGTGGAGAAGGGACCGTTCACGCACGTGGGCCGCCTGGGGTTTGAAGCAGACCGCACGGCGTTCCTACACTGCGACCGTTTGTTCACGCCGGCGCAAGCCCGCGCCGACGCGGCCGCCAGTGGCGGGTGGCCGGCCGAACGCATCAAAGTGTTGCCGCATCTTCCGCGCCGCGACGACGCGCCGGTGACGCCGGTGTCGCGCAAAACCTACTACACGCCGCCCACGGCGAAGCTGATCGTGACGTCCTTGCGCCTCACGGTGGGCGCGGGCCTTGATGTGCTGTTGGAGGCGGTGTCGCGGCTTTCGGGCTACTACCTCTGGATTCTCGGCGACGGCGCCGATCGCGCGGCGCTGGAGCAACTCGCGCATGAGAAAGGCGTGAAGCCGCGCGTGCGGTTTATGGGCTGGCAGGATGACGTGGCGCCGTTCCTGGCCGCCGCCGATGTGTTTGTCTCGACCGGCCGCAAGGAAGACGTCGCCGATGCGGTGGTGGAGGCGTGGTCCATGGGGGCGCCGGTGATCGCCGCCGACAGCCTTGGGCCCGGGCTCCTCGTGCGCCATCAGGAGAATGGCATGCTGGTGCCGGTGGGCGACGCCGTCAGCACGGCGGAGGCCATCAAGTGGCTCTGTCAGGACAAGGCGCTGGCCACCAAGCTGGGTGAAGCCGGACGCGCCGCTTACGCCGCGTCGTTCACCTACGCCAAGATCGCGCCCGAATACCTCGCTTACTTCAACAGCCTCGCGGCGAGCCCCACGCTCGCGGCCTCCTGATCCGATATGTGCGGCATCGCCGGGATCATGACGCGCGACGGCCGCGAGGCCGCTCCGGCCGCCCTCTCCGCGCTGGCCGGGGCGCTCGCACATCGCGGCCCTGACGGACAGGGTCGTTACGCCATGGACGGCGTGCATCTTGTCCATACCCGGCTCTCGATCATCGACCTCGCGCATGGCGCGCAGCCGCTGGTGAGCGATGACGGCGTGGCGCTCATCGCCAACGCCGAGATCTATAATGATTTGGCCCTGCGGCGTTCGCTGGCGGCGCACTTTAAAACCCACTCCGATTGCGAAAGCGCGCTGCAGCTCTATCGCCGCGACGGCATTGGGTTCGCCGGTGGCCTGCGGGGCATGTATGCCATTGCGATTCACGACCCGGCCGCGCGCCGGTTGGTGCTGGCGCGCGATCCGTTCGGCATCAAGCCGCTGTACTACGCGGAAACACCCGCGGGGTTTTGCTTCGCCTCCGAGGCCCAGGCGCTGATCGCCGCCGGACTGGTCGCGCCCGTGGTGAATGCTTCCGCGCGGAACGAGGTCCTGGGCACACAGTTCTCCGCCGGCGCCGAGACGCCGTTCGCCGGCATCCTGCGCGTGTTGCCCGGCGAGACCCTGGTCATCGAAGGCGGCAAAATCACGGAACGCCGGCGTATTCCCGCGGTGAGCCCGGTGGCGGTGGTGCCGCGCGACGATGACGCCGCCGTGGCCGCCTTCGGGACGGTCTGGGAAGACTCCGTTCTCGCGCACCAGCGGTCCGATGTGCCGTTCGGCATGTTTTTGTCGGGCGGGATTGATAGTTGTTCGGTGCTGGCGGCCATGGCGAAGGCGAGCGGCAAGCAGGTTCTGGCCTTCACCGCCGCGTTCCCGGGCACGGCGGCCCACGACGAACGCGCGGCGGCGCGCGCCGCCGCCATGGCCGTGGGCGCGATCCATGTGGAAGTGGATGTCGGGGCGGCGGATTTCTGGGCGGCGCTTCCGGCCATCGCGGAGGCGGTCGATGACCCGGTGGCCGATTACGCCATCGTGCCCACCTATCTGCTGGCGAAACAGGCCACGCGCGATGTGAAGGTGGTGCTGACCGGCGAAGGCGGAGACGAGTTGTTCGCCGGCTACGGCCGCTACCGCGCCGCCGTGCGCAGGCTGTTTCCCAAGCGGCCGTGGCGGCGGCCGCTTTTCGCCTTTGACGGTCTTCGCGCGCCGCTCCATGACTGGCGCCGGTCTATCGCCGCCGCTGAACACGACACGGCGCTCCGCGGCTTCACTGGCCTCAGCGCGGTGCAAGCGGTGGACATCGCCTGCTGGCTGCCGGACGATCTGTTGACCAAGCTGGACCGCTGTCTGATGGCGCACGGGCTGGAAGGCCGGGTGCCGTTCCTTGATCCGGCGGTCGCGGCCTTCGCGTTCTCATTGCCGGACCGGCAGCGGGTGCGCGGACACGGCAAATGGATTGTGCGCCGGTGGCTCTCGGAAAATTTCCGCGCCGCCAACGCCTTCCTGCCCAAGCGCGGGTTCACCGTTCCGGTGGGCGAATGGATTGCCGCCGAAGGCCGGCGGCTGGCGCCGCTGGTGTCGCGCGCGCCGGGCGTCGCGGAACTCTGTCACGCGGAAGCGGTGGAACGGCTGTTCGCGGGTCTCGCGCCGGGCGGCAAAGGCGGACACAGCGCGTGGATGCTGTTGTTCTATGCTTTGTGGCATCGCCGCCATATCCTGGGCCTGAGGCCGGCGGGCGATGTGTTTGCCACGCTCTCAACGAAATAAGGGCTGCGAAGTGAGGTTGATGTGACTGCGTCGTTCGATCTTGTCATCCATGGCGGCAGTGTCTTCACGCCGGGCGGTCCGGTCGCGACAGATATCGGGGTGCGTGATGGTAAAACCGTGGCCATCGGCAATCTCGCGGGCGCCAGCGCCGCCGCGCGGTTCGACGCGGCCGGTCTCACCGTCCTGCCGGGCGTGATCGACGAACAGGTGCATTTCCGCGAGCCTGGCCCGGTCCACAAAGAAGATCTGGAAACCGGCACCCGCGGCGCGGCGCTCGGCGGGGTCACCGCGGTGTTCGAGATGCCCAACACCGATCCCGCCACCACCACCGAAGCCGCCATCGCCGACAAGCTGGCGCGCGCCAAGGGCCGCGCCTGGACCGATCACGCTTTCTATGTTGGGGCCTCGCCGGAGAACGCCGCCGAACTGGGCCGGTTGGAGCGGCTGCCCGGCGTTTGCGGGGTCAAAATGTTCATGGGCTCCTCGACCGGCTCTTTGCTGGTGTCCGACGACGAGAACGTGGGCCGCGTGCTGGCGTCCGGCTCGCGCCGCGTGACCGTCCATAGCGAGGACGACATGCGCCTGCAGGAACGCGCCGGCCTGGTGAAGGACGGCGCCGATGTCTCCATGCATCCCAAATGGCGCGACGTGGAGACGGCGGTGCGCTCGACCGAGCGTCTCTTGCGTCTCGCGCGGCAAAATCATCGCCGTGTGCATGTGCTGCATGTCACCACGGCCGAGGAAATGGAAATTCTCGCCCAGCATCGCGATATTGCGACGGTGGAAGTGCTGCCGCAGCACCTGACTCTGGCGGCGCCCGAGTGTTATCAGCGTCTCGGGACCTTCGCGCAGATGAACCCTCCCATCCGTGAGGCGCGCCACCGCGATGCGTTGTGGGCAGCCATCGACGCGGGGATCGTGGACTGCGTCGGCTCCGACCACGCGCCGCACACCCGTGAGGAGAAAGCACGGCCTTATCCCCGCAGCCCGTCGGGTTTGACAGGTGTGCAGACGCTGCTGCCCCTATTGCTCGACCACATGGCCCAGGGCCGTCTATCGCTGACCCGCCTGGTGGACCTCACCAGCGCCGGACCGGCGCGGATTTTCGGTATCGCCGGCAAGGGCCGCATCGCCCGGGGCTATGACGCCGACTTCACGCTCGTGGATCTGAAGGCTAGGCGCACCATCACCAACGCCTGGATCGCCAGCCGCGCGGGCTGGACCGCCTTCGATGGGATGGACGTGACCGGCTGGCCCAAGGCCACCATCGTGCGCGGCCATATCGTCATGCATGACGACGCGCTGCTGGACAAACCGATCGGCGCGCCGGTGCGGTTCCAGGAAACGCTGTAAGGCCTAACCGCCCGCGAACAGGTAGCCGCAGGATTCCGGCGTGACCTTGCGCGCCATCAGGCGGTCATAGAAGGCGCCGGCTTTCTCGACCATTTGGTCTACTTCCGAGCCCAGGATCATGCCCTTCTCCGCGAGGTCGAGCGCGGCGCCCGCATAGGCTTGGCGATAAGCATCACGCGTGGCGTAGCGCTCCGTGATCGACGGGCGCGGGTCGTTGGCCGCGAGGCGCTCATTCTCGTTGCGGGCGAAGGGCACGAAGCTGCCGTCGAAACGCGCGAGGCGGTCGGGTGTGCCGGTGGCGGCGTTGAGCAGGTTCCAGCCGGTGTAGGTGCCCAAGGGCGCCGCCAGGTCCGGCAGGCGCACGCCGCCCTTATCCAGGCCGTCCTTATCGGGCAGCGGCACCAGGGCGGTGTAGGTCTTGCCGATCTTGGGCGGCACGATATCCAGGATGCCATCGGCGAAACGCGGTCCGAAATCGAGACGCGGCGGTTCCAGGAACCGGCTCGGTGTGCGCATCCCGGGAATTTTCGGGAACGTCTCCACATACTGGCTGAGTTTTCCCAGGCTGCCGTCGGCGATCTGGGGATAGCTCGACGCCGGCGGTTCCTGCTTCAGGGTGATCCAGGCGTCGAGGTGCAGAAGCAGCGAACGCAGCATCGGCCGCTCGTCCAGG
>CANJOI010000242.1 GCA_947475365.1 Fidelibacterota bacterium | reverse complement strand
TTTACTTCGTTTTAATGCGGGAAATGATCTTAATACCCGTTGACGCCAGTGCCGTGGACCTCATGGTTGAGATGTCCCAGCATATCCTGGCCGGCGATCACTACCGGGCGCTCAAGCTATGCCGGCAGCTGATCAAGTTCGAAGCGGAGGCCTTGGCTAATGTTAAAAGATAAGGTTGGAGCATATGCGCAGCAGCAGAAGCGCAGCCTGACTCCGCGTGAGGTGGAGGCCATGGCCTTCACCAAGGCTGCCCTCATGCTGGAGGATGCCAAGAAAAAGATCGACAGCATCGAAGAGTATTCGAAGGCGCTGCGGTTCAATCACCTGCTCTGGACCATCATCCAGGCCGACCTCACCGAACCCGACAACAATCTGCCCGACGAGATCAAGGCCAACGTCATGTCGCTGTCGATCTTTGTCGACAAACACACCACCAAGGCGCTGCGGTCGTCGAACCCGGGCGATCTCGACGTGTTGATCAACATCAACCGCAACCTGGCGGCTGGCCTGCGTACGACGCCGCAAACCGGCGCTGCGCCGTCGTCCACACCCGCCCCCACATCCGGAAGCGCTTCCGCCTAACGCGGGCGGACCCACAAGGCGGGAGGCCCACCCAAAATCAAATCGGACGCGCTATGCGCCTTGAGCGCATCGGCGATCACTTCGAATGACTGGCGCCGGCGGCTCCAGCTGAATTTTCCCACGGCGTTGGGCGAGTTGAACATATCGCTCATCCACAGAACGGTGTTGCCCTGGGCGTGGGCCGCGATCATGGCCTTGGCCGCCGTGCGGTCCCTGATGACGTCGGCCTCCACATACACATGGGACAGCGCCTGGTAGCGCGCCCAATGCGCCAGCCACTGGGCTTCCGAGGTAAAGACGCTCGATACTTCGCGCTGGAATTCCCGCTCGACGGCCGCTGTGTCTTTCAGCAGGGGGCCCGGCAGGTAGCCGACGCCGGCCGGGAAGGCGGCATCGACGCGCGGGCGCATGGCCATGAAGAACGCCGCGAAATCCCGGCCGTCCCAGGTTTCAACCATGGCCTGGCGGAGCATGAGGGCGGGCGCGCTGTAGTCGTAGTGCACGACCTTGGTGGCGGAATGGAAGCCCAAGGTTTCGAGGATGCGGTTGGTTTTGAAGCCGGAGGCCAGCATGAAGGCGCAGTCGATCCCGGGACGGTAACGCAATTGCGGCAGGTCGGCGTCGTTCTCGCTGTTGAAGACAAAGATCTTCTTGGGTGCGCCTTCCTTGTCCGGCGCGTTGCGCAGGAAGGCGAGGGTGGCATTCATCGCCGGGTCAGGGCTCGCGGTGGTGACGTCGTCCAGCGCCGCCAGCCAGGCGAAGATGTCGCCCTCGGTGCGCACGGTCATGCAGGCCTTGGTGATGCCCTCGCTCCACGGCTGGGCCGCCTGGCCCGCGGGCAGGGTCACACCCGATGCCCCGGCGGCGAAGCTGGGACGGCCCAGGGCCTCCCAGGCGCGGCGGTTGACCAGGATGCAGTTGGGGTCGAGGGTGCCGTCGGCGCGCAGTGTCCCGGTGACAAGCCTGCAGCCGTCCAGCGCCTCCTGCAGGGCGAACGACAGCTGGTCATAGCCGTAGAACACATGGCCCGCATTCTGGATCAGGCAGAAGTCCTTGTTCCCGGCCGCTAACGCGGCATCGACCGATACCGCGTTGGCAAGCGCCACCAGCGGCATGTGAAACGAGAATACCGAGAAGAACGAGGTCAGCTCCGCGAGCCGCATATCCAGCTCCAGCGGGCGCCGGCCCGGCTGGTTGGCCCCGGGCAGGTTGACCCCGGGCAGGTTGACCAGCGCGTAGTCGGTACGGGCGCGAATGGTCTTCTGTGCCCCGGCGTCGTCGTAAAAAACCAAGAGAAGCCCCCGCTCAACCCGCGATCTTAACGCCTTTCATATAACGGTGTATGAGGAGAGGCGCAAAGACGCTTCAAAGGACTGCCGTGGGATTCAAACCGAGCCTGACGCCATGATCGAGGCTTCCCCGCTGGTCGCCCGCGCCCTCGGTTTTCTCGACGCCGGCGATGTCCTGGGGGCCCGGCTGCTCGTGGAAACCCACCTGCGCCGCCACCCCGAGGACGCGGATGCTCGCAATATCGCGGCCCTCGCCTGCCGCCGCGACGGCGCCCTGGAAGAAGCGCGCGGTCATCTCGAGCAGGCGGTTGCGGCGCGCCCCGCCGAGGCGCTGTTCTCTGTCAACCTCGCGCAAATTCTGAACGATCTGCACCGGCCCGCCGACGCGCTCGCGGTGCTGGACGCTCTTTTGATCCGCGTGCCCGGCCAGGCCGACGCCCTGATCCAGCGGGTACACCTGCTCACGCGCATGGGGCGCGGCGCCGAAGCCTTGGCCATGGCGCGTATGGCGGTGGCTTTTCACCGTGACCTGGGCCGTGCTCACAACGCCCTCGGCGCGGCGCTATTGCGGGAGAACCTGCCCCGCGACGCGGTCAAGGCCTATGACGCCGCCGTGCGCCTGGAGCCCCAGGCCGTCGATGCCTGGATCAATCGCGGTGTCGCCCTCAAGGAATTGGCGCAGTTCGCCGAAGCCGAGGAAAGCTACCGCCGCGCGCTGGCGTTGGCGCCGGAGGATGCTGTGGCGATCAACAATCTCGCCAACGTGGTCAGCAGCCAGGGGCGCGCGCGGGAAGCGGTCGAACTCTATCGCCGGGCGGTAGAGATCGATCCGTCCTATGTCGATGCGAAGGCCAACCTCGGTGTGGCGTTGCGCGACGCGGGAGAGGAATCCGAAGCCCTGAGCCTGCTCGCCGCCGCGGTGCAGGCCCATCCCGACCATGTTCATCTACTGAACGCTTACGGCAACACTTTGCGCCAGGCCGGGCGCCTGGAAGAAGCGGTCGCGATGCTGACCGCCGCCGTCGCCGCCGCGCCCAATCACGCCGAGGCCCACAATAACCTGGGTCTGGCGTACGCCCTGCAGATCGACATGGCGTCCGCGGCCCGGCACATGAAGCGCGCCAGCGAACTCAAACCGGGCTCGCCCGTGATCAACAATAATTACGGCGCCCTGGCGTTGCGCATGTTCGACTTCGACACGGCGGTCGCGGCCCTGTCACGGGCGGTGGCGGAGAAGCCCGACTACGACGAGGCCCTGATCAACCTCGGCGTCGCCCACTATATGCGCGGCGACGGCAATGACGCCATCAGCGCGTATCAGCGGGTGATCGCGCGCAATCCGGACAACGGCTTCGCGCGCTATAGCCTCGGCGTCGCCTATCTTGAGGACCAGCGGCTGGGCGAAGCGGAAGTCGAGATCCGCAAGGCCCTGGCGCTCGATCCTGAGAACGCCATGGCGCACAACACCTTGGGCGTGCTCCTGCTGGACCAGCACTCCATCGCGGCGGCCCGCGCCGCCATGCGCAAGGCCGCCGATGTCGGCACGCAATCGGCGCCGGTGTTCTATAGCAACTATGCCTTCGCGAGCCTCTATGCGGACGGGGTCTCCAATCAGGAGATATTCGACATCCATAAGGAGTATGGCCGGCGCTACGCCACCGCCGCGCCGCTCACGGCCAAGCCTCATACCAATGTCCGCGATCCGGAGCGCAAGCTGCGGGTCGCCTATTTGTCGCCGGACTTCCGCGCTCATTCCGTGGCCTACTTCTTCGAGGCGATTCTTGAGAAGCACGACCGCCGGCGGTTTGAGATCGCGCTCTATTCCGATACGGCGCGCACCGACGCCGTCACCCGCTCCATGCGCGCCGCCGCCGATATCTGGGTGGAGACCGGCGGCATGACGGACGCCGCTTTCGTGCAGCGATTGATCGACGACCGGATCGATATCCTGATCAATCTCGGCGGCCATACCTCGGGAAACCGCCTGCCGGTGTGCGCGCAAAAGCCGGCGCCAGTGCAGATAGAATACCTGGGCTACCCTGAGACCAGCGGCGTGCCGGCCATGGACTACCGCATCACCGACAATCGTGCCGATCCGCCGGGGGCCGAGGCGTGGTGCACGGAGTCTATCGTCCGTCTGCCGGAATGCTTCCATTGCTACCGGCCGGGCGGTGCCGTGCCCGAACCCGCGCCGGCGCCGCATCTCGCCAAGGGCCATGTCACTTTTGCCTCGTTCAACGTGCTGCCCAAGGTCACCGACCAGGCGATCGAGACATGGGCGCGTATCCTGAAAGCAGTTCCGGATTCGCGGTTTCTGGTGAAGTGCAAGCAACTTCGCGACGAACGCGTGCAGCAAATGGTGCGCGACACCTTCGCCCGGTTCGGAATCGATCCTGCCCGCATCAGCACGGCGGCCTTCGTCGCGTCGGTGCGCGAGCATCTCGACTACTACGGCCAGGTGGACCTGGCGCTGGATACATTTCCCTACAACGGCACCACCACCACCTGTGAATCCCTCTACATGGGCGTGCCGGTCTTGAGCCTGGCCGGTGACAATCATCGCGGCCGCGTGGGGGCAAGCCTGTTGACCGCGGTGGGTCTGCAGAAAGATTTTCTGGCGGCGGACGTCGATGACTATGTCGCCCGCGCCGTCGCTTTCGGGCTAAATCCCGCGCCGTTGGCGTCTCTGCGGCCCCAGATCCGCCCCATGCTGGAGCATTCGCCCTTGCGGGACGAGGTGGGCTTTACCCGCGCCCTGGAAGGCGCCTACCGCGATCTTTGGCGGCGGTGGTGTAACGGGCCCGAAACCTTCATGCTCAAGCCGCCGCCCAAACTCCGGCCGGAAGATTCCATCCAGGGCGTGCTGGTTAAGACCCTGTGACGATGGACAAACGCCTCGTCCTCGCTCTGCGTTATGCCGAGGCCGGCCTCGACGATCAGGCCTGGAACCTGGTGCAAGACATGCTCGCGGCGCAAGACGCGCCGGCGGAGGCCTCGCGCCTGGGCGCGGCCCTGAGCTTGAACGCCGGTGACGCGAACCAAGCCCTGGTGCTCGCCGACCGCGCCGTCGCGGCCGGCGACTTGGCGGCCTGGCACTTGAAGGGCCGCGCACATCATCTGCGCGGCGATCTCTCCGCCGCGGAGTCAGCTCTGCGTGAGGCGCTGGCCTGTGCGCCCTCGCCGGCATGCTGGAACGACCTCGGCAATCTGCTTGCGGACACAGGCCGCGCCGGTGAGGCGGAAACGGCCTTTCGTACGGCCGCCACCGGCACCAATTTCCCCCAGGCCCAGAACAATTTGGGCGCGGTGCTCGCCAGCCAGGGGCGCTTCGCCGCGGCTGCCCTGTGTTATGGCGAGGCGCTTGCGCTGGCGCCACGCAATGCCGCGGCACGCCTCAATCTCGGCGTGGCCCAGCTGGAGCAAGGAGAGGCGGCGGCGGCACGCGCCAGTTTCGACGCGGTCTTGGAACAGACTCCGGACCGGCCCGATGTGCAAGACAACCGCTTATACGCCAGACTCTATGAGGAAGAAGACCCGGCCGCCGTGTTCAAGGAGCACGCCGCCTGGGGTGCGCGGTTTCCGGCGCCACCGATGGCGGCGCCGGCAGAGCCCGATCCAAACCGGCGCTTGCGCATCGGCTA
>CANJOI010000241.1 GCA_947475365.1 Fidelibacterota bacterium | reverse complement strand
GTGTCCGCGGACACCTTCGTGCGCCCGATCTACGCCGGCAACGCGCTCGCCACCGTGCAGTCCAAGGACGCGAAGAAGGTCATCACCGTGCGCGGTTCGACCTTCGACAAGGCCAAGGCCGAAGGCGGCAGCGCGGCGGTTGAGAACGTCACCGCGCCGGCCGACGCCGGCCTCTCCAGCTTCGTCAGCCAGGCGCTGTCCAAGTCGGAGCGTCCGGAACTGACCTCGGCCCGCATCGTCGTTTCGGGCGGCCGCGGCATGGGCTCGGGCGAGAACTTCAAGATCATCGAGGCGCTCGCCGACAAGCTCGGCGCCGGCGTCGGCGCCAGCCGCGCTGCCGTGGACGCTGGCTTCGTGCCCAACGACTACCAGGTCGGCCAGACCGGCAAGATCGTCGCCCCCGAACTCTACATCGCTGTGGGTATTTCCGGCGCCATTCAGCATCTCGCCGGCATGAAGGACTCCAAGGTGATCGTCGCGATCAACAAGGATCCCGAGGCGCCGATTTTCCAGGTGGCCGACTACGGCCTCGTGGGCGACCTGTTCCAGGTTGTCCCCGAATTGACCGCCGCGCTCTAATATTTTCGATACGGCCGCCGGGCAACCCGGCGGCCGCTTTTCTTTGTTCGCAGGTCGTTTTCCATGAACCAGTCCGCCAAGACTCCCGTCGTCATTGCCAAGGTCGGCATCATCGGCGCGGGACAGATGGGGTCGGGCATCGCCCATGTCTGCGCGCTCGCCGGCTTCGACGTGGTCATGTCGGACATCAGCGAGGCGCAGCTCAAGAAGAGCAGCAGCAATATTGAAAAGAACATCGCCCGCCAGGTGAACAAGGGTTTCGTCTGCGAGGCCGACAAGGACGCCGCGCTGAAGCGCATCACCTTCGCGCAAGGGTACGACGCCTTGCGCGACCGCGACCTGGTGATCGAAGCCGCCACCGAAGCCGAAGAAACCAAGAAGCAGATCTTCAGGGACCTGACGCCGTTCCTGAAACCCGAGGCCCTGCTGTGCTCCAACACTTCGTCGATCTCCATCACCCGCCTGGCCGCGGTCACCGACCGGCCGGAGCGCTTCATGGGCCTGCACTTCATGAACCCGGTGCCGGTGATGAAGCTGGTGGAGTTGATTCGCGGCATCGCCACGGACGAAAGCACTTTCACGGCCTGCCGCGTGTTCGCCGAGAAGCTCGGCAAGCAGATCGTTTCGTCCGAGGATTTCCCGGCCTTCATCGTCAACCGTGTCCTGATCCCGATGATCAACGAGGCCACCTACACGCTGTACGAAGGCGTGGGCACGGTGAAGGCGATCGACACGGCCATGAAACTCGGCGCCAACCATCCCATGGGCCCGCTCGAGCTCGCCGATTTCATCGGCCTCGACACCTGCCTCGCCATCATGACGGTGCTGCACGACGGCCTCGCGGACACCAAGTACCGCCCCTGCCCGCTGCTCGCGAAATACGTCGAGGCCGGCTGGCTGGGCCGCAAGACCGGCAAGGGCTTCTACGACTACAGCGGCCCGGAACCGGTTCCCACCCGCTAACGGGGCTGCATGACCGCGCCTGATACAGATCTCGGCGCGTTCGCGGCTCGCCATCACCTCACCGAGGGCTTCCGCCCCTATCTCCTGCTGACGCTCCTGTGCCTCGCGCTGTTCGCGCCGGGCCTCGCGTCATTGCCGCCCATGGACCGCGACGAAGCGCGCTTCATGCAGGCCACCAAGCAGATGATCGAGACCGGCGACTACACCAACATCCGCTTCCAGGAAGAAGCCCGGAACAAGAAGCCGGTGGGCGCCTATTGGCTGCAGGCCGCCGCCGTGAAACTCACCGGTGCTGACGCCACCGCGCCTTGGGTCTACCGCCTGCCGTCCGTGGTCGCGGCCTGGCTCGCGGCACTGGCGACATGCGTGTTCGGGCGCCGCCTGTTCGGCGCACCGGCGGGACTGGCGGCCGGCGCCATGCTCGCGACGACGCTGGTCGTTGTGGCCGAAGCCCACCTCGCCAAGACCGACGCGGCGCTGTTGTGCGCCACGACCCTGTGTCTTGCGGGATTGGGGCGCATCTATACCGGGGGCAAAGCGCATGTCGGCGCCGCGCTGCTGTTCTGGGCCGCGCTCGCCGCCGGCATCCTCATCAAGGGGCCCGTGATTGTCGCGGTGGCCGGCGCGACCGGGCTGGCGTTGTGCATCGCCGACCGGGATCTGAAATGGGTGTGGCGGCTATATCCGGCGGCCGGCGCGGCGTTGCTCGCCGCCGCGGTGGCGCCATTCTTCCTGATGCAGGCCTCCACCGGCGGCTCTTTCGCCAGCGCCTCTTTCCAGGACGACATCCTGCCCAAGCTGGTGGGCGGCCAGGAAGGCCACGGCGCTCTGCCCGGTACGCACCTGCTCCTCGGCGTTGTCACTGCCTGGCCATGGTCGGTGATTGCTCCTTTCGCGGTGATCGCGGCCTGGCGCAATCGCACCGACCCCGCGACCCGCTTCTGCCTCGCGTGGCTAATCCCCGCCTGGGCAGCGTTCGAACTGGTGCCCACCAAGCTGCCCCACTACACCCTGCCGTTGATGCCGCCGCTCATGCTGCTGATTGCGGCGTGTTTGCGCGGCCTTCCTGACACGCGCGCCGTTCTCGGCGGCGGATGGGCGCTGGGCTGGCGGGTGGTGTGGTCGTGGGTCTCGATCGTTCTCGGCGTCGTTGCGCTGGTGGCGGCGCGCCGGTTCGGCGAAGGCAGCGTGATGCCGGCAACCGTCGCGGCCATCATCATGCTGGGAGCCGGACTCTTCGGCATGACCTTGTTGGGGCGCATCGGCACATCACGGGCGATCATCGGCGTGGGTGCCGTGTGCCTTGCGTTTTATGTCACTGTGTTCGGCGTCGAATTGCCGCGGCTGCCGCGGCTGGCGCTCAGCGACCAGATCGCCTCCCGCGCCGTGCCCTTGATGACAGAGCCCGTGATCCTCGCCGGCTATCACGAACCTTCCGCGATTTTCCTGTTGGGCACCCAAACCATTCTGTCGGATGCGAAAGGCGCCGCCGATCACCTGGTGGCGCATCCCCGGGCGCTGGCGGTGGTGCCGGCCGAGGCTCTCGATCTTGTGCGCACGACATTGACGGCCGGGGGACGGAACCTGGTGCAGATCGCCGAATTCAGCGGATATAACTATTCCCGCGGGCGCTCAGAACGCCTAGCCCTGATCACCACCGGTTCATGACCCAACGCACGCCGCTCCTGTCCGCGCCCTTTCTGATCTACACCGTGGTGAACGCGGCGGCGATCACGGCGCTGATGCTGTGGGGTGACGAGCCCATCGCGCGCTGGTTCCGGCCTCAGCGCGATACCGGCTGGGCGGAGTTTTTCGCCGCCATCACCGACTTCGCCTCGGGATGGTTATGGTATTCGGTGGCCCTCACCGGCCTCTGCGGCGCCTATATCCGCCACCGGTCGAACCAGATGCCGCTCGGCGCCACCGCCTTCACGGTGCGCAAGCGCGCGTGGATTTTTATGATCGTGGCCATGGCCAGCTCGGGGATCACCGAGGTCGTGATGAAATTCGTCATCGGCCGCGACCGCCCCCGCTTCCTGTTCGAGGACAGCGGTGCGTCGTTCCACCCGTTTCGCATGAACACCGGGGATTCCAGTTTCCCCTCGGGCCACGCCCAGTCGATTACATCGGCCATGCTGGCGCTGGCGCTGATCTATCCGCCGCTACGGCCGGTGTTCCTGGTAGTGGCGGCGCTGATCGCCGCCAGCCGCGTCATTATCGGCGCGCACTATGTCAGCGATGTCCTGGGCGGGGTGTGGCTGGCGGTGGCGGCCGTGATCTACTGGCGCCACCGCTTCGAAGCCAACGGCGAGAAGCTCGACCTGACCTTGGCGAGGGCGCGCGAAAGCGCGCCCTAATTCATATCTGTCGCATTTTCTTTGAAAATGCTTACTGCGCAGCCGCCAGCGCTTTAAGCTTGTCGACCACTTCCGCCGACGTCCACATCACTTCGCCTTCGACCCGGCCGACTTCCTTGCCGGTCTTGTCGATGATGATGGTGGTGGGAAGCCCGCGGATCGAGGCGTCGCGCTGGAAGCGGCCCTGCGGCTCGGTATAGAGCCCCAGGTTCTTCCAGCCGTTCTTCTCCACGAAGGGTTGCGCCACCTTGGCGCCTTCGCGGTCCTGGGAGATGGTCAGCACCTGAAAGGTGTCCCCGCCCATCTGCGCCTGCAGCGCATCGAGTGTGGGCATTTCCTTCACGCAGGGCGCGCACCAGGTGGCCCAGAAGTTCACCACCAGCGCCTTGCCCTTGAAGTCGGCCAGGGTTTTGTCGGCGTCGGCCGCGTCCTTGAACACGGTGGCCGGCGCATCCCTGGGCGCGTCATACCAGACGAAATCGGCATTCTTGGACGCAGGCGGCTCCGCCGGCGCGGCTGCCGCGACCGGGGCGGCCTCTTCCTTGGGACCGCTGCGGCTTGCCACGACAACCAGGGCGATGATAATCAGCCCGAGCGCAAGGGCCGGCACCAAAAGCTTGCGGCCTGATTCATTTGACATAAATGCCTCCCGATAAATTCCGGGCGAAATGATAGTTTCCCGGGGTCACGTTCATTACCCAAGGTAGCACATGACGAGCAAGATCTGGGGCGGCCGTTTTTCCGCCGGGCCCGCGTCGGTCATGGAGGAAATCAACGCCTCCATCGCCTTCGACCAGCGCCTGGCCAAGCAGGATGTGCGCGGCAGCCGCGCCCACTGCGCCATGCTGGTGGCGCAAGGCATCATCAGCAAGGACGACGGCGAAGCCATCCAGGGCGGCCTCACCCGCCTCGAGAAGGATATTTCCGAGGGCAATTTCCATTTCCGCCGGGCGCTCGAGGATGTTCACATGAACATCGAATCGAAGCTCGCCGATCTCATTGGCCTTCCCGCCGGCCGCCTGCACACCGCGCGCTCGCGTAACGACCAGGTCGCCACCGACTTCCGCATGTGGGTGCGCGCGGCCATCGAAACCCTCGACGACGAACTGGAAAAACTGCAGTCCGTGCTGCTCACCAAGGCGGAAGCCGAAGCGGCCACCATCATGCCGGGCTTCACCCACCTGCAGGCCGCGCAGCCGGTCACCTTCGGCCATCATCTGATGGCTTATGTGGAGATGTTCGGCCGCGACCGTTCGCGTTTCATGGATGCGCGCGCGCGCCTCAATGAATGCCCGCTGGGCGCGGGCGCCATCGCCGGAACCTCGTTCCCCATCGACCGCCACCTCACCGCCGCGAAGCTGGATTTCGACCGCCCCATGGCCAATTCCATGGACGCGGTGTCGGACCGGGACTTCGCCTTGGACTTCCTGGCGGCCGCGGCGATCCTGGCCACGCATATGTCGCGCCTGGCCGAGGAGATGGTGATCTGGGCCTCGGCCCAGTTCGGCTTCATCGCCTTCACCGACGCCTTCTCCACCGGCAGCTCCATGATGCCGCAGAAGCGCAACCCGGACGCCGCCGAGCTGGTGCGCGGCAAGTCGGGCCGGGTGTTCGGCGCGCTCACCACCTTGCTGACGGTCATGAAGGGCC
>CANJOI010000240.1 GCA_947475365.1 Fidelibacterota bacterium | reverse complement strand
CGTCGGGGCCGGTGACGAACATGTAGGAGGAATCCTTCACCATGAAGATGAAGTCCGTCATGGCAGGGGAATAGACCGCGCCGCCGGCGCAGGGGCCCATGACCATGGAGATCTGCGGGATCACCCCGGACGCCAGCACGTTCTGCAGGAACACGTCGGCGTAACCCGCGAGCGAGGCCACGCCTTCCTGGATGCGCGCGCCGCCGGAATCGTTGAGGCCGATGATGGGGCAGCCCACCTGCACCGCCTTTTCCATCACCTTGAGAATCTTCTTGGCGTGGGATTCCGACAGCGAACCGCCGAACACCGTGAAGTCCTGGCTGAAGACGAATATGGGGCGGCCGTTGACCGTGCCGTAGCCTGTCACCACGCCGTCGCCCGGGACGCGGCTGTCCCCCATGCCGAAGTCCTCGCAGCGGTGCTCGACGAACATGTCCCATTCCTCGAATGAGCCTTCGTCGAACAGCAGCTCGATCCGCTCGCGCGCGGAGAGCTTGCCCTTGGAATGCTGGGTGTCGATGCGCTTCTGTCCCCCGCCAAGCCGGGCAGCGGCGCGCTTTTCCTCGAGCTGGGTAATGATCTTATTCATCTGAAATCCGGATCAGTTTCAGGTAAGGACGGCTTCGGTAAGAACACGGGTGCGGGCGCAAAGGCTCCGGCAGGCCCCCTTGAAAGGCTCCAGGGGCCGGTTTGGGCATAGCATACCAAGACCCCGGAGCCGTTACAAAAAATCGTCTTTTTCTGTCCGAATCCCGACGCCTTGGCGCTTGCCTTGCGGATGGTTATAACCCTGGCATCCATTATGAAAATGCACCCCCTCCTCAAGCTCGTCCTGGAACTCGGCCCGCTCGGCGTGTTCTTCCTGGTCAACGGCTCCAAAGGCATCTTTCCCGCCACCGCCGCCTTCATGGCCGCGACCGTGGTCGCGCTGATCGTGTCTTACACGATCACGCGCAAGCTGCCGGTCATGCCGCTGGTGACGGGCGTGTTCGTGGTGGTGTTCGGCGGGCTCACGCTCTATCTCGCGAACGACCTTTTCATCAAGATCAAGCCGACCCTGGTCAACCTGACCTTTGCCGCGGCGCTGACCTTCGGGTTGTTCACCGGGCGGATGTTCCTGAAGCTGGTTCTTGAGTCGGTCGTTCAACTCACCGAGCGCGGCTGGGTGATCCTGACGCGCGCGTGGATCGGCTACTTCCTGTTCCTGGCCGCCGCCAACGAAGTGGTGTGGCGCACCGTCTCCACCGAGACCTGGGTCACGTTCAAGGTATTCGGCGTCATGCCCATGACCATGCTGTTCAGCGTGGCGTCGCTCATTCCGGTGATGCAGCGTTACGCCATCACGCGGCCTGAGAATGACGATAACGATGCACCGGTGGACAAGGCCTGACTTTTAGGGCTGTAATACCGGCCTGCGGTGGAGACCCGCGGGAATTGAGCGTGGGACGATCGAGGGACGGCGCGCGGCTCACGCGAAAACAACATCAATAAAGGATCGTTCAGTGGCAGCCGTGAAATCCAAGAAAGCGCCTGCAAAAAAGGCGCCCGTCAAATCGAAAGCTCCGAGCAAGGCAAAAGCCAAGGCAAAGACCGCCAAGGGCAAGCCGGCGCCCGCGCGTGCGGCAATGTCGGCCATGGCGCCGCGCGGCATGGGCGCCAGAGCGCGTTAAGGAAGCGCTCGGCCTTCCTCTACCCGATCAGCCCCAAGAACGCCCCGGCGGCGGCGATATCGCGCTCCAGGCCATCACGGCGTTCGCGGGCCAGGGGATCATCGCCCCAGGTTTCGATCTGGAAGGCCTCGTCGAGCGTCGCCGCGGCGAAGACCTGCGCGGCGGTGATGCGGCCATGCACCAGCGCCAGCGCCAGCGCCAACGACCCTGACGCGGCGGCGGTCGCCTGGAACGCGGTGAGGTGGCCGGTCCCCAAGGCCCGGATCGCAGCCTCCATGGCCGCAACCGTGTCCGGCGCCTGTGCGTGGGGCATGACGCCCTCCACCGGCACCAATTCAAACCCGTGGGCCGCTTTGATCCAATCGAGCACCGGCTGCCAGGCAGCCCGCTGCCGCTGCGCCAGGGCCGGCGGATGACCGGCGCGGTAGCACAGCAGGTCCGCGTGCACATGCTTCAGCAGTTCCGCGACCACGATATCGGTGTGGCCCGCCACCCGGTCGAGCATGGTCGCCAGCAGCCGGGTCATGGGCATGCGGTCGGGCTGGATGTGCTCTACCTGCGCATCCCATTCGGCCGCGACCGCGTCCATCAAGGGCCGGTGCGGGGTCTCTAGAATAAGTTTGAGCGGCGTGCGCGCGGACTTGCCGTCCAGCAGCAACCGGTGCTGGCCGCCCTCCTCCCCGACACTGACGGTCTTGTAGACGCGCCGGATGCGCGGCGGCGGCTCACGCCCCTTCACGTGATCTGCGGTAACGCGGAGCGATTCTCTCGTGTCGGTCATGACGCCTATTTCTTCGCCGTGGAGGCGCGCGCGGTCTGGCAGGGGTCGCCCCCCTCCATGCGGTTCTTGGCGCCCTGGGCCAGGATCGATCCGCCGCCGGTCGCGAACGCCATGCCGATGACGCCGAGGGTTTTGGCCGCGCCGGCTTTGTCGATGCCGATCCCAGGACTGCTCAAGGGCCCCTGGATCCGCACCGCTTGCGCCAGGCTGCCCAGGCCCACGCCAAGGCCGCCGCGCGCCTGGGGGCTGACGCTGAGATCGACGCGTTCAGTGCCGAGGTTGATGGTGCCGGAAGACTGCACCTGCAACTCATCGCTGACGAAGGCGATCCCGTTAGTGCTGGTGGCGACGCCGTTGCTGATGGCGAGGTTGACCACGGCGCACTTGGCCACCGTGTACTCACTCTTGCCGGCGATGGGATTGATGGCGCTGGCTACCTGGGCCAGCACATCTGCGCCGACCACGTTGAGGGCGCCGCGCCTGATCCGGCCTTCACCCATGCCGGCGATGAACGACCCGTCGAGCGACGCCGCCACGTCGTGCATCGAATTGCCGGCGCCGCGCACACTGAGATGAATATCCATCGGCCCGCCGGCAATCTGCTCGCCCTTCTTGATCTCCTTGGCAATGCCTTCGGCGGTGAAACCTTTGCCGTCCATGGTGAGGACCACGGACTTGTCGGCGGCATTGGCGGTGAGGCTGCCGGACACCGTCCCGCCCGCGATGCCGAACGAGAATGGCGCCACCGCCAGCTTGCCCTGCGCAAGATTCACCGGAACCACCACATTGGTCGCGGTCATGCCGCCCGCCATGTTGACCTTGCCCAACGACAGCTTCACGTCCGCGTCCGCGCCCTTGAGCGCATCCCACGGCAGCGGCGCGGGCGGGAACATCTGGGTGGATTTTTCCTTCGACGCGGAAAGCAGCGTGTACTCCGCCACGGCGATGGTCCCTTTGATCCGCGGGCGATTGTCTACAACGCTCACCTGCAGATCGGTCTCAGCTTTGAGGCCCATGGCTTCCAGGGAGACCTTGGCGGGGAATGGCTTGTTAAGCGCCGCCAGCACCGCGACCGGGGCCAGGCTGCCGCTGCCCTTGATGTCCTCGCCGTTGAGCTTGCCGGCGATCTCGAGCTTGCCGTCCTTGTCCAAGGACAACTTGTCGAACACGGCCTCCACCGGCGCGCCCTCGCCCTTATAATTCACCTTGGCGTCGTTGACGGCGATATTGGTAATGCCGAGGTCGGAGATCTTGCCCTTGGCGTCCATGGTGAACTTGCCGATGGTCGCATTGGTGGCACTCTTGGCGTCCTTCATGGCGATCGTGGCGTCCGCCATATCCACTTTGGTAATGTGCATGGCCGAGAGCGGCCCTTCGAGGGCCACATCCACCGACTTGATTCCGACCACAGTGACTTGTCCGGTCTTACCGTCCTTGTAGTTGAGCTTCACACCCTTGGCGCCCAGCGCGCCGACATTCAAGGCGGCGCCACCGCTCTTGGTCGACGCCGGCGCGGCGCTCGTGAATTCCCAGTTCCCCTTGCCCTGGCGGTCGGTTTCCAGCCACAGGTCCGGGTCTTCGGCAGTGATACTTGAGATGTCCACGGTGCCGGACAGCAGCGGGATCAGCGCGAGGTGCGCCGCCGCGCTTTTCAGGACCACCATCTGCGGGCGGCTGCCCCAGGGCGCGTTGGCGACCGTGACATTGGTCAGCGTCACCGCGGGCGTCAGCGAGAACGCCATCTTGATGTCGCCGATCACCACCTCGCGGCCGGTGGCGGCCTTGGCCTGGTCCTGGATGACGCCTTTGTACTTGCCGATATCGAACGTGGCGATGAAGAGGACGAGCACCGCAACCAGCACCGCGACGACTATGCCGGCGATCTTGGCGATTTTCATGGCAACCTCTTATGGTTCGGAAGAACGTCTCTGATCTAACGCGGATGTGGGTCGACCGATCCCTAGCGCGTCAGTGCCCTGATAGCGTGCGCCAGATCATCGACCCGATCAACCACGCGGTGCGCGCCGGCGCCCGCCAGTTCGGCCACGGGGTGATTGCCCCAGGCCACGCCCAGCGCCTGGGCCTTGGCGGCAAGCGCCATCTCGATGTCGAAACTGGTGTCGCCAATCATCACGGTATGGGCGGGGTCGGCGCCGGTTTCCGCCATGGCTTTCAAGACCATATCGGGATGCGGCTTGCCCTGGCAGTTATCGACGGTCTGGATGGTCACGAAATGATCATGCAACCCGTGGCGGTCGAGAAAGTGATTGGCGCCTCGCCGGGCCTTGCCGGTGGCGATACCCAGGAGAAAGCCGTCCTTCACCAGTTTCTTCAGCACCTCGGCCGTGCCCGCGAACATCGGCTCGTCGAAATCGGGCGCGGTGCGCATTTTGATGAAGGTGCGGCGGTATTCGTCCTCCAGCTCCTTGTGAACCTTGGGATCGACGTGCGGGAACAGGCGCGTCAGCGCGACATCCAGCGAGAGCCCGATCACACGGGGGATCACCGAAACGTGGGGGCATTCCACATTGAGGATGCGCGCCACCTCCTCCACCGCGCGGATGATGTTGGCGCGGCTGTCTACAAGTGTGCCGTCCAGGTCGAAGACGGCCAGACGCAGAGGGTCACTCACGTTCGCCTTCCTTGGGATCGAAGCCGAGGTCGTCGAACGCCGCCGCCATGTGCTTCGGCAAAGGCGCGGTGATGGTCAGCGGCTTCTTGCCGGCGCGCGGGATCGTCAGGCTGCGCGCGTGCAGGCACAGCCGGTCGGCAATGTCCGCGAGCAAGCCTTGATGCAGATCGACGCGCTGGTCGATATGCGGCGAGATCACCGTGTACTTGCCGTCACCGATGATCGGCGTCCCCAGGATCACGCAATGGGCGCGCAGCTGGTGGGTGCGCCCGGTGTGCGGCATGAGCGCCAGCCAGGAGATTTTCCCGGCCGCCGAACTGATCATGCGGTAATCGGTGACGGCTTTCTTGCCGTCCTCGTCGTCCCACTTCATCTTTTCCTGGCCGGGCGCGCCGCCTTTGACGAGCGCGGCGGAGATGGTGCCAGCGGGATGGCGCGGCTCGCCCATCACCAGGGCCCAGTAGGTCTTTT
>CANJOI010000239.1 GCA_947475365.1 Fidelibacterota bacterium | reverse complement strand
GGTCTGAATAATCTCGGTGGCCGTGTTCACGTCATCGGCATTGCCGAGCAGAAGAAGGCCGTTGGCGAAGGGGAGCGGAACGGTCTGGATGCGATCCTTCATCGTCAGTTCCAGCCAGATATTCATGGTCGCGGTTTGAATATTGTTGAGCGGCTGGAAATAGAACACCGGGCGCATGTCGCCCGGCACCGTGGACACGCCGCGCGAACGGATGATTCGCGGGATCGGCTTCTTCTGCGTTGTGGCCTCGACCACCCGGTACACGTTGCTGGAATAAACCACACTGACGCCGTAGTTGCTCAAGACCTCGGTCACCAGCCGGTAGAAGGCGTCCCTGGCCAGAGGCGTCTCGCCAGTGCTCAAGGTCACCATCATGTCCTTTTGCATCAGGCTATTGTCGATTTCGTAGGGGACTTTGAAAATGTCCCCGAACACCGTGTTGATGAACGCAGCCAGGCGGATGCCTTCGAATTTCACCGACACCGGATCACCGGTAAGCTTGGGGGCCGGTGTCGAGATCATGGGCTCGGTCTTGCCGCGGCCGAGCGGCGGCGTGATGCCCGGGGTTGAGGTCAAGCGGTCGCGGCGCCCACCCTCCTCGGGCGTCTGTACGGTGACACTTTCGGCGTCGCGCTTCTTGATGATGTGCATCGGTTCGGGAATGTGCTCGTGCCCGCCCTCGGCGCAGCTCGTGACCAGCGCGGCGCCAGCGATAACTGCGACCAATCGCAGCGCGGGGGAGGTGTTCTTAGGGAAAAAGCTCATTTTCAATTCTTCTTGCCTGCGCTGGGGGGATTCGGATCCTTGATGACGCTGAACAGCTTCAAGGTGGTTTCCGCATTGTCTTGTGCGAAGGAGATTTCGCCGGTCGAGATGCGCGTGATGGCGGCGCCGTTAGGCAGGGCCTCGCCCTGATTAAGCCGCTGCACGCGCTTTCCCTTATCGAGTTCGATGACCGCGAGGAGTCTCTCTCCATCTTTCACCGTCCCGATAAAGCGCCATGGCGGCACGACCGCGACCGGCTCTTCCTTGCGGCGGCCGGGCTCGTCGGCCCACAGCGTCATTTGCGCCATCTCCTGGCGTTTGGCACCCGAGACATAGGGCGCCCACCGCGGCAGCGACCAGCGATCGGCGGCATCAACCGCCGGGAGCTTGCCCATCGTGGTTGCAAAACCCATGGCGAAGCCGGCCACGATGGCTGCGCCTACGGCGGCCATATGGGGGACATAAAACCTCAGGATCCGCAAGGACCCGAGAACGGCGAGGATGCGGGCCTTGATCATCAGCTTTTCTCGGGAGACCAATAGAAGGCCGAAATATCCATATCAACCCTGGGATTGCGCCCGGCTCGCACCGTAAGCCGGTCGATCACCACGGTTTTTTCGCCTTCCGCGACGTCGGCCAGGAAGTTGCTCAACCCCTGTGGGTCGAAGGGGAGTACGATTTTGGCGGTCATGCGCTGGATTTCGCTCAATTTATCGGGCGCTGCGCCCGGGGCGATGGCCGTGGTGCGGCTGACCGGCACGCGGCGAATCTGGATCTGCTGCGTCGGTTCCATCTTATAGCGGCCCATGTGATCGCGCAGCCACTTCTCGAATCCGGCGTCGGCCAGACCCGGCGTCGGCGCTGTCCAAAGCCGTTCCTCCAGAACGGATTTCAGCACCTGGCTTTGCTGGCGGCGGTCGCGCCAGATGTTAGTGCTGATCTGGGACTGCAAACGCGCCATATCGGTCTGGGCGCGCACATAATGTCGTTCGAGCGCGGAAACGAGCTGGTGCAGCCCGAGCAGGCTCGACAGAAGCAGGATGACCGTGACCGCCGCCACCAGCGCCTTGAGGCGGTCGGACATGACCATGTCCTTGCCGAACCGCGCCATGAAGCGGGCGTGCAGGTCATCGAAGGCTTTGCGGATGGGGGGAGGAAGTTTCATGGTTCTGCTCACGAAGCCGGCCAGATCTTGCGATCGACCTGCATCTTCAGCCGCAGTTCCTTCTCCTGGTTGGCCAGGGAGCCCGTGACATTGGAGAAGTGCTCGTCGCGTTCGAAGCTCTCGATATAAAACGCGGCCTCCATGGGCGTGGCGGCCTGCAGCACCAGATCCAGATTGCCGCTGTCATACGTCCAGTCCGAGATGTTCACGCGCCGGCCCTTGATGAGGTCGGCGGCGGCGGCCAGAAGTTCGAACTGCGACGGCATGCTATCGACGGTGAGGTAGGATTCCGCGGTATCCAGGTTGGTCAGCGCCGCTGACCGGTCCGTGCGCACGGACTGATTGGCCGCGCTCATGCCGGCGATGGCGCTTTCCGCCCGCCAGGTGGCGACCGACAAGACGGCTGCCTGGGTCAGAAAGTAAAGGAAGGGGGCGGCGATCACCGCCGCGGCGATGGCGGCGGCCTGATTGTTCTGCAGCAGGCTCCACACGTCCGTGATGGGCGTTGTCGCAACGGTCCAGGGAACGGTCAGGAGTTCGCCCTGCACCGGCGCGGGCACCGCGGTGGACGTCTGGCTGATATCGACACCGGCGCCGCGCAGGAACAGCATCCAGTCACGGGCGGGCGGCGCCTCGGGCCACCAGCGGGTGGCCACCAGGAGACCGCGCCGCCAGACCTGGCCTTCCACGCCGTCGCTCATGGCCGCGAGCACCGGGCCGTCGGCCTGCGCCGGGCGAAAGAAGGTTTCCGGCCAGATCGTGGCGCGCGTGGCGTCGACGCCCGCGGCCGCCAGCGCGGACGCGATCTGCGCCGCATCCCATGCATAGACCGAGGCCTTATTGCCGACCCACTGCGCCGAGAAGCCGGTCGCGGGAAACGGCGACCATTTCCTGACCAATAGGCCCAGCGCCGATTTACGCTTGGCGTCCGGCAGGGATTCGGCGACTTCGAACAGGTTGTGACGCAGGAACGAACGGCCGGCAATCCACGAGATTCGCCTATCTGACCCCGGCAACTCGGTTACGGTCTGACGGGTCTGGAGCAAGCGTTTCGGGGGCTGGGAAAGTGACTCCCGGATCGGCGCGGTCCAGCGCTCCGCGGTATTGCGAAGGAACTCTAAACGCATAGTCCACCTGCCAGGGCTGGTTTTGACTGAGGGGAATGAAGGAAAGCGAAAATCGCACGCGCTCGTTCGTAACGCGGTTGGTGAAGTCGACGATCATGCAGTTGCCGGGCGAGACGCTGAAGAAGAAAGCCTCGTTAGGCACGATCACGTCGGCGGCAGTCATGAAGTCGCGGGCATGACGGAATTGGCTTTCCAGCCGCTTCTCGGCCACCTGCGTGGCGCTCTGGTCGGTCAGGCCAGGAATGTAGGTGAGCAGCGCCGCTTTGGGCGCTGTATTGGGGTTGAAGCCCGACACGGCGCAGGTGGTGAGGATGGGGGACTTCATGTCGTCCTCCCACAGCTTGGGGACTTCATCCCATCCCAGGATGTTCTGGGCTTCGCGCGGGGTCAGCAGAGCGGCGTTTGCCGGCGGCAGGCGATTGCGGCGTTCGTAATCGGTCTTCTCGGCGCCGGCGAGGTGGGTGAGATCGTCTTCGTCGATCCAGTCGGCAAGGGTATCGGGAAGCTGGTTGCGCAAGGTCTCGGGGGCGTCGTAAAGGGCAAGCAGGCGGCGCAAAAGGTCGGGCGTGATGAAATTAAGATTCACGAGGCCGCGGCCGTCTTGGACCTGTACGGCGTAGTCGGGATTGCTTTGCAGGACGTAAGGCCGGCCGTCGAAAGCGATGTAGCTCGAAGAGGAGAAATCCGCCGACATGACGCTCATCATGTCGGTGATGTCAGGCCGTTTCATGTCCTGGCCGGTCTCGAGGCCCCGGTGCGTCATGGGGCGCGTGCCGACGGCGTAGACGATCTCACTCTTGGCGTTGGAGAGCGCCAAATCGCCCTCGGCGCGTTCCTTAAGCACACGGGCGTTTTCAATCGCCCGCGATACCCAGGTGTTGATCGCGGCGACGCCCAGGCCAAAAAAAGCGATGATCCACAGCGTGAGGACCAGGATGAATCCACGCTCCGCCGCAGAATGTGCCCGGGTGGCAGGGCCAAGGGTTTGCAATGAAGTCAACGTGACCTCTGGTGGGCGCCGGAGTTGAACCAAGAAAGTGGCGGATAACGGGCCAGCCGCGCAGGGGTATGGCCGCCGTCGCCAGGAACGGCATGGTAGCGGGGTCGGGGTCCGCAACCAATGAAATGATTGTCAGACCCCTACCTAAAGCTTTGTGTTTCCTTAATAAGTTGAGAGTCCGCGCCGGTTTTTCCCAAGGCCGGGCCTTTCCCGCGCCCCGCTAGCTTGGGGGGTTGTAGAACGGTGTGTCGATCAGGCGGATGGGGCGCCTGTGGGACCCGTCCACGCTGGCGATCAGGCTGGCAGGGGTGCCGTCGCCCATTTCAATGCGAATCAGCCAGGGTGTCTGGGGCACCGGGTTATCGGCGTTACCCGGCGGCGGCCAGACCTCGCTCCAGGAGCCCACGCGGTCGCGATAGTAAAAACCGCCCACGTTGCCGGGCCAGCGGGCGATCACCAGGGGCGCCGACCGCTCTTCCTTGTAAGTGACGAAGGTTTCGTCGGCGCCCGAATCGTAGTCCATCGCCATAGTGAAGCCGACTGGCGAGCCAAGGCGCTCCTGGAGCGGTTTGATCGTGAAGCCGTGGACTGCGCGGAGCTGTCCGGAAAAAATATTCGGGCGGTCTGGATAGTCGGGTATCACGCCCCGCAAAGGGTCGAGAAGAAGGTTGCGCTGGAGAATGAACTGGTCGGCATCCACCAGTTTGCTCTCAACGCTGGTGCGCGCGGAGAGCACCAGGCCCATGCCCTGCACGAGCACCACCGAGACGAGCGCCGTGATCACCAACACGACGATGGTTTCCAGCAACGTGAAGCCGGCGTTCGGCGCCCTCAAGGTCATTTGAGAGGCATCTCCTGCGATGTCTTCTCGTAGCCGACCTTGCGCATGTCGAAATCGAACCAGGAGCCGCCGCCGCGCGACAGGGTCACATGGACTTTGTAGAACCCGAGCCGGTAGGCGGGAAGTCCGCTGCCAATATTGATTCCCGGATTGGGCTCGACGAGCGCCTGGCTCTCCCAGGCCATCGTAATGTTGCGATCCAAAGGCAGCGTGCCTGCGGCCTCCGCCATGGGATTGATCGGCTCCATCAGGGCCAGGGCCGATTGCATCACGAAGCTGCGTTCGTTGGACTCGCCGGCGCGCTGGAGTTCGTTGACGGACTGTGAGACGAAGGCCACCATCGGTATCAGGGCGAGCGACATGACCGCCAGAGCGACGATCGCCTCAAGGAGCGTGAAGCCTTTTGCATTGGGGCCCATGCGCTATTCCACCAGGTGCGCGTGACACTGCGGCGGAGACAGCGCATAGGAATATTCGGCGCGGCCGATATCCAGCGTGACCATGCCGCCGCCGCAGAAACCCGATGCGCGAAAATACACCGGATCAGCCACGGTGGCGCGCCACCCGGACGGCAGCGGCAACTTGGCATAGGCGGGATTGAGCGGCGGCAGATGTTCGCGGGCCTCGTTCGGCGATGGCAGCGTGCGCATGCTGGGGGCGATACTGTTGCCGGGGTCCCGTTTGGGTTCGCTGCCATCCACCCGGCCGGCATCGGTGTAGTC
>CANJOI010000238.1 GCA_947475365.1 Fidelibacterota bacterium | reverse complement strand
GGGCGAGGAAACTGACCTGGGTCAGGATACCGACGCGGGGATCGTTGGCCGGGACCTCATAGGGAATCCAGCCCGAGGCGGGCACACCGTAAAAAGCGCCGAGCATGGGCGACAGGAAGGTCTCGCGCGTGGTGTACAGGTCGCGGTAGTCCTTCTTCTTGGTGAGCAGCTGGTCGACGATGGTGCGCAGGGTCTGCTCGCGGGCGTCCGACGCGGTCTTGGCGGTGAACGCCGGGTAGATCGTCGGGTCCTTGGCCAGCGACGCGAACTGATCGAAGCCGAACATGTCGTCGAAGAAGGCGCGCACACCGGCCTCGACGCGCGGGCTCGCCAGCATGCGCTCGACGATCCGGGCGCGGCCCTTCGCGGTTTGGATCTCGCCGCTCTCCGCCGCTTTCAGCAGCGCATCATCCGGCGCCGCGTTCCACAGGAACAGCGACAGACGCGACGCCAGCGAATAGGAATCCAGCCGCATCATGCCGGGCCGTGCGGGATCGGGCTCGGCGGTGTCGGCCACCAGCAGCACACGCGGCGTGATCAGCATGCCTTCGAGCGCGAGCTGCAGTCCGGCGTAGAAGTCCTTGAGCCGCACGGCCGTCTCGCCGGCCTTGTCCACGGCTTCCTGCAGCAACGCCTGGTCCATGGGCCGGCGGTAAAGCAAGCGTCCGACCGCCGACAGGAACTTGGCGGCGCAGGCGGGATCGGCGCCGCGCGCGTCGGCGGGTTGGCAGGTAATGAGGAAATCGCGGTGCCTGCGGTCGACCGCCAGCGCCGCCACGGCGCTGGCGACGCGCTGGTATTGTTCGACCTGGCTCGCGGTGATGCCGGCCTTGGCCGCGCCGATGCCCAGAAGGCCGTCGGTGCGCGGCAGCGGCGCGAAGTTGGCCTCGACCTTGACGTCCTCGCCGAAGATATAGGCCAGCGTGTTGACGTACTGTTCGGAGGTCAAAAGGCGAAGACGGCGGGACGAAGCGCCCTCGGGCTCCGGCATCGCGGTTGGCGCGCTTGCGGACGCGACGGCCTTGGAATCCGCCGACTTGGAATCAGGTTGCGCGCAACTGGCTAACGCCGCCGAAACCGCCAGCGCCGCCATGCCCTTCACCAAGCGCATCCACCCACTCCTTACCTGACGCGAGAAATCTACTACCGCCTTCGCGAACTCAAAATACGTGGTCTTAGGGCAGGTCAAAAAAGGCCTGGCTGGCCGCAATCTCGGGCCCATTCCAGACCGTGTCACTTTAGGGACAAACCAAAAGAGTGGCAATAATGTTTTACACTTCAATTATCATTGAAGCGGCGGCGTCAGCGCCCATTGTAACCCGCAATGGCTGCAAGTCCTTGGGACCTGTTGCCCGTCAGTTTGCGCCGACGTTCCGGTCGTTGCGCAGCAGCAAAACCGAGACCGCGCTGATGGTGCACAGCACCGCCATGTAGATCGCGAGCGGCACCGGCGAGTGATAGGCCCGGAATAGCGCTGTCGCGATCAGGGGCGCGGCGCCGACGATGATCGACGACACCTCGTGCACGATGCTCAGGCCCGAATAGCGGATGCGCGTACTGAATAGGTCGGTGAACAGCGCCGGCTGCACGCCGACCATGGCGGCATGGCAGATGGCGTTGCCCAGGATAATCGCCGCCATGATCAGCACGGTCGAACCCGAGCCCAGCATCAGGAAGAACGGATAGGCGAACAGCGCGAGCGTGATGGCGCCGAACGCATAAATACCGTGACGGCCGATGCGGTCGGACAAGGCGCCGAAGACCGGCATCATCAGGCTGTCGCAGACCATGGCAATCATGATCGCCGTCAGCACCACATCGACCGGCGCCTTGATGAACTGCGCATAGGCCACCGAAAAGGTGATCATGAGGTGCGAACCACCCTGCTCCGCCAGGCGCACGCCCACACCCAGCAGCAGCACGCGGGGATTGCTGCGAATCAGGTCAAGCACCGGACTCTTGGAGACCGCCTTGTCTTCCTCGGCGACGCGGAAGTCGCGGCTTTCCTTGAGGCGGTAACGGATAATCAGGCCGACGGCGAAGATCACCACACTGGCCAGGAACGGCACGCGCCAGCCCCAGTCCATGAAATCCTCTTTCGGCAGTTTCTGCGCCAACAGGAACGCCGAGGACGCCAGCACAAAGCCGATACCGATACCGGATTGGGTCCAGGCGCCGAAGAACCCGCGCCGCGACGCCGGCGCGTTCTCGGTCGCCATCAGCACCCCGCCGCCCCATTCGCCGCCGGTGGCGATGCCCTGCACGACACGCAACGACACCAGCAGCACCGGCGCCAGCATCCCCACGTCGTGGTAGGTGGGCAACAGGCCCATGCAGAAGGTGGCGAAGCCCATGATGGTCAGGGTCCATACCAGCGCGGCCTTGCGGCCGAAGCGGTCGCCCACATGGCCGAAAATCAGCCCGCCCAGGGGCCGCGCGAAGAAGCCCACGGAATAGCCGACGAAGGCCACCAGCGTGTTGATCAGCGGGTCTTCGCCCACGGGGAAGAACAGGGTCCCGAACACCAGCGCCGACGCCGTGCCGTAGATGAAGAAGTCGTACCACTCGAGGATATTGCCGACGATCGAGGCGAACATCGCCCCGCGCAGGTCCTGGCGGGAGACACCGGTATTCTCGGCATTCAAGGCGGCTGTCTCTGTCACGTCGCGCTCCTGCTCAGGTATTAGCCGCGGGCTTTGCGGGCGGCGGCCGACGCGTCGCTGAGGCCCCGGCCCAGCAGCATGGAATCCGAAGCCAGGGTGACGAAGGTCATGCCCTGCTTAATGGCGGCGGAGAGCCCTTCGACGTTCATGTTAAAGATCCCCACGGCACGGCCATGGCGTTTGCACGATGCGACGACGGTGGCGATGGCGCGCTCCAGCACCGGGCGTCCTTCCGGACCCAGGGCGCCCAGGGAGACAGCGAGATCACCCGGGCCGATGTAGATGGCGTCCACGCCTTCGACGGCGGCGATTTCATCGATCTTGGCGAGGCCTTCGGCGGTTTCCAGCTGCACCGCCAGCACGACGCGGTCGTTGGCGCCCGCGATCGCCTCTTCGATTTTCGCCCCGTAAGCCGCGGCGCGTCCGGGGCCGACGCCGCGCTCGCCGTCCGGCGGATAGCGCGTGAAGGCGACGGCCTTGCGGGCGTCTTCTGCGCTGCTCACGCGCGGCACCACTACCCCTGCCGCGCCGGAATCCAGCGCGGATCCGATCCAGATGCGGTCGTTGTCCGGCACACGCAGCAAGGCCGGCGCGCCGCCGGCTTCCGCCGCGCGGAACAGGTTTTCGAGATCGCCGCGGTCGATCTGGGAATGCTCGGCGTCTATGACGATGAAATCAAAACCGGCGCCGGCGACCATTTCGGTCACAGCCGGATGCGCGATGGCGGAGAATGTGCCGACAAGCACGTCTTTGGCCAGGAGGCGGGAGCGCAGGGTCGTCATGGTGTCCACCGATGTCGCCAGCAGCGGGAACCGGGCATGTCCTGCGACGCTGAGGCAGATAGTTTACGTGTAAACAGTCGTGGATCAATACGCAAAACAGCGCGCGCTTACGCCGCGGCGAAGGTCAGCATCTTGCGGCGCAGATCGTCGGGGATCGGAGCCGACGCCAGCGGCTCCAGGGTCGTATAGACAAGAGTAGCGGCGGCCGTGAAGCGCAGTTCGCCGCCGCAGGCGCAGACGATATCGAGGTCGAAGGACGAACGCCCCACCTTGTTGACACTGAGGGTGAAGGTGAGCCGGTCGCCGAGGCGGCTGGGCTTCACGAACTCCGCCGCCACGCGCCTGGTCGGCGCGCCGCGATGATGCGTGAGGTGCAGATCCTTGAAACTGACGCCGAGCCCTTCCTCGAACCAGCGCTCAACGGTCTCGTTCACCATCTCGAGGTAGCGCGGATAAAACACGATTCCCGCGGCGTCGATATGGGCAAAGCGTACGGTGATCTCGATCGTGAAGGACATGCGGGATCAGCGCGCGGGGCGGCCGCGTTTGCCGGGCTCGACGCGGATGACCTTCTTCGCCGCCGCGCGCGGCGCCTTGGCGGCGTCAAAGCTGGCGCCGCGCACCTTGTCCTTGGTGCTGGCCAGCAAGGTCATGAGCTGAGAGATATCCGTGGGCGACAAACCGGCGAACAGGGCATTGATCCAGGATTCGTGTTTCTCGGCCATTTCGCGGAACAGCGTCTGCCCCTTGGGGCTGAGCGACACCACGAACGAGCGCCGGTCGGTCTTGGAGATCTGGCGCTCCACCAGGCCTTCGCCGATCAGGCGCCGGACAATTCCGGTGACATTGCCGTTGGACACCATCAGCCGCTCGCTCAGCGTGCTCATGGTCAGGCCTTCCGGCACGCGGTCCAGCTGCGCCATCAGATCGAACTGCGGCAGCGTGACCGAGAAGTGGCCTTCCAGCTGGCCGCGGATCTTGGTTTCGATCAGCATGGTGCAGGTGAGAAGCCGCAGCCACAGGCGCAGGTTCTCGTGCCGGCCAAAGCCGACCATCTCGTAATCCCGCAGCTGCACCAGATTATCGGGACCGGACGTCATGATATCGGCTGTCTCATGTCAGGAGCCGCGCGCCTTCCATCCCAGGCGGACAGCGGAAAATGTCCGGTTATTCTAGGGTTAATCATCAGGCCGTACAACACGCTTTACATATGAACTATCCCTCCACGCCGCGCTCCGCCGCGCGCTAAGATATGCGCCTGTCCTCTTCTGTTCCTGGAGCGATCATGAACCGCCGCACTCTCGCCGCCGCCCTCACCCTCGCCGCTGTCATGGCGGTTCCGGCCTTTGCACAACAAGCCCGCAAGGGCGGATTGGATGAGAACGGGCCTTACGACGTGCAGCTGAACTGGTTCAAGCCGGGCATGGAGTGGGACCAACCCGTCGCCGCCGTGGCGGTGGAAACGCCCAACCGCATTTTCATCGGCAATGCCGACCAGCATGTCACCCGCCCCAACTCGCTGGTGATCGGCGCCGACGGCGTCACGCAGAAAGAGCGCAGCAAGACCTCCACCAAACCGGAAGCCGAGAAAACCCACCTGCACCAGATCATGGTGCTGAACGGCGACGGCAAGGTCATCGACGATTGGGCGCAGTGGAACGAAACCATCGTCACCGCCCACAGTTTGCATATCAGCCCCTACGACCCGCAGCATCATCTCTGGGTCGTCGACCGCGACGGTCACCAGATCCTGAAGTTCACCAACGACGGCAAGAAACTGGTCATGAAGCTGGGCGAGAAGAACGTGACCGGCACTGACCAGAGCCACTTCAACCGGCCCGCGTCGCTGGTGTTCCTGCCCGACGGGTCGTTCTATGTGGCCGACGGCTACGTCAATTCACGCGTCGTGAAGTTCGACAAGACCGGCAAGTACCTGTTGGAATGGGGCACCAAAGGTTCGGGCCCCGGCCAGTTCAACCTGGTGCATTCGGTGGCGGTGGACGCGCAGAAACGCGTTTACGTGGCCGACCGCAGCAACAACCGCATCCAGGTGTTCGATGAGCACGGCAAGTTCCTGGACCAGTGGCCCGACATCCGCATGCCCTCGCGCGTTGTGGTGACCGAGGACCAGAGCGTGTGGGTCAGCTCCGCCGCCTACAGCCGTATCGCCAAGTTCGATACCAACGGCAAGCTG
>CANJOI010000237.1 GCA_947475365.1 Fidelibacterota bacterium | reverse complement strand
TCTATGTGATGGACGACGCCGACAAGGTCATGAAGGGCGACGTGACGGTGAAACACTGGGGCGAACTGTTCGTGCCCGGCGACGAGGCGGAACCGGAGGTCGCGCACCTGAAGCGCGGCGATGTCTGCTGCCTGATCTACACCTCGGGGACCGGCGGCCTGCCGCGCGGCGTGGCGCTCACCCACGGCAACATCATGGCCAATTGCCACGGCGCAACGGTGTTGCTGGAGAGTCTCGGCATCGGCGAAGAGGTGTTCCTGTCGTTCCTGCCGCTGTCCCATGCCTATGAGCATACCGGCGGCATGTTCTTCCCGGTCTCCCTGGGCGCGCAGATCTACTACGCCGAACGGGTCGAGACCCTGGCCGCGAATCTGCAGGAGGTGAAGCCCACCATCATGACCGCGGTGCCGCGCCTGTACGAAAACATGCGCCAGCGCATCCTGCACGGCCTCACGCACCAGTCGGCGCTGAAGCGCAAGATGTTCGACATGGCGCTGTCCCTGGGGCAGAAGCGCTACGAGGCGCCGGAAACACTCACCACCTGGGACAAGCTGCGCGATGTGGCGGCCGAGAAACTGGTGCGGTCAAAAGTGCGCGGCCGGTTCGGCGGGCGCCTGAAGGCCATGGTCTCCGGCGGTGCGCCCTTGAACTACGACGTCGGCCTGTTTTTTATCGCGTTGGGTGTGCCCCTGCTCCAGGGCTACGGCCAGACCGAGGCCGGCCCGGTGATCAGCGCCAATCCGCCCAAGAAGGTGAAGCTCAGGACTGTCGGCCCGCCGCTCGATGGCGTGGAAGTGAAGATCGCCGAGGACGGCGAGATCTGCGTGCGCGGCGAATTGGTGATGAAGGGCTATTGGAACGATCCCGACGGCACCATCGCTACCATCGACGATGACAAGTGGCTGCACACCGGGGATATCGGTACGATTGATTCCGAGGGCTATATCGAGATCACCGACCGCAAGAAGGACATCATCGTCAATTCCGGCGGCGATAACGTTTCCCCCCAGCGCATCCAGGGCATCCTGTGCCTGCAGGACGCCATTGGCCAGGCGATGGTCTACGGCGACAAGAAGCCCTACATCACCGCCGTGATCGTGCCGCGCGAGGAATTCGTGGTGGCCTGGGCCGAAAAACACGGCGTCTCCGCCGACCTGCCGGTGCTCGCCAACGACGCGGCTTTCAAAAGCGCCATCGGCAAAGCCGTGGAACACGCCAACGCCGGCCTCAGCACCATCGAGAAGGTGCGCAAGTTCACCCTGGCCCTGCAGCCGTTCACCGTCGAGAACGGCCAGATGACGCCGACCTTGAAGATCAGGCGCCACGCCGTGTTGCGCGAATACCGCGACGCGCTGGATGCGCTGTACGGCTAAACCGGGAATCAGTTCTCGATGGCGTCCCAGTAAATCTGGAACAGGGCTTCCTGCTCCTGGCGATCGGCCTTGTCGATTTTGCGCATGCGCACGACCTGGCGCATGATCTTGGTGTCGAAACCGCCGGACTTGGCCTCGGAGTAGACTTCCTTGAGGTCGGTGCTCAGGTTCTTCTTCTCTTCTTCCAGGCGCTCGATGCGCTCGATGAAGCTCTTCAGGCGCTGTGCGGAAATGCCTTTATCGTTGGTCGCGCCATCGGGCATGGAAAAAGGTCCTATTGGAAAATTATGAGGGCGGACCATATCAGTGTGGCGCGGGCCTCTCATAGATGTGGATAACGGGGATAACGGGGACACATTGGCTGTCATTGCCCGCTTTATGCGGGCAATCCATGCCTCAACGGGCGCAGAGGTTGTTGATGCATGGATTGCCCGGTCGCGCCGGAGGCGCGCATTTAACGATGGGTGGCCTTCCGCCGCCCGGCCGGGCAATGACAGGCAGGGGGGTGGCGACGTTGCGCCCTACTCCACCACCCCGATCTTGGCGTGACCGCTTTTGCCGGCCTCGAAGGCCTTTTCCTGGTCGGGGGTCGCGGGTTTCTGGTGGGTTTTCTTCCAGTCGCCGATGGGCATGCCGTAGACCACCTCTTGGGCCTGATCGTAGCTCAGCGGCGCGCCGTAGTGCTCGCTGGCGGCCTTGTACCATTTGGCGAGGCAGTTCCGGCAAAATCCCGCCGTGTTCATGATGTCGATGTTCTGCACATCGCTGCGCTCTTGCAGATGCTTGACCAGGCCCCGGAAAGCGGCGGCCTCGATCTTCAGGCGCGTAAGTTCATCCATCATCGTCTCCTAAATCAGCGGCGCCAGCACGCGCGCCAAAATCTCAGCCCACTTCCTCTGACCTGTTTCATCACCGATGAGGTCCTGGCGCACTTCGATCTGGGCGTGGGGCAGTACCTGCGCAAGGCCGTGCAGTTTCTGGGCGTAGCCGTGAATAAAACCTGAGTATGGCTCGTTCTCTCCCACCACCAGGCCGGGCTCCGCGCGAAGGCCTTGGATCAGCGCGCGGCCCAAGCGGTCGTCGTAGCTGAACATCACGCCGATATGCCAGGGACGGGCTTGCTCCCGCGTCGATAGCGCGGGGGTGAAGCTGTGCAGGCAAAGAACCGCAGGGTCACGGCCCAATGCGCGCAGGCGCGCGATCTGATGATCCACGGCGCGGTGATAGGGCCAGTAGAAGGTGTCGGCCCGGGCGGCGACATACTCGGCGGTGAGGTCCGCGTTGACGGGGATCGGCGTGCCGTCGCTCACCGGCGGGATGCAGTCGGGATCGCCCAAGGGGCGGTTGGGATCGATGATCAGGCGGGAATAGCGCGCCAGCACCGCGGTGGCGTTCATCTCCGCGGCCAGCAGCCGGGCCACGCCCGCGGCGCCGATATCCCAGCCGATGTGGCGGGCCAGGTCGGCCGGCGCGAGTCCGAGGCCGTCCATCCCTCGCGGCACCAGATTGCCCGCGTGGTCGCCGGTGATCACCAGGGGCGCGTCGCCCGTGATCAGTTCCACCGGGCCCGGTTCACCCTCGGCCAGCAAGGCCGGTTTAGATTTTTTGAGGACAACATCGAGAGTCATGAGCCGAAGTATAAGCATGGCACCCGTGCTTGTCCTCCCTGGCCAGTGTCATTGCCAGGGCGAAAACCCCATGACATAAGCCGTTTCATGAGCTCCTTAGCGCCCGATCCCGTTCCATCGGCTGCTCCGGGCCGCGCGGATCGGTGGGCCTTCCCGATCCTCGTGGCCGGGCTGATCTTCGGCGCGTTCTCGCCGATCTTTCTGCGCCTGTCGGAAACCGGCCCCATGGCCACCGCCGCCGCGCGCATGGTGGGCCAGCTTCCGCTTCTCTTTGTATTTGTCCTGGCCCGGCCTTCCTTGCGCGCGGAAATCAGCCGCAAGATTTCGGGCAAGGATTTTGTCCTCTTGCTCCTGAGCGGTGTGTTCTTCGCTGGCGATCTGATCGCCTGGTACTGGGCGGTGACGGTGACCTCCGTCGCCAACGGCACCTTCCTCGCCAACCTGACGCCGATCTTCGTGGCGGTGGGGTCGTGGCTGCTGTTCGGCGAACGCCTGACCCGCAGCTTCGGCATCGGCGCGGCCTTGGCCATCGGCGGGTCGCTGGTGATGATGTCGGAGAATTGGATGGCGGTCTCCGGCACGCACAATCCGTGGGGCGATGCCGCCGCCGTTTGCGCGGCCATGTTCTACGCCGGCTATGTGTTGACCCTCTCCTCGGCACGCCAGCGGGTATCGACCGCGGCCACCATGACCGTGAACGGCATTTCCTGCGCCATCGTCCTGTCTATCGCTGCCCTGGTATGGGAGCCGCAATTCTGGCCCGAAACCACCCACGGCTGGCTTGCCATCGCGGGGCTGGTGTTCATCGTGCAGATCGGCGGGCAGACGCTGATCGCGCTGTCGCTGGCGCATCTGCCGGCCAATCTCACGGCGCTCATGTTCCTGTTCCAGCCCGCGATCCCGGCTGCCTTCGCCTGGTGGCTGTTCGGCGAGCGCATCACACTGATGCAGGTGGCGGGCGTTGTGTTGATCCTTTTCGGCCTGACTTTCGCGCGCAAAGCCTCGCGTGCGGCGGCCGCACCGGTGGAAGCATGAGCACCGCGCCCAAATGGGCCATGCCGACCCTGGTGCTCGGCGCCCTGGCCATCGGCTTTTCGCCGATCTTCGTGCGCTTGTCCGAGGTCGGCCCGATCGCCACCGCCTTCAACCGCGTGGTCCTGGCGCTGCCGTTTTTCTATGTGATGGTGTGGTTGCAGCCCCGGGCGCAGATCCGCGCCGCCTGCACGCCTTCGGTGCTGCTGCCGGTGCTGATCGGCGGTGTTTTTTTCGCCACCGATCTCTGCTTCTGGCACTGGTCCATCAAGCTCACCTCCGTCGCCAACGCCACCGTGCTGCCGAACTTCGCGCCGGTGGTGGTCGTGATCGCGGCCTGGCTGATGTACGGCGAGCGGGTGTCGCGCGGGTTCATCGCGGGCCTCGCGGTGGCCATGGCGGGGATCGCCGTGCTGCTGGGCGACAGTTTCTCCCTCTCCGCTTCGCACTTCCTCGGCGACCTGCTCGGCTTGTCCACCTCGCTGTTCTACGGCGGCTATATCCTGGCGGTGGCCCGCGCGCGACGTAACGCCTCGGCGGTATTCGTCATGGCCGTGGGCGGAACGGTATCGGCCGTCATCCTGTGGATCGTGGCCTACGTCGCCGAAGGCCAGGTCTGGCCGCAGACGCCGCACGGCTGGACCATCGCCCTCCTTCAGTCCGCGACAGTGCAGGCCGGCGGTCAGGCATTGATCGCCGCGTCCCTCGCCCATGTGGCAACCGGCTTCGGCGCCACGGTTCTGCTGCTGCAGCCCGTGGTGGCGGCCTTGATCGCCTGGGTGTGGTTCGATGAGCCTCTGGGCCTGGTGCAGGCCCTCGGCGCCATCGCGATCCTGGGCGGCGTGGAAATCGCCCGGCGCGCCAGCGCCAAATAACTAAATCTTTCGCGCGTCTCTCAAAAAAGCCTGAAACCTATTCGTCACGGTGGACGGTGTCCGGCGAGAACGCCGGCAGGCACACGGCGATATATTCACAGCCGCCGTCGGGCGTGGCGTAGCGCACCCACTCGCCCTTGGGCGTGATGATGCCCTGGCCCGCGCCGACCATATGCACGCCGGTCTTGGTCTCGACCTTGAGCGTGCCTTTCAGAACCACGGTATATTCGTCGAACTCCGGTGTCTGGCCGGGTTCTTCCCAGCCCGCGGGGCTGGTCATGCGGGCGATGGAGACGCCGGCCGTGCCGGTGGTCACCGCACCGGCAAACTCTTCGATAATCTTCGGCAGGTTGCCGGCCGCTGCGATGCGGGTGGGCTTGGGAATCAGGCGCGCCATGGGTCCTCCGCTGTCTCCGCCCGCAGCAATACCTCAGCCCGGCGCCAGACTCCATAAACCATTGTCTTATATGCGCCCCTCGCCAACGAACGGGCCTGTGTGTACTCTTGCCCCATGCAAACATCGCCTTTTCCCCATCGCGGCCGCCGCGCCAAAATCATCGCCACCTTGGGCCCCGCCAGCCGGGACCCGGACAACATCGCCGCCCTTTATGAGGCCGGCGCCGATGTCTTCCGGCTCAACTTCAGTCATGGCAGCCACGAGGATCACGCCGCCTCCGTCACGGCGATCCGCGCCCTTGAGAAAGAGGTGGGGCGCCCCATCACCATCCTCATGGACCTGCAGGGCCCCAAGCTCCGGGTC
>CANJOI010000236.1 GCA_947475365.1 Fidelibacterota bacterium | reverse complement strand
CTTGTCCTGGCCGGCCAGGATTCTCAGCAGGGTCGATTTGCCCGAGCCGTTGGCCCCCAGCACACCGATCTTGGCTCCCGGCAAGAAAGATAGCCAGATATTCTTTAGCACCTCTTTCCCGCCTGGATACACCCGGCCGAGGCCCTTCATAACGTAGATAAATTGATAGCTTGCCATTATTTTGAGACCTTGGGGTGGGAGGCCGGATACCTGTTAAAGCCGGTCGCGGGCTTTTACCCGATGGCGGCGCTCCGGACAATAATGGTTGGGCACTTCCGGCCTCGGGAGGCGTCCTATTTGGCGGCCCGAGGCGGGCTTGGCGGGGCTGGGCGTTGTCCATAACGCCGCCAAGGGATGGGATTCCATCACGCGCCGTTTTGCCGCTCGCGCGGCAGCCCCGGAATCGGGCAAATTCTTTAGTCAATGTAAGGGCCTATCCAATATGATCAGGGCCAAGCGACGGCCCCGGGCACGGCGCAAGGTTCGCCTGAGGCTCACGCCACACAAAAGCCGGTGTCACAAAGGACTATGGATCGATGCTCCCTCGCGATCCGCGCAACCCGTCCCTGCTCTCCCTCGTCATTCCCCTCTATAACGAGGAGGGGTCGATCGACGCGTTGATTCCGCGCGTCCAGGGGGTCCTCGAAGCCGAGGGCCTCTCCGCCGAGATCATCCTGGTGAACGACGGCAGCGCGGACCAGACCTGGAACAAGATGGTCGCGTGGCGCGGCGTCCACGAGAACCTCACCCTGGTCGACCTGTCGCGCAATTTCGGCAAGGAGGTCGCCATCACCGCCGGGCTCGACGTGGCCGATGGCGACGCGGTGGTCATCATGGACGGCGACCTGCAGCATCCGCCGGAAATGATCCCCGCGTTCCTGCGCCGCTGGCGTGAAGGCTACGACATCGTTTACGGCGTGCGGCGAGACCGGTCGGGCGACGGCGCCACGCGGCGCACGCTCTCGCGCGCCTTCTATCGGGTGTTCAATTCGCTCTCCAGCACCCCGATCACCCCCGACGCCGGCGATTTCAGGTTGATGGACCGCAAGGTTGTGGAAGCCATCCGCCGCATGCGCGAACGGGCGCGGTTCATGAAGGGCATCTATTCCTGGGTGGGATTCAAATCCATCCCGGTGGAGTTCGACGTGATCACACGGGCCGCCGGCAAAAGCTCGTTCTCGCCGGCGCGGCTGTTCGCGCTGGCCTTCGACGGCTTATTGTCGTTCTCCACCGCGCCCCTGAAGATGGCGGTGATGATCGGGGCCGCCTTCGCCGTGGTGTCGATTTCCATGGGCCTCTATTACATGGCGCGCACGCTGATCCTGGGCGTCGACGTGCCCGGCTTCGCCTCCATCATCGTCTCGACTCTCGCGCTATCCGGCCTGATCCTGCTCCAGCTCGGCCTCATGGGCCTTTATCTCGGACGGATCTACGACGAGGTCAAAGGCCGGCCCCTGTACCTGGTGCGTGAACTGGTGGGCCGCGCCGCGGCCGACACTCCCACTCTGGCGCGTCTCTCCGACCGCCAGGTCAAAGACCTGGTCTGACCGCGACGATGAACGATGCCATAGCTCCTGGCGCCTTCGTGCTGTGCGCCGACGACTATGGCCTGAGCGCTCCCGTCAGCCGCGCCATTCTCGACCTCGCCAAGAAAGGGCGCATCTCGGCGCTGAGCTGTATGTGCGCGTCGCCCCTGTGGCCCGAACACGGCCGCTGGCTCCCGGAGGTCGACGGCAAGGTCGATATCGGCCTGCATCTGACCCTGGTGGACGAAGCGCCGCTGACCGCCATGCCGCGCCTGGCGCCGGAAGGGCGGCTGCCCTCCATCGGCCGCCTGATCGCCAAAAGCTACACCGGGACGCTGGCGCTGGACGAGATCGCCGCGGAGATGGACGCCCAGCTCGAAGCCTTCACCCGCGTCATGGGGCGCGCGCCGGACCACATCGACGGCCATCTGCACGCGCATGTCCTGCCCGGCATCAGGGACATCGTGCTGGCCAAGGCCCGCGCGCTGGCGCCCCGCCCGTGGCTGCGCAATGTCCATGACGGCCTGGGCGCGATTTCACGGCGCGGCATCGCCGTGGCCAAGGCGGGGTTCATCTCCACGCTGGGGCGGGGCTTTGCCGCCGCCGCCGGCGACCTCCGCGACCGGCTCAACACCGGCTTCAGCGGCGTCTACGGTTTCGCGCAAGAGCCGGCGGACTACGCCGCGCTGTTCCCGCACTTCCTCACACAGCGGGGCCCCCGCCATGTGATCCTGTGCCACCCCGGCGAGGCCGATGACCCCCTCGCCGCCTGGGACAGGCAGCGCGCGGTGGAGTATGACTTCCTGGCGGGGCCGCGCTTGGGGGAGTTCCTTGCGGCCCAGGGACTGCAAATCGCCCGCTTCGCCGCAGCCTAAGGGAGGGGTGCCGCTTGGCCACTGCCGGAGACATCGCCCAAGGCGCCATCCGCGCGCAAGCGCGCGCGACCGATGGGATTGCCGCCGCGGGCTGGGCGGTGCTCGGGGGCGTCACGCTCCTGGTCCTCGCCACCTTCCGCGACTACGGCATCTCCTGGGACGAAACGCTCCAGAACACCTACGGCGAGAAGCTGATCGCGATGTACGCGAGCGGCTTCCAGGACCGCTCCGCCCTTTCCTACGTCAATCTCTACCTCTACGGCGGCCTGTTCGACATGCTGGCGGCCCTGGCCAATATGGTCTCGCCGTTCGGGGAATACGAAACCCGCCACCTGCTCGGGGGGCTCGTGTTCGTCGGGGGGCTCCTGGGCGGCTGGCGGCTCGCGGAATTGCTGGCCGGGCGGCGCGCGGGTCTGGTGGCGCTGGTGTGCCTGGCGTGCACGCCCCTGCTCTATGGCCACGGCTTCATCAATCCCAAGGACAGTCCGTTCGCCTGGCTGACGTTGTGGGCGACCTACTACGCCTGCCGGATCCTGGCGAACCCCGATGCGCCGGAACGCCGAGCCGTGATCGGGTTCGCCGTGACCTTGGGGTTGGCGCTTGGCACCCGTGTCATGGCCTTTGCCCTGATCGTCTATCTCGGCGCGCTTTACGCCGCGCTGGCCTGGATGCGCACCCGCGCGGCCGGGCCGGCATTGCGCGCCTTCGTCAAATTCTGCCTGCCCGTGGCCTCGATTCTGCCCCTCGCGCTGGCGATCATGGCGTTCTTCTGGCCGTGGTCGGTGACCGCGCCTCTCAACATCGTCGACGCCCTGGAAACCTTCTCGCATTTCACCTGGCATCCCAAGGTGCTGTGGATGGGTGAGCTGGTGCCCTCAACCGACCTGCCGCCGGTCTATCTGAACCAGTTGCTGCTCTTCCAGCTTCCGGAACACATCCTGGCCGGCCTGGGCGCCGCCTTCGCCTTTGGCATCCTCTACCTCCGCCGCGCCGGGCTCGATCCGCGCGACGTGAAGGTGCGCCAATACGCGATGATGGTGATGGCGGTGGCGGCGCCGTTGATTGGCTTCGCGGTCCTGCGGCCGGTGGTCTACAACGGCCTGCGCCATTTCCTGTTTGTGGTGCCGCCGCTCGTGATCCTCGGCGCCATCGGCCTCGAACGCCTGTTCGCCGCGGCGTGGGCGCGCGGCAGGACTTTGGCCGCCGTTGTCGCCGCCGGCGCAGCCGCGGGCATCGCCTGGCAAGGGGCGGCGATGGCCAAGCTCCACCCTTACGAATACATCTCCTTCAATCTGCTGGAAGGCGGCATCGAGGGCGCGGAGAAGAGCTTTGAGCTCGACTACTGGGGCACATCGCTGGGGGAGGTCACCCAGGGTCTCGCCGCCTACATCAAACGCCAGCCCGACGCTCCGGCGATACCCAAGATCTTCGTCTGCGGCGACCGCATGTCGGTCGCCTATTATCTGCCCAAAGGCATGGAGATCACGGACAAGCGCGCGGACGCCGACTATCTGGTGGGCACCAACGACCCGCCGTGCCGCGAGCATTTCGAGAACCCGAAGGACGCGGTGGCCTCGGTCCAACGCAACGGCGTCGCGTTAGGCTACGCCGTGGACCTGCGCAAAAATCCGAAACCCTGACGGTTCGCTTTAAGGCGGGCCCTCTAGGGCTTACCGATTCGCGGAAGACCGCCCTTGGCGGCGTTGCCGAAGGACTTGTCCAGCACGCGCGAGGAGTCCTCGGCCAGGCTGATGGCATCGGAGATCAGATCGAGGATGCGCATGTTGTTCTTCATCACATGTGTCGCCTCGGGGCGGCGGTCGTCGGCGATCTTCAAGGCCCGCGTCAGGATGTCCTTGCGGATCAGCATGAGGATGTCTTCCAGCCGGTGGCCGGACGGATTCTCTTCAGTGACCAGGAAATGTGTCATTCGTTCCCTCAAGAAGTGTGGCGTCAGGCGGCGCTCACTGTGGCGCCCAGAGCCTCGGCGCGTTCCTTGCGCGAATAGAGCGCAACCAGGACCCGGACACCGTGCGGCCTGGCGACTTTGCCTGAGAGGGCGCTTTCCGTATAGCCCGAAGTGGCCAGCACCTGCCCCGAAACGGGCTCCAGGCGCGGCAAATCCCGCATGACTATTCTATCGTCGCGTTCACCCGAGACAGAAAATCACCGGAGAATCAGCGTTCCAGCCACATCCACCGGGTGCGGTGGATAGCTTCGACATTGTCCGCGAAGCCCTTGAGCGCCGGCGAAACCAGCTCCTTCGCGGTCGTGAAATCCAGAGGGATGAGCGCATCGTCGTCGAGCATCATCTGCTCGGCTTTCGCCAAAACCCGCGCCCGCGCTTCCAAATCGAGGGTGACCTTGGCCTCATCCATCAACCGGTCGAAGGCGGGATTATTATAGCCGCCGTAGTTGAACGCGCCGGACCGGGAATCGAACAGGTAGAGGAAATTCTGCGGATCGTTGTAATCGCCGACCCATCCCGCCCACCCGGCGATGAAATCATTGTTCTGCAGGCGCGCGTAGTGGACCTTCAACTCATTGACGATCGGCCGCATCACCACACCGCATTCCTTGAGCAGGGCCGCTTCCGCCACGGTGGCGCGGCGCTGCTCAACGCTGACGTTGTAGAGATACTCGAAGATCAACGGCTTCTTCGGCCCGTATCCCGCTTCGGCGAGAAGGCGCTTGGCCTCTTCACGCCGGCGTTCCATGGGCCAATCCGCGAAGATCTGTTTCGGCTCATTGTGATAGTTGGCGATCCCTGGCGGCACGAAGGAATAGGCTGGGACGCGGCCGTCCTTCACCACCTTGTTGGCGAGAATGTCGCGATCTATGCAGAGGGACACCGCGCGGCGCACGCGCCGGTCGTCGAACGGCGGCAAGCGCGTGTTCAACGCCATATAGGAATTGGCCAGCATGGGCGGTGTATGCGCCTGGCCGGGCATATTCTCCTTCAACCACGGCAGCTGCGCGATCGGGATTCCGCGGGTGCCGAGATTAGCGTCGATATTGCCGGCGCGGAACATCGTGAGCGCGGTGGACTCGTTCTCCACCGGATAGAAATAGACCTCATCCACGCGCACATTCTTGGCGTCGTAGAAGTGCGGGTTCTTGACCAATTTCACATGATCATGCGGTTCCCATTCCGTCAGCATGTACGGACCGTTGGACACCATATTGCCCGCGCGCGCCCAGGCATCGCCAAATTTCCGGTGCACATGTTCCGGCATCGGAAAGGCGGTGTAGTGCTTCATGAGGCCAGGCAGAAAGGGGGTTGGCCCTTCCAGCG
>CANJOI010000235.1 GCA_947475365.1 Fidelibacterota bacterium | reverse complement strand
GGGTGCGCTGCTGCAGGCGCGCGGCTACCGCGTGAGATTGCGCAAGCTGGACCCGTACCTCAACGTCGATCCGGGGACCATGAGTCCCTATCAGCACGGCGAGGTCTACGTCACCGACGACGGCGCCGAGACCGACCTCGACCTCGGCCACTATGAGCGCTTCACCGGTGTGGCGTCGCGCGGTTCCGACAGCGTCACCACCGGCCGTATCTACTCCAACGTCATCTCCAAGGAGCGCCGCGGGGATTACCTGGGCGGCACGGTGCAGGTGATTCCGCATGTCACCGACGCCATCAAGGAATTCATCACGTCCGACATCACCGACGAGGATTTCATCCTGTGTGAGATCGGCGGGACGGTGGGCGACATCGAAAGCCTGCCGTTCCTGGAAGCCATCCGCCAGCTCGGTAACGAACTCGGCGAAGAACGCACCTTGTTCATGCACCTGACCCTGGTGCCCTTCATCTCCGCCGCCGGCGAGCTCAAGACCAAGCCGACGCAGCACTCGGTGAAGGAACTGCTGGGCCTGGGCATTCAGCCCGACATCCTGATGTGCCGCATCGACCGGCCGCTGCCGCAGTCCGACCGGCGCAAGATCGCGCTGTTCTGCAACGTGCGCGAAGAAGCCGTGATCCCGGCCATGGACGTGGACACCATCTACCACGTGCCGATCTCCTATCACGATGAAGGCCTGGACACGCAGGTGTGCAAGCACTTCAAGTTGCCGTTCGACACGGAGCCCGACCTCTCGCGCTGGTTCGACATCGTCAACCATGTGCGCAAGCCGGAAGGCGAGGTGACCATCGCCGTGGTCGGCAAATACGTGCAGCTCAAGGACGCCTACAAGTCGCTGTCCGAGGCGCTGGAGCACGGCGGCATCGCCAACCGTGTGAAGGTCAAGCTGGACTGGATCGATTCCGAAATCTTCGAGCGCGAGGACGTGGCGTCGCACCTCGAGCACGTTGACGGCATTCTGGTGCCGGGCGGCTTCGGCGAGCGCGGCGCGCAGGGCAAGATCCAGGCTGCGAAATTCGCGCGCGAGCGCAATGTGCCGTATTTCGGCATCTGCTTCGGCATGCAGATGGCGGTGATCGAAGCCGCGCGCAATATCGCCGGCATCGCGAAGGCCAGTTCCACCGAGTTCGGCCCGACCCCCGACGCGGTCGTGGGCCTGATGACCGAGTGGACCAAGGGCAACGAGGTTCAGCGCCGCACGTCAGAGACAGATAAGGGCGGCACCATGCGCCTCGGCGCCTACCCTTGCACGCTCAAAACCGGCAGCCGCGTGGCCGACATCTACGGCGCGCCCGCCATCTCCGAGCGCCACCGCCACCGCTATGAAGTGAACATCAATTATAAGAAAGACCTGGAGAACACCGGCCTGGTGTTCTCCGGCATGTCGCCCGATGGCGTGCTGCCCGAAATCGTCGAATATCCGGACCATCCCTGGTTCGTGGGCGTGCAGTTCCATCCCGAGCTGAAGTCCAAGCCGTTCGAACCGCACCCGCTGTTCACGTCCTTCATCGCCGCCGCCGTGCAGCAAAGCCGGTTGGTGTGATGAAGCGCCTGATGGCGGCGCTGTGTCTGGTTGCGGCCACCGCGTCGGCCGCGTCCATCGACGACATCCAGAAAAGTCTTCAGGCTAAACAGTTCGACATCGCCGTCCCGCAGCTGCGCGCGCTGGCGTCCAGCGGCGACGCCGTCGCCCAATTCGCGCTGGCCACGGTGTATGAGGGTGCGTTCGGTTATCCCAAGCCCGATCCCCAGGAGGCGCTCGCCTGGTACCGCAAGGCCGCCGACCAGAGCGTACCTGAAGCCCAGACCGCGCTTGCCGACCGGCTGATGCAAATCCAGGGCCCGGACGCCGCCAAAAATTACGCCGAGGCCGCGACACTCTACCGCGCCGCCGCCGACAAGCTGCCTGTCGCCGCGTCGCATATGGGTGATCTTTACTGCTACGGCGTCGGCGTGAAGGAAGACGTGGCGGAGTGCGCCGCCTGGTACCGCAAGGCGGCTGCCGGCGGGATCCCGCATGCGGCGTCCGCGCTGGGCGGCATGTATGCGGTCGGCAACGGTGTTCCTAAGGACGATGTCGAATCCAACAAATGGCTGCTGCAGGGCGCCCAGGGCGGCGACGTGCTCGGCCAGTACGGCATTGCCCAGGCCTATCTCAAAGGCGCCGGGGTGAAGCAGGATTATGTCGAAGGCTATGCTTGGTTGACAGTTGCTCAAGCCAACCCGGGCGCGGCCGCTTTTGGCGCTGACATGCTGACCGCGATCCGCGAGGACATGGCCGATGCGGCCAAGCACCTCGGCCCCGCGCAAAAGACGCAGGCGGAGAAACTGGCCGCCGCGCGGGTTGCAAAGAAATAAGCCGCTCCCAATATCTGGATGCTGTAACCTCAGGGCCACCAATGACTTCTCCTCGCCACGTCACCATCGGCAACGTCACCCTCGGCAACGATCTGCCGCTCGGCCTCATTGCCGGGCCGTGCCAGATGGAAAGCCGGGCCCATGCGCTGGAGGTCGCCTCGGCCTTGAAGGAGATCGCGGCCAAGGCCGGGATACCGCTGATCTATAAAACCTCCTTCGATAAAGCCAACCGCACCAGCCTGTCGGGCAAGCGCGGCCTGGGGCTGAAAGAGTCCCTGCCGGTGTTCGCGGAGATCCGGGAGACCTTGGGGCTGCCGGTGCTCACCGACATTCACGAGATCGACCAATGCGCGCCGGTGGCGGAAGTGGTCGACGTCATGCAGATCCCCGCGTTCCTGTGCCGCCAGACCGACCTGCTGATCGTCGCCGGCAAGACCAAGGCCGCGATCAACGTGAAGAAGGGCCAGTTCCTGGCGCCGTGGGACATGGCCAACGTCGTGTCCAAGGTCGCTTCCACCGGCAACGAACGCATCATCGTCACCGAGCGCGGCGTGTCCTTCGGCTACAACACCCTGGTCACGGACATGCGCTCATTGCCGATCATGGCCAAGACCGGCTATCCCGTGGTGATGGACGCCACCCACGCCGTGCAGCAGCCGGGCGGGCAGGGCACCAGTTCCGGCGGTGACCGCGCTTTCGCGCCGGTGATCGCGCGCGCGGCGGTCGCCGTGGGCCTTGCGGGTGTGTTCATGGAAACCCATCCCGACCCCGACTGCGCGCCCTCGGACGGGCCCAATATGATCAAGCTCAAGGATATGGCGGGCATCCTCGCTACCTTGAAGGCGCTCGACCAGATCGCCAAGGCCAACCCCATCAGCCTGGGCTGACCGCATCATGCCCGCCACCATCGCCGCCAGACGCACCACCTTCCGGCGGCTGCATGAGGCGGGGTGTTTCGTGATCCCGAACCCGTGGGATATCGGCAGCGCCAAGCTGCTCGCCCATGCCGGATTCAAGGCCTTGGCCTCCACCAGCGCCGGCTTTGCCTGGGCCATGGGATTGCCCGACGGCAAGGCGCCGCTGGAAGACATCCTGCGGCACCTGAAGGACATCAGCGACGCGGTCGATATCCCGGTCAACGCCGACTTCGAGAACGGTTATGCCCAGGATATGCCCACGATGCAGGCCAACGTCATACGCGCGGCCGCCACCGGCATCGCGGGCTTGTCGATCGAGGATGCGTCCGGCGATCCGGAGAACCCGCTTTACGACTTCGATCACGCGGTCGCCCGTATCGTCGCGGCGCGCGAAGCCCTGGACCGCGAGGCCCTGGACCGCGCGGCCAGCGGCGGCGCGCCGGCGTTGCTCACCGCGCGGAGCGAAGGATTCATCCGGGGCCGGCCCGACCTCGCCGAAACCATCCGCCGTCTTCAGGCCTTTGCCGCCGCGGGCGCGGACTGCCTTTATGCGCCGGGCATCAAGACCGCCGCCGAGATCGCGGCGGTGGTTAAAGCGGTCGCGCCCAAGCCGGTGAACCTGCTGGTTCCGCCCACGGGCCTGACCTTTCAGGAGGCTGAGGCTTTAGGCGTGCGGCGCTTGAGTATCGGCGGCGCCCTGGCGCGGGCCGCCTGGGGGGAAACGCAGCGGGTCGCAGCGGAAATGATGGCCGGCAGTTTCGAAGGCCTGAAACGCGGCGCGACGTCGGCAGAGGTTGAAAAGACCCTGCAATAGGGGGCTTTCGGCCTTGATTTTGAGCATATTTTCCCCCATCAAGCCCGCATATCCATCACGTCAAGCACCCAATTCAAGCAGGGGTCCTATGAGCGCCATTATCGATATCGTCGGCCGGGAAATTCTGGACTCCCGGGGTAATCCCACCATCGAGGTGGATGTGACACTGGACGATGGCGCTTTCGGCCGTGCCGCGGTGCCCTCGGGCGCCTCCACCGGCGCTCACGAAGCGGTGGAACTCCGCGACGGCGACAAGTCCCGCTATGGCGGCAAGGGCGTGCGCAAGGCGGTCGATGCGGTCAACGGCGAGCTGCATTCAGCGCTTGCCGGCCTCGACGCTGCCGACCAGGTCAAGATCGACACCACCATGATCGGCCTCGACGGCACGGCCAACAAAAGCCGCCTCGGCGCCAACGCGCTTCTGGGCGTGTCGCTCGCGGTTGCCAAGGCGGCAGCGGCCTCCGCGCGCCTGCCGCTCTACCGTTATGTGGGCGGGGCGCAGGCCCGTGTGCTGCCGGTGCCGATGATGAACATCGTCAACGGCGGGGCCCACGCCGACAACCCCATCGACATTCAAGAATTCATGATCATGCCCGTGAACGCCGCCACCTGCGCGGACGCGATCCGGGTGGGGTCGGAAATCTTCCAGGCGCTCAAGAAGCAGCTCAAGGACGCCGGCCATAACACCAATGTCGGCGACGAAGGCGGCTTCGCGCCCAACCTCGCCTCCGCCGACGCGGCGCTCGCCTTCATCATGAAGGCGATCGAAGCCGCGGGCTACAAGCCGGGATCGGACGTGGTGCTGGCGCTGGATTCCGCCTCGACCGAGTTCTTCAAGAACGGCAAGTACGTGCTGGAAGGCGAAGGCAAGACGCTCGATGCCGGCGGCATGGTGAAATACTACGAGGACCTGGTGAAGCGTTATCCGATCGTCTCCATCGAGGACGGCATGGCGGAAGACGACTTCGAGGGCTGGGCCGCGCTGACCAAGGCCATCGGCGGCAAGGTGCAGCTGGTGGGTGATGACCTGTTCGTCACCAATCCCGCGCGCCTGTCCGCCGGCATCGAGAAGGGCCTCGCCAACTCAATCCTGGTGAAGGTCAACCAGATCGGCACGCTGACCGAAACGCTCACCGCCGTCGAGATGGCGCACAAGAACGGCTACACCGCCGTCATGTCGCACCGCTCGGGCGAGACCGAGGATTCCACCATCGCCGACATCGCCGTCGCCACCAACTGCGGCCAGATCAAGACCGGCTCGCTGTCGCGCTCCGACCGCCTGGCCAAATACAACCAGCTGATCCGCATCGAGGAGCATCTCGGTTCTGCGGCCGTGTATGGCGGCGCGGCTTTCAAGAAGCGCCGCCAGATCGGCTAAAAGTCCGCGGTGAAGTTCATCAGGAAGCGGCGCGGCGAACGCGGATAGAAAGCGCCCGAGCTGTCGGAATTCCACGCGTAGTTGTTGGCGATGTTGTAGATCTGGGCGCGGAAGCTGGCGGGCGCGTGCCAGAATTTGAAATTATAACGCAGGCCCACATTGGCCTCGACCCAGCCTTCGGAATTGAAGGTGTTGTCGGAGCGCACCGTCTTTGCCGCGTTGTTGTTGATCTGGGTGTCGATGGAGAAGCCTCCCCAGGACGGCGGCTGATAGGTGAGGCTCACAAAGCTGGAGCGGGGCCGCG
>CANJOI010000234.1 GCA_947475365.1 Fidelibacterota bacterium | reverse complement strand
GAAGAAGAACTCCAGCACTGTGACAAGACCATCGGCGAGATCGCCGACGGCATGAAGCCGGGCCCGTACTCGAGCCGCGCCTTCATCAAGGAAATGGGCGCCTGGCTGAAGGGCAAGAAGAACCGCAAGAAGGATAGCCTGGTTGAAGTCGCCTACGACAACGACGTGCCGATCTTCTGCCCGGCGTTCACGGACTCCTCGGCCGGTTTCGGCCTGGTGCTGCATCAGGTGCGTAACCCCAAGGGCCATATCACCATCGATTCCATCGCCGACTTCCGCGAACTCACCGACATCAAGATCAAGGGCGGCACCACCGGCCTGATGATGATCGGCGGCGGCGTGCCCAAGAATTTCGTCCAGGACACCGTGGTCTGCGCCGAGGTGCTGGGGATCGAAGCCGAAATGCACAAATACGCCGTGCAGATCACCGTCGCCGACACCCGCGACGGCGCCTGCTCGTCCTCCACCCTCAAGGAAGCCAACTCCTGGGGCAAGGTTGACTCGGCGTGCGAGCAGATGGTGTTCGCCGAAGCCTCCAGCGTCATGCCGCTGATTGCATCGGATGCCTATCACCGCGGGTTCTGGAAGAAGCGCAAAGCCCGCCGCTACGCCAAGCTGTTCAAAGACTAAACCGAACGCCTCCGGGTCCGATGAACCTGCAAAAGATCTGCATCGTCGGACCCGGCGGTATCGGCGGCACCATCGCCGCCCGGCTGGCCGAGACCGGCCTCGACGTTTCCGCGCTCGCGCGCCCCGCCAAAGCCCAGGTCCTCAATACCAGCGGCATCCGGCTCAATTCGCTGGGCCGGGAGATCCACGCCCGCGTCCGCGCCGCGAGTGATCCGGCCGACCTCGGTCCCCAGGACCTGGTGATCGTCGCCACCAAGAACAACCAGCTGGCCGAGATCGCCCAGCAGCTGCCGGCACTGTGCGGGCCGGACACCCAGGTGATCTTCGCCATGAACGGCGCGCCGTGGTGGTTCTTTGACGGCTTCGGCGGCGCGCTTCAGGGCACCCGCCTGCAAAGCCTGGACCCGGACGGAGCGCTGGCGAAGGCCATTCCGATGGCGCGCGTCATCTGGGGCGTGGTCTATTTCAGCGCCACCGGCAACCCCGACGGCACCATCCTGCACAACAACGCCAACGGCATCACCCTGGGACGCCCCAGCGACGACACCACGGGTCTCGCCCCCATCGCAGACATGTTTAGCCGGGCCGGCTTCGACGCCAAGATCGCGGACAATATCCGCCAGGAAATCTGGACCAAGCTCGCGGTCAACGTGGCGGTCAACCCGCCCGGCGCACTCACCCTCGGCACCATCACCCAGATGTGGCACGAGCCGCTCTTGCGCGAGACCATGAACATGGTCCTCGGTGAGATGCGCGCGGTGGGCCAGGCGCTGGGGATCGATCCGGGGCCCTTGTCGGTCGACAAGTGGCAGAACGCACCGGTGCGGGTGTCGCTGCTCCAGGACCTGGAAGCGGGCCGTCCCCTGGAGCTCGCGAGCGTGGTCGAGGCCGCGGTCGAGATCGCGGACCATGCCGGCGTGCCGGTGCCCTTCACCCGCGCCTTCCTGGGGCTTGCGCGCCTTCGGGGCCGCGTCGCGGGACTTTTGCCGCGGTAGCGGGTACACTCGCGGCCTCTATATGTTTGGTCGCATTTTCTACGCTGAACCGGCTTCCACTTCAGCGGAAAATGCTCCGCCGCGAGGGGTCCCTTTTCCAAGATGCCTGAACCGACCGTGATAGACGCGCGCTTGCGCGCGGCAGCGGACGCGCTTCGCAAAGGGACTCTCAAAGTCCTGTCGCTCGACATTTTCGATACCCTGCTGTGGCGCCGGGTGCCGGAGCCCGCCGACGTGTTCCTCATGCTCGGCGGTGATCTCAAAGCGGCCGGCAAGCTCGCCCCCGGGATCAGCGCGGTGGCCTTCGCCGAAGCCCGCCGCACCGCTGAACGCGCCGCGCGCGAGAAGGTTCAAGCGGTCACGGGCTACCGCGAAGTCAAACTGCCGGATATTCACGCCGCCCTGCCGGATCAAATGTTCGTGGCCGGCTTCGACGTGGCGGCACGGGCCGCCGCCGAGGTCGCCTGCGAACAGCGTCTGCTGACCCACGATCATGCACTCGCGGCGTTGATGGAAGCCGCCCGCGCCGCCGGCGCCAAAGTCATCCTGGTCTCGGATACCTATTTCACCGCGGCGGAAATCCGGGCGCTTTTGACGGCCGCCGGCATGCAGGCGCCGTTCGACCGGCTCTACGTCTCCTGCGAGGCGGGAAAACCCAAGTACCGCGACCTGTTCGATGTGGTGCTGGCCGATATGGCGGTCGCGCCCACGGAGATGCTGCACATCGGCGATAGCTATGAGGCCGACGTGGCGCCCTGTGCCGCGCGGCGCATCGGCCATGTGCATTACGACAAATGGCATTTCGCGCCCCGGGTCCAGGCCAAGGAGTTTCCGGCCGGCCTCGCCGCGCGCGATGGGGTGCTGACCCAGGCGGGGGATTTCGGGCTCACGGGCTTGCGCTCGCGCCTCCGGCACCGGGCGCCGGCCGGCGTCACGCCGGCCTTCCGGCCCTATTGGCAGATCGGCGCTTCGGCCCTGGCGCCGCCGTTCGCGGCCTTCGCCCGCTGGGTGGTGGGCGAGGCCGGGCGCGCGGGCCGGGTCTTCGGCATCATGCGGGAAGGCCGTTTCCTGGGTGACATCGTCACGGCCACCGCAAAGGCTTTGGGCGTGGCGCTGGCGGCCGAGGAGCTGTGGCTTTCCCGCCGGGCGGTGATCGGGGCAGCGCTCTATCCCGACGACCTCAGTCTGTTGGGCGACTTCATCATGCTGGCCCCCGGCACCACCACCGCCGAGGTGTTGGAGAAGATCGGCCTGAGCCCAGCGGATATCCCAGGTTTCGATGTGGGCCGCGACGGCGCGCTCCAGATCCTCGTGCAGGCCATCACCGGCAGCCCCGCCCTGCGCGACAAGGTGCTGGCGGTGTCCGCGCGGCACCGGCGCAATCTCCTGGCCGGGCTGGGCAAACAGATCGACCTCACCCAGGCGCAGACCATCGTTATCATGGACCTGGGCTACGCCGCCACGATCCAGGCGGTGCTGGCGCGCATTCTGGCGCGCGAAGGCGCGCCGGTGACGCTGCGCGGGCTCTACTTCGCGCTCAACGACACCGGCTTCGCCCGGCGCGGCGGCGGGCTCATGGCGGACGCATTTTTGGGCGAGCGGGGGCTTGGCGTCGGCCGGCTGCTGTCGCGCACGCCCGATGTGCTGGAGCACGCCTGCATGTGCCGCGACGGCAGCCTTGCCGCCTATGACGATGGGGGAGCGCCGGTGCTGCTGCCCAATCTTCGCGACGACGCACAGCTTCTCCAGATGGACAGCCTGCAAGACGGTATCAGAGCGGGCCTGGCGGAGGTCAATGCCCTGCTCGGCGATTTCAGCCGCACGCCCCACGATGTTCCGGCCCTGGCGGATCAGGCCGGGCGCATGGTGGAAGCCATGATCCTGCACCCCAACGCGGAAGAGGCGGCCACCATCGGCGGCTGGCTGCACGAGGCCAACTTCGATCTCAACGACCGGCGGCGGCTCACGGATCTGGCCTTCGATCCCGCGCAACTGGAATACCGCGGCCTCGCCGCGTTGCAGGACATCGGCCGGCACCAGGCTTATTGGCCGGCGGCGGCGCTCGCGCGCGTTAATCCGTTCCTGGCCGAGGCCTATGCCGCGGGCGCATCGGGCGGGTACGGCCCCGCGCAGCTCACGGCCGGACCGGTGCTGGGCGGGATCACCCTGGTGCCCGATCTCGGCGCCGGGTTCGATCCCAAGCGCGGCGGCGGCGTGGCGCTGGCCACCAACGCCTTCGGCCGCGCCGAGATCACTGTGCCGGTCAAAAGCTTCGGTTCCGATGCTTACACGCGCATCAAGCTGGTGTGGCCGGCCGCGGCGGCGGTCGCGAGCCTCGACCAGATCAGCATCATCGCGCGCGGCGAACGGGAGCAGCGGCGCGTGGACGTCATATCGGTGGAATGGAGCGGCGCCGGTGAGATCGCGCCCGGCGCGCGCCAGATGGCCGCGGGCACACCCGCCGACGTGATCCTGACCCTGGCCACGCCGCCCGCCTTCGCGCATGCTCTGGAGATGACTCTGCGCCTCAAATACCTGCGCCTCGATCCGCTGTTCGGAGGTCCGTCATGAGCAAAACGCGCCTCTGCATGGTCACCACCAACTTCAATTACGGCGACTATCTCGACGACTGCATGCGCTCGATTGTCACCTCGCGCGGCTTCGACCGGGTCGACTATGTGATGATGGACGGGGGCTCGACGGACAACTCGCTGGAGATCATCGACCGCTACGCGCCGCACTTAGCCTACAAATTCTCCGGCAAGGACGCCGGCATGTACCACGCCATCGAGGCGGGGTTCGCCAAGTCCGACGCGCCTTACATGGGCTGGCTCAACTCCGACGACCAGCTGGCGCCCTGGGCGCTCCAGACCGTGCTCGACATCTTCGACCAGCTGCCCGAGGTGCGCTGGATCACCTCGCGCTTCCCGATGCAGGCGCGCAAGGACGGCACCGTGATCAAGGCCGACTTCGTGCCGGGCGTGGACAACTGGGGTTTCTTCAATGGCGAGCATGTGCGCTCGCTGGGCCTGCCGTGCTCGGGCTGGATCGTGCAGGACTGCACCTTCTGGCGGCGCGATTTGTGGGACGAGGTCGGCGGGTGTTTCGACCACAGCCTGAAGATCGCCGCCGACTTCGAGCTATGGGCGCGCTTCATCCAGAAGACCGATCTCTACGTGGTGCCGGTGCCGTTCGGCATCTACCGCGTCCACGGCGCCAACAAAGCCATCGCCCAGCGCGACGCCTACCGCGACGAATGCGTGAAGGTGCTGAAGCGCTACACCCCCGTGATCCCCGAAGACCTGAAGCGCCTCAACGAGCGGGTGATCGCCAAGCATCTCAAGGCCATCGGTTTCGGCCACCTTGTCGACCAGAAGATGGGCCCGGCGCTCAAGACGATCCTTTTTGACCATGCCGCGGGCCGGTACGTCGCCGTGGCCCAGGACTAAGCCCTATGGCCAATATCCTGGTCACCGGCGGCGCCGGCTATATCGGCTCCCACGTCTGCAAGGCGCTCAAGGCGGCGGGGCATGTGCCGGTGGCTTACGACAATCTCTCGCGCGGCTATGAGATGCTGGTGCGCTGGGGTCCGCTGGAACGCGGCGACATCAATGACCAGGCCCGCCTTGCCCAGGTGTTCGCGCACTATGCGCCGCGGGCGGTGATCCATCTCGCGGGCTTCGCTTTCGTCAACGAGTCCGTGGCGCAGCCGGAGCTCTATCGCCTCAACAACGTCGCGGGCACCGCCACGCTCCTGGCCGCCATGCGCGCGGCGCGCGTGACCCGCATCGTGGCCTCCTCCAGTTGCTCGGTCTATGCCTCGGCGCCCACGCCGCTGAACGAAGGTTCAACCCTGGCCCCGGCCTCGCCCTATGCCCAGTCCAAGGTGGCCATGGAAAACGCCCTGGCGGCGGAGCCGGGCTTGAAGTGGGTGGCCTTGCGCTACTTCAACGCGGCCGGCGCCGACCCGGAAGGCGACACCGGCGAGATCACCAACGCCGGCGTGCGCGTGATCCCCAACCTGTTCGACACCGCGCTGGGCCTGCGCCCGGTGTTCCAGATCATGGGCGACGATTACCCCACGCCGGACGGCACCTGCGTGCGCGATTACACCCATGTCTGCGATATCGCCGCGGCGCATCTCAGCGCGCTGGCCTATCTCGAGCAGGGGACAGAGCATGTGTTCAACCTGGGGAACGGG
>CANJOI010000233.1 GCA_947475365.1 Fidelibacterota bacterium | reverse complement strand
TGTCGGCCGCGCCGGAGCGCCTGCGCGGCATGGCGACCGTGCCCATGCAGCACCCCGACGCCGCTGTGGCGGAATTGGAACGCTGCGTGAAGATGCACGGCTTCAAGGCGGTAGAGATCGGAACGTCCATCGAAGGAGCGCAATTGGCGGAAGAGCGGTTCCGCCCGCTCCTGCGCCGCGCCTCGGAGCTGGGCGTGTTCGTGTTTGCCCACCCCTACTACGTGGGCTCCAAGGCTGGGCTGGAGAGCTACTACCTCACCAACCTGATCGGCAATCCGCTGGACACGACTGTCATGCTGGCGAACCTGATGTTCTCAGATGCGCTGGAAGAGCTACCGGACCTTAAGATCGTGCTGGCGCACGGCGGCGGCTTTACGCCCTATCAGATCGGCCGGCTGGTGCATGGCCACAAGGTGCGCAGCGAGACCAATGCCAAGACCAAGACCTCGCCCAAGGAACTGCTGAAACGCATCTACTTCGACAGCCTGGTGTTCGAGCCTCAGGCTCTGCGCTATCTCATCGACCTGGTGGGCGCGGACCATATCTGCATCGGCACGGACTCACCTTTCGACATGGCCGACAACGACCCCAACGCCACCATCGATGCGGTGCCGGGCATCACCACCAGCGAACGCGAATGCGTCTGTTCGCGCACCGCGCTTAACCTGCTGTGCGAGAAGGTGTGAGCATGGAGATCGGATCAACCGTTCGGGGGCGCCTGCCCTATGCGCCCATCCACAAACGCCCGCGGCTGCAACTGCCAGGCGGCGCCCGGATCGCGGTCTGGACCATCGTCAATGTGGAGAACTGGTCGCCCACCGGCCCCATGCCGCGCGCGGTGCTGCCACCTCCGATGGGAGTGCCGCTGTTGCCGGACGTCCCCAACTGGGCCTGGCATGAATACGGTATGCGGGTCGGGTTCTGGCGGTTCGTCGACGTGCTGGCGGCCCGCAAGCTGAGGGCCAGCTTCGCCGTCAACGGCAGCTGCATCGCCCTGTATCCGGAGGCCTGCCAGGCGGCCAAGGACGCGGGGTGGGACTTCATGGGCCACGGCTTTGTGCAAAAGCCCATGCACAAAGTCGATGACCAGAAAGCCGCCATCGCCGGCACGATCGCGGCGATCAAAAGCTTCACCGGAAATAGTCCGCGCGGCTGGGAAAGCCCCGGCCTCACCGAGACCGACGAGACCCTCGACCTCCTGCGCGAGGCCGGTATCGAGTATGTCGCCGACTGGGTGCTGGACGACCAGCCGGTCACGCTCTCCACCCGCGCCGGCGAGATTGTCTCCGTGCCCTATACGGTCGAGATCAACGACGTGGTGATGACCGCGATCCAGCATCAGCCGTCCGATGAGATCTACCGCCGGGGAAAGGATCAGTTCGACAGGCTCTACCAGGAGGGCGCAACGATCCCGCGGGTGATGGCCATCTCCATTCACCCGTACCTCACCGGCGCGCCACACCGGATCAAATACCTTGAAATGCTGTACGACCATATCCTCGGCCACAAGGATGTGGTGATGTGGACCGGCGCCGAAATCCTGGACTGGTACCGGAGCCAGATGGTCCGGGACGAAAAACTCTGAAGGCCTCTCCTCCGCGCCATTTGCGAAAGTGAACCGCCATGCGCTCCAAAAAAGACCTCGAAGCCATTCATGCCGCCGGCACGGCGCAGTTCGGTTACGTCGACATCACAATGTACAACTGCCCGCCCTTCGTGATGTTCACGAACGGCAATGATTGCGCCATCTGCGACTACATGTGTCAGGGCAGGATGACCGAGCCGGAGTCGACCTATCTTTGGTCGCGGCTGATGCCGCTGGCGACATCGGCCTGCGACATCGGGACGCGGTGCGGAGAGTACACACTTATCGCGGCGGCGCTGCGGCAAGACATGCCGATCGTCTCCTGCGAGCCCAATCCGGACGGATACGCGCGGCTGATGGTGAACATTCGCGCGAACGACGCCAGGAATGTCATGGCCAGGCGGTACGCGGTCTCGAATGCCGAGGGGTATGTGAATTTCGGATGGATGCCGAAATTCCTCGGGCACATTTCCTCCGGCGGCCATCTTGTTGCCGGCGTGGCGAGCCAGGAGGCCATCAAGGGCGGCGCGGTCATGCTTGCCGTGGAGACCATGCGCCTCGACAAGATTGTCGAAGACATCGACCTCGGCCGCCACCCCGCCATTAAAATCGACGTCGAGGGCGCCGAAGCCCTGGTCTTCGACGGGATGCGGCGGGTTCTCCAGAGCACGCCCGACATTATCGTGGAGACCTTCAGCAAGGAGGCCTGCGATCTGATGATGGCCCGCACGCAGGATCTTGGATATCGCTATTACTTTGTTGAGGAGGATGAGCGGCGAATTATCCCTATCGATCGCCTCGCCCCGTGCGACCCTAGCTCGAACAGCCGCAATCAGCTGCTTTCAGCCCGCCCGCCGGAGGTCGTACTCGGCCTGTCATCCAGCGCCGCCGTCTGACCCCGCGGCGGATCGGCACAAAGCATGTGTGGCCGCGCCTATCTCTCCGCCACGCCCGAGGTCATCCGCACGCGCTTCGGACTCTCGGACTTCTATCCCTCACCCAACCTGCGGCCATCGTGGAATATCGCGCCGACGCAGGAGATGGTGTGCATCATCCTGGATAGCGAAGGGCGCCGCAAAGCGGTGAAGATGCACTGGGGCCTGATTCCCAAATGGGCGAAGGCGCCCAAGATGGAATACCCCACGTTCAACGCCAAATCGGAAACGGTGCGCGAGAAGGTCACCTTCCGCGACGCCTGGAAAGCGGGGCGCCGCTGCCTGATCGTCACCGACGGCTTCTACGAATGGCGCAAGTCCGACAAGCAGCCCTTCGCCATCTCCTGCGTCGATAACGATCTGACGGTGGTGGCGGGGCTGTGGGATGAGTGGATCAGCCCCGACGGCGAAGTGCTGCCGTCCTGCACCATCCTCACCTGCCCGGCCAACGACCTCATTTCACCGCTGCACGACCGCATGCCGGTGATCCTGGCGGAATCCGACTGGCCTGCCTGGCTGGGCGAGATTCCCGCCACGGAGGCGGAGCTGCATGCGCTGCTTAAGCCCTTCCCGCCTGGAAAAATGAAACTCTGGCCGGTAGACAAACGGGTCGGCGATGTGCGCAATGACGACCCGGGCCTCGCCCGTGAGGCGCCGATCCCGCCGTCGAAGCCGGTGCAGACCGAACTGTTTTGAGGAGAAGACGCCTGTGCAGCTGCTCATCGAAATCGCCGGCTGGTCCGGGGCGGTGATCATTCTCCTGGCCTACGGCCTGCTCTCGGCGGACAAGCTCTCAAGCAAGTCCAACGCCTACCAGCTGATGAACGTGGTCGGCGCGGCGGGCTTCGTGATCAACAGCGGGTCAAAGGGGGCTTACCCTTCCGCGGTCCTCAATCTGATCTGGATCGCCATCGGCATTTTCGCCGTGCTTCGCAACAGGACGGTTAAGGGCACGCCTTCATGAGCGCTCTCGACGCCTTCGGTCTGTTCGCGGTGTCTTTCTGTTTAATCTGCTACGCGCTGGAGCACCGCAGCCACTGGTATGTGCTGGGCTTTGCCGCGGCCTGCGTGTTGGGCTCGATCTACGGGTTTCTGCAGGGCGCCTGGCCGTTCGGCCTGGTCGAAGCGGTCTGGACCGTCATCGCCCTCAGGCGCTGGCAGGCGGCCCGAGCGACCGCCTTATCCTAGGGATTACCCAGGTAGTCGCGCTTGCCGATTTCGACGCCGTTGTGGCGGAGGATGGCGTAGGTGGTGGTGATGTGGAAATAGAGGTTCGGCACCGCGTGGCCGAGCAGATACTGCATCCCCTTATAGCGGGATTCCTTCTCGCCGCGCTTGATGACGATGTCTTTGTCCTCGGTGCCGTCGATCTGGGCCGCGGTGAAGCCCTGAACAAAGGCAATCGCCTGGAGCACGCGCGCCTTGAGTTCCGGAAGGGTCTTCTCGGCGTTGTCGTAGGCCGGGACTTCCACGCCCGCGAGGCGGGCGACGCTGCCGGTGGCGGCGTCGCAGGCGATCTGCACCTGGCGGATCAGCGGAAACATATCGGGAAACAGCCGGAAATTCGGCAGCGTCGCCGGATCGAGTTTCTTGGCCTCGGCGTGGGCTTGCGCTTTGTCGAGGATGCCCGCGAGATTGCCAAGCATGTTGACGAAGCGCGGGACGCTCGCCTGATACATGGAAATCGTCATGGGATTCTCCCGGGATTTCGGCCGCGATTAGCGGTTGGTGCGCTCGGAACGGGCGCGGCGGCGGCGCTGCTTGGCGCGGGCCTTGGCCTTGCGCTTATTGCCGCGGGACTTCTGGGAGTTGGTCTTGGCCATGGAATGTCTCGTCTTTTAGGGTAAACGCGGCCGGACAATAGGTGGAATAGGCCAAAAAGGAAAGGGCCGTTGGGAACGCTCCCAACGGCCCTTCTTTTCAGCGTTTTTAAGGGCTTACGTGCCCCAGGGACTACATGCCTTTTGCGGCAATGGCCTTCTTGATCTCGGCGACCGCGTTCTGGGTGCGGAACTCGATGATCTCCTTGGCCAGCTTCTCGTTCTTGGCCTTGTCGGCGATCGAGACGCCGTTGATCGAGGCCTTGCCGGCGGCCACGCGCGCCTTCCAGCGCACGGATTCCGGATCGGTATTGAACATGTTCAGCGTGATGATGATGTCATCATGCATGCCTTCGTCGGCTTCCGGGCCTTTGATGTCGCCCTTGGCTTCGAAGTGCTTTTTGATTTCTTCGTAGTTGTAGTACTTGCCGATATGGGCGACGACCGGCGCGCCCTTCCATTCGGCATTGAGCTTCTGGGCCACGGCCTGCTGGCCTTTCTGGTTCCCGCCGCTGTCACCGATGAAGATGATGTTCTCGAAGCCGCCGATCTTGAAGCTGGTGGCGATGTCGGTGAGCAGCGCCTCGAAGGTGCCCTCGGTCAGGCTGATGGTGCCGTTGGTGGTCATGTGGCCGGTGGGCGGGTTGAAGCCGCCTTCCGGCACGAACGGCACGATCGGCGCGCACAGCGCGTTGCCCAGGGCCTTGGCGATGGCTTCGCAGTTGGACCGCATGACGTAGACGTGCTTGCCCAGCGCCAGCCACGGGCCGTTCGGCTCCATGCCGGCGGTGGAGATGATGATAGTCTTCTTGCCGGCCTTCTGGGCGTCGCGCACGTCCATCCAGGTCATCTCTTCCAGCCAGACGGTGCTGACCTTCGGCAGCGGATTGGGGGCGTCCTTGCAGTTATAGGCGTTCTTGGCGCAATCGCCGCCGCCCATGGAACGCGGGTCCTGCGCCGGGCGCGCGGGGCCTTCGGCGGCAATGGCGGCGGTGAAGATCGCGACGGCCCCGAAGGCCGCGGCGAGCAGTGCGGATTTTTTCATGAGAGTCCTCCCCTGTTGAACCTGAGGCCGGAGTGCGCCCCGGCCATAAGGGGAAGTATGAACCGAGAGCGGGAAGGCGATCAATCGCGCTTTCACGATGCTTGCGGGTCATGAGCCCCCGGAATAAGGGCATAAAAAAAGAGAGGGGATCGCTCCCCTCTCTTTTTCGCGTGTCTGGAGGCTTTTAGCGGGCGATGTCGGTGGTCTTCGCAGGTGCGTCCTTGGCCGGCGCGTCCTTGGAGGCGACGGTCGCGTCGGGATGCATGATGAAGGCCTGCGAGAATCGGACTTCCCACGCGCCCGAGATGGCGGTGTTTTCGCCCTTCTCGTTCGGGTAGGCGTCGGCGTTCTTGCGGAGCGCCCGGTATTCCGAGGCCATGGCTTCCATGCCGTAGCTGCGGTGATGGGTCGACCAGTTCTGGCCCAGCGAGTTGTAGAAGCGCTC
>CANJOI010000232.1 GCA_947475365.1 Fidelibacterota bacterium | reverse complement strand
GAGTTGCGATTCGATGCTGGTGACTTTACCGACGCCATGCGCCGGATAGACCACGAAGTCCCCCGCCGAGAACGGGGCGACGATCTGGGGTTCTTTTGCGGGCTTTGCTGCGACGACGGGTTTTGCTGCTGCGGTTGCTGCCTTTGGCATGTGGGGTCCTACTCCACACCGGGGTTTAGGTCGCCATCCCGATTTTTAAGCCTGATCCCCCCTTGCCCGACGCCTCTTACGGGGCGATCCGGACTCTCCTCTTTTAAGGATCGTGGCCGACCCAGCCGAGACCGGCTGGGGCCGAGACGTGTTTTTGCTTATTGCTCCTTTTTCCGCGCCAAAATCACAATAAATCAATAACTTATCGTGAGTTTCCGGACACGGATCCGGGAGAAAAAATAATCCGCCGGGTTCCCCGACGGATTAACCATATGGATATCACAAAAAGCCGGGAAAATACAGGTCAAAAGCCTGTCATATCCGTTAACGCATCTTGTTAACGGTTGGGTCTAACCTTCGGCCCCGGTGTTCAAATCCTCAAACTACCCACAGGGCTTAGGTGTTTGAACCGGGGCGCTTTTTCACGCCAACCCGGCCGGTCTAAGGACCGGTTACGAGCCGCTGCCCGGCTTGTCGCTCAGCAGCGCTTTCTTGCCCGGCTTGTCTTTCCATTCTTCGCTATCGGCCGGGCCCTCGCCTTTGGCGGTAATGTTGGGCCACTTCTCGGCGTAGTCCTTATTGATCGGCGCCCACTCGGACGCACCTTCATCCGAGTCGGGAACGATGGCTTCGGCCGGGCACTCGGGCTCGCACACCCCGCAGTCGATGCATTCGTCGGGATGGATGACGAGCATGTTCTCACCCTCGTAGAAGCAGTCCACCGGACAGACTTCGACACAGTCCATGTACTTACATTTAATGCAGTTCTCGGTAACGACGTAGGTCATGGATGCTCTCCCCTGAAGGCCTGCCCGGACCAGGAGTCCGGGCATGGGTGCGACGGCCTTTGCGTATTCGATTTGCCGGAGGGGCGTCAACGTTGTTGTTGGCGCCACCCTATCTGAGAGGCGTTCGCAGAGGCAGGGCCGCATCCACGGTCGCGAGCCGTTCCACCGCCGTCTCCTCATAGAGAGTCCGGGCTTCGGGCGCCGGGCCGCGATGATCTGTCACATCCTTGACCTCGATGCGCCGGCGGACCGCGCCGATGACGATCTCAAGTCTGTCGCCGGGCTTCACGCCGGTGGCGGCCTTCTCCGCCACCGCGCCATTCAGGGTCACCTGCCCTCGCGCGATCAGCCGCTGGGCCAGCGCCCGGGATTTGCAGAAGCGCGCGAACCACAGCCACTTGTCCAGCCGGAGGCTGGCCAGATCAGAGTGTCTCAGACTCACGTGGGCACCAGGTCCTTGAGCCGGGCGAAAGGTGAGTTTGACGGCGTCGCTGGCGCCGCCGCCGGTTTGGGCCTGCGCTTGAAGCCGAACATGAGACCTTCGGGCGTCTGCTTGGCGCGGAATCCCAGGGCCTGAAGGATCGCCACACCTGCATCCAGGGGCGCCCCGACCAGGGACAGGAGCGCCGGCGGCAGTAAAGTCACCTTGTCGCGGGCGAGCTTGCGCACTTCGGCCGCGAAGCGCTCAACCATATCGACGCGGTACGCCGCACCGCCCATGGGCTGGTAGCCACAGGCGAGATAGAAGCGGGGATCAAGGCCGGCCGCGAGCGGCACGGTCACGCGGCCGGGCGCGAGGGCCGGCACCGCCGCGCCGGGATGCCGCGCCGCCCACAGCCGCGCCCGCAGGGCGGTGGCGTTTGGCTTCAGCAAGGCCGGCATGAACACCTGACCGACGCCAACCCTGACCCCCAGGCGCGCCAGGGCCTTGCGGTCTTCCCGGGTCAGGCTCGCGACCTGGGCGTCGATGGCGAGGCGTTGGACCGAGCCCAGGTTCTCCATGAGGTGATAGAGAATGCCGCGCACGGCCGAGGTGACCTTGGCCTCCAGGGCGGTGGCCAGGGGCGCAAGATCACGCGCACGGCGCGCCGCGACCCAATGTTGCAAGCGTTCCACCACGCGGCGGCGCTCGGCCGGCTCTACCCGTTCGTCGGCCAGCAATTCGATCCCGGGGTGGAGCAGGTCCGCCCCGGGGATCAGCCGCGCGACCGCTTCTCCTTGCCAGACAATGGCGGTGTCTTCGAACGTGAAGGCGTCGTCCGGCGCGGCGCCGAGCGCCTCCACCCGCCGCGCCAGTACCGGGCGCAAGGCGGCATTGGCGGCGTTGTACACCGCGCGGTCGGCGGTGCGCAGCCCGGTGCGCTCGGCGCGGAACCGCAAGCCATCGAGCTGGCCCAGGCGGTGGCCGTCCACATCGACCCGGCCTTCATCGCTGATATCCGCGGTGAGCAGGTCGTGGCCGCGCAGGCGCTTGACCAAGTGCGCCGTGCGGCTGTCGACAAACTGCTGCGTCAGCTTTTCATGGAGCGCATCGGAGAGCCGGTCCTCCACCTCGCGGGTGCGGCCCTGCCAGCCCAGGCCGTCCGGCATCCAGTCGCTGCGGTGGGCGAGGAAGGTCCACACCCGGATGGCAGCGATGCGGTCCATCAGCACATGGATGTCGCCATCGGTGCGGTTGATGCGTTCCACGTGACCGGCCACCCAATCTTCCTCCAGCTTGCCGTCGCGGCCGGCGAGATGAACGAACACTTGAGTCAGGAAGCGGGAATGGATCTCCGGCTTGAGCTTACGGAAGTCGGGGATCTGCGCCACGTCCCACAACAATTTCACGCGCGCGGGGCCCGTGACACGTTCGCGCACGTCGGCTTCGCGCGCCATGGCCTCGAGCACCAGCTGATCGTCGGTCGGCGGCGGACGCATCAAGTTCTGGGCCGGCGGGCTCATGCGCAATGAGCCGAGAAGCGCTTCGATGGAGGTCAGCCGCAGATCGGTGTTGCGCCAATACAGATGCTTGAGCGGTGTGAACTCATGGGTTTCAACGCGGGCGATGATGTCGGGATCGATCTCGGACGCGTCGGCGGTGACGCCGAAAGTACCTTCGTTCATATGGCGCCCGGCGCGGCCGGCGATTTGCGCCACCTCGGATGCGTCGAGCGCGCGGGGCGCGCGCCCATCGAACTTGGTCATGGAGGCGAAGGCGACGTGGTCCACATCCATATTGAGGCCCATGCCGATGGCGTCGGTGGCCACCATGTAGTCCACTTCGCCGTTCTGGTAGAGCGCCACTTGGGCGTTGCGGGTGCGGGGTGAGAGTGCGCCCATCACCACCGCCGCGCCGCCGCGATGCCGGCGGATCAGTTCGGCGATGCCGTAAACCTCTGACGCCGAAAACGCCACCACCGCCGAGCGGCGGGGCAGACGCGTGAGTTTCTTGGATCCGGTGTAGGCCAGTTTCGAGAAGCGCGGCCGCGAGATGAACTCAGCGCCCGGCACCAGTTTCCGGATCAGCGGCTTGATGGTCTCCGCCCCCAGGAACATGGTTTCGGAGACGCCGCGCGCGTGCAGGATGCGATCGGTGAAGATATGGCCGCGGTCGGCGTCCGCCGCCAGCTGCACTTCATCCACCGCGAGGAACGCGACCTCGCGATCCAGCGGCATGCTCTCGACCGTGCAGATGAAGTAGCGCGGGTTGGGCGGGAGAATCTTTTCCTCGCCGGTGATCAGCGCGACCGCCCGGGCGCCCTTGATCTTCACCACCTTGTCGTAGTTTTCGCGCGCCAGCAGCCGCAGCGGAAACCCGATCATGCCGGTGGCATGACCGAGCATCCGATCCATGGCCAGGTAGGTCTTGCCGGTGTTGGTGGGACCCAACACCGCTGTGACTCTACCGCCGGCTGCGAGACGAGGAGCGTCGCTCATACAAACTCAATGAACGGAACGGCGCCCGAAAGGGAAGAGAAAAAGATCAGTGCGTTTGAACGCGCTTTTCCTTGCGGCGGTCGGCGTAGGATTTGAGCTGGCGTTCGACGGCGCTGAAACTGTCGGCCAGGGCGGTGTTGATGTCCTGATGGCCTTTCGCATCCTTGGGATCGCGGCCGGCCACGAGCTCGGCTCCGGGGACTTCCAGCACCACCGAAACATGGAATGGCTGATCCTTGGTGGAGAGATTGGAGGGGGCCTTATGGATGCGTCCCACGATTACCCTGCAGCCCGTGATCCGGTCGAAAAAGTGCTCAAGCTTTGCCACTTTTTCCCGGATGCGGGTTTCGACCGCCGCCGAGGTGTCGACTCCGTGGAAGGCGATGTGAAGGGGAACTTGCATCGGATTTATGCTCCGTTGTTGATGCAAAAGACGGTTCGTGTCTCCATCCCCTTTATGATGGGACTCAAACGGGCCCAGGGCAACTCTTGACCTACCCGCTTGACCAACGGGTAACCCTTTCCGCCCCTTGCCTTAACCGGCGGGCCATCTCATATCTCCGCCCGCGCCTAAAAAGCCGCCGACCGCCACCCGACTACAGCTAGAGGACGCCATGACCGAGACCGCTACACCTGATTCCAAGACCGAAACCCTAAGTTTCCAGGCCGAGGTCGCAAAGCTACTCGATATCGTCGTGCATTCCTTATACTCGCACCGGGAGATATTCCTGCGCGAGCTGATCTCCAACGCCTCCGACGCCTGCGACAAGCTGCGCTATGCCGCGCTGACCGAGCCCAAGCTCCGGGAAGGCGACGAAACTTTCACGATTCACCTGGCCGTCGATCCCGCCGCCAAGACGCTGACCATCGCCGACAACGGCATTGGGATGAATCACGACGAACTGATCGCCAACCTCGGCACCATCGCCAAGTCGGGGACGGCGGAGTTTCTGAAAGCCGCCGCGGCTAAGGACGGCAAGAAGGATGTCAACCTCATCGGCCAGTTCGGCGTGGGTTTCTATTCAGCCTTCATGGTCGCGGACAAGGTCGATGTCATCTCGCGCAAGGCCGGCGAGGACAAGGGCTGGATCTGGAGCAGCGCGGGCCAAGGGTCCTTCACCATCGCCGAAGCGCCCGGCGCCGCGCACGGCGCCAAGATCGTGCTGCACATCAAGGATGACGCCAAGGAATTCCTGGAAGCGCACCGCCTGCGTCATATCGTCAAGACCTACTCGGACCACATCGCCATTCCGGTGATCCTGGATGCGATTCCCGGCGAGAAGAAAGAGGGCGAGGAAGAACCGCAGGCCGAAACGTTGAACTCCGCGTCGGCGCTGTGGATGCGGTCCAAGAGCGAGATCACGGCCGAGCAGTACAAAGAGTTCTATCACCATGTGGGCCACGCCTTCGACGATCCGTGGCACACCCTGCATTTCCGCGCCGAGGGTGCGATCGAATACACCGCGCTCTTGTTCATCCCCACCCAGAAGCCGTTCGACCTGTTTCACCCCGAGCGCAAGAGCCATGTGAAGCTCTATGTGAACCGGGTGTTCATCTCCGACCAGATCGACACCATCATGCCGCGCTATCTGCGTTTCGTGCGCGGCGTCGTGGACTCATCGGACCTGCCGCTCAACGTCAGCCGCGAGATGCTGCAGGACAATCCGGTGCTTCGCAAAATCCAGGCCGGCATCGTCAAGCGCCTGCTCAAGGACTTGAAAGAGCGCGCCGAGAACGCCGCCGAGTACAAGAAATTCTGGGATGTGTTCGGGGCCGTGTTCAAGGAAGGCCTCTATGAGGACTTCGAGCGCAAAGAGGAACTGCTGGACCTCGCGCGCTTCAAGTCCACGGCGGGCGACGATCTGATCTCGCCCAAGGACTATGCCGGCCGCATGAAGGAAGGCCAGGAGGCCATTTACTTCATCACCGGCGAGAACGCGGCCGCGCTGAAAGGCAGCCCGCAGCTGGAAGGCTTCCTCGCCAAAGGCAT
>CANJOI010000231.1 GCA_947475365.1 Fidelibacterota bacterium | reverse complement strand
GGCGTGTCGAGGCCTTTGAGCGCAACGCCGAGCGTTGGCGTACAGCGGTGCGGGCGACGCAGCCGCCGGCCGCGGGAGCCTTCTCCTTTGCCGCCTGGCTGAAGGACGTGAAGCCTTCGGACGTGTTCCGGCGGGACTGAGCCCCTTGCTGCCTGCCCCGTCCCGCTCCTAATGTCGCGGGGATGTGGGGGAGGCACCATGATCGATTGGGACAAGGCTGACGCCGCACGCATGGAGCGCGTGCTGCCGTCTGAAATCCGCGAGCTGCAGAAATACATGCGCCAGCCGGACATGATTCTGTTCGGCGGCGGGCTGCCGGAGCCGGAGTTGTTCCCGACCGAGGCCCTCGCCAAGGCTTACGCCAGAATCCTCGGCGACCCTGCCCGCGCCAAACAGGCGCTCCAGTATTCTGACACCGCGGGCTACATGCCGCTCCGGGAATACATCGCCCGCTACATGGCCACGCTTCAAGTGGACTGCAAGCCCGAGAACATCATCCTCACCGCCGGGTCGCAGCAGGCGATCGACTTCATCGCCAAGCTGTTCCTGTCCGCCGGAGACACCGTGCTGGTGGAAGCGCCCACCTATCTCGGTGCCTTGCGCGCTTTCGATACCTACGAGGCGCGCTACGCCCTCCTGCCCTCGCCCTTCGCCAATGCCGCCGAGGTCAAGACCGAGGACGGCGCAAAGCCGCGCCTCGGCTATGTCATGTGCGATTTCAAGAACCCGACCGGCACCAGTTTCACCCTGGCCGAACGCAACCGCATGCTCGACCTGGCGGACGAGATCGACATTCCCCTGATCGAGGACAATGCCTACGAAAAGCTGCGCTATTCGGGCACGCCGGTGCGCCCGCTGTTGTCGTTGGATGCGGAGCGCAAGGGCGGCATCGACAACTCGCGCGTCATCTACACCAGCACTTTCTCCAAGATCGTCGCGCCCTCCTTGCGCCTGGGGTGGGTGGCGGCGTCGACGACGATCATCCGTAAGCTCGAGATGATCAAACAGGCCTCCGATCTCGCGCCCGCCTTCCTCAATCAAATGGTCCTTTTGGATGTGCTGGAGGAAGCCTTCGGGCCGGCCCATGTCGAAAAGGTGTGCACGCTGTACCGCGGCCGCCGCGACGCCATGCTGGCCGCTCTGGAGAAATACATGCCGGAGGGAGTCACCTGGTCAAAGCCGGAAGGCGGACTCTTCATCTGGGTTACGCTCCCCAAGCACATGGACGCGCCGGCGCTGGTGAAACGCGCGCTGGTGGATTTCAAGGTTGGCGCGATTTCGGGCAAGTCCTGCTACGGCACGCCGCCGGACATGAATACCCTGCGACTCTCGTTCTCGATGGTGCCGGAAGCACGCATTGACGAAGGCGTGCGCCGGTTGAGCAATGCCATCCGCGCCGGCTGACCACCGCACCGGCCCGAGGCACGTGATACGGGAAAACCCTTATTTTCCCTGGCTTTTCGTCGGACCGCGAGATCTGGAGCCTCTCCAGCTATCGGTGTTCTCAAAGCCAAGTATCGGCCCGCCCGTTGTTTGAGAGAAATATGCTTACTTTATAGAGCTTTACTCAACTGCGGGCCTTGACCGTCCTTTCCGGTGGTTTATTGATACCCGAAACGAGCCGCCAAAGAGCAGCCGTCCCATTTCGTGCGCATCGCCGTCGCTTGCGCCGCTTCCATCAGCGGTCGCCGACGCGTCCGTGAAGCAGGGTCCGGTGAATCTTTGATGGCAAGAGCGGGGACCGAGGATTTTTTCGATGACGTTGCCTGAGGCGCAAGGCCTTTACGATCCGGCGCGCGAGCACGATGCCTGCGGCATCGGTTTTGTCGCGCATGTGAAGGGCGTGAAGTCCCATGACATCGTGCGTCAGGGGCTGCAGATCCTCGTCAACCTGGAGCACCGCGGCGCGGTCGGCGCCGATCCCATGGCCGGCGACGGCGCCGGCATCATGATCCAGATCCCCGATGCCTTCCTGCGCGCCGAATTCGCCAAACTGAATGTGACTCTGCCCGCCGTGGGTGACTACGGCATCGGAATGGTGTTCCTGCCCAAGGCGCCCCTGGCGGCCCGCGACGCCATCGCTCTGATCGAACGCGTTGCCGGCGATGAAGGCCAGAAGGTCCTGGGCTGGCGCGACGTGGACGTGAACTCCGATTGCCTGGGCGAGACCGTGCGCAATTGCGAACCCTGGATCCGCCAGGTGGTGATCGCGCGCGGCGCGAACACGCCGTCCGATCAGTTCGAACGCAAGCTGTTCCTGATCCGCAAAATGATCCAGAACCACGTGCGCGCCCACGGCGGCGAGAGCCGCAATGATTTCTACATCCCCAGCATGTCGTCTCGCACCGCGGTCTACAAGGGCATCATGCTCGGCACCCAGGTCGGCACCTACTACCGCGACCTCCTGGACCATCGCCTGGTGTCCGCGCTCTCACTGGTTCACCAGCGCTTCTCGACCAACACCTTCCCGTCGTGGCGCCTCGCGCACCCGTATCGCATGGTGTGCCACAACGGCGAGATCAACACCCTGCGCGGGAATCTGAACTGGATGGAAGCCCGCCGCCACGCCATGAAGTCGCCCCTGTTCGGCGCCGACATGGAAAAGCTGTGGCCGCTGATTCCGCCCGGCCAGTCGGACACGGCCTGCCTCGACAACGCGCTCGAACTGCTGGTGCAGGGCGGCTATAGCCTGGCGCACGCGGTGATGATGCTGATCCCGGAGGCTTGGGCCGGCAATCCGTTGATGGACGAGAAGCGCCGCGCGTTCTACGAATACCATGCCGCGCTGATGGAGCCGTGGGACGGCCCCGCCGCGCTGGCCTTCACCGACGGCCGCCAGATCGGCGCGACGCTCGACCGCAACGGATTGCGCCCCGCGCGCTATATCATCACCAGCGATGACATCGTCGTCCTGTCCTCGGAAGCCGGCGTGCTCGACATCCCCGAGGAGAAGATCGTCAAAAAGTGGCGCCTGCAGCCGGGCAAGATGTTCCTGATCGACCTGGAAGAAGGCCGCATCATCGACGACGCCGAGTTGAAGGCGACGCTGGCCGCCGCCAAGCCCTACAAGGCCTGGCTGGAAAAGACACAGATCATGCTGGAAGATCTGGCGCCGGAACCCAGCACCGAGCGCGGCCCCTCCAATGAGTCGCTGCTCGACCGTCAGCAGGCCTTCGGCTACACCCAGGAAGACCTCAGTTTCTTCCTCGAGCCCATCGCCCGCACCGGCGACGACCCCATCGGCTCCATGGGCACGGACACCGCGCTGTCTGTGCTCTCGCGCAAGCCGAAGCTGCTCTACACCTATTTCAAGCAGTGCTTTGCCCAGGTCACCAATCCGCCCATCGACGCCATCCGCGAGGAGCTGGTGATGTCGATGGTGTCGCTGGTGGGGCCCAAGCCCAATCTGCTGGGCATGGACTCAGGCGACACCCACCTGCGCCTGGAAGTGCGCCAGCCGATCCTGACCGACGCCGACCTCGACAAGATCCGCCATCTCCACAAGACCGTCGGCGAAGCCTTCAAGGCCATCACGCTTGATCTCACCTACCCGGTCGAACGCGGCGATGAGGGCATGGAGCCCGCCGTGGATGCTATCTGCGCCGAGGCGCACAAGGCGGTGCTGGACGGCTACAACATCCTGATCCTGTCCGACAAACGCGTCAGCCGTTCGCGCATCGCCATCCCGGCGCTGCTGGCGACCGCGGCGGTGCATCATCACCTGATCCGCAAAGGCCTGCGCACCGAGACCGGCCTGGTGCTGGAAACCGGCGAAGCGCGCGAGGTGCACCACTTCTGCACGCTCGCGGGCTACGGCGCGGAAGCCATCAACCCCTATCTCGCCTTCGAGACGCTGTCCTCCATGCGCGGGCGCGAGCTGCCGGCCGACTGGAGCGACGAGAAGCTGCAGAAGAACTTCATCAAGGCCGTGTCAAAAGGCGTGATGAAGGTCATGTCCAAGATGGGTATCTCGACCTTCCAGTCCTATTGCGGCGCGCAGATCTTCGACGCTATCGGTCTTTCGAGCAGCTTCATCGAGCGCTATTTCACCGGTACCGCCTCGCAGATCGAAGGCATCGGCCTCACCGAAGTCGCCAAGGAAACCGTCGAGCGCCACCGCCTGGCCTTCGGCAACGTGTTCCAGTTGAAAGACGCGCTCGATCCGGGCGGCGAATATCAGTATCGCCTGCGCGGCGAAGACCATATGTGGACTCCGGATACCATCGCCAAGCTGCAGCACGCGGCCCGCAGCGGCAACCGGGACACCTATAAAGAATATGCCAGGCTCATGAACGATCAGTCCGAGCGGCTGATGACCCTGCGCGGGCTGTTCGAGTTTAAGCCCGCGGGGCCCGCGGTTCCGTTGGATGAAGTCGAGCCGGCCGCCGAGATCGTCAAACGCTTCGCCTCCGGCGCTATGTCGTTCGGGTCCATCTCGCGCGAAGCCCACACCACGCTGGCGATCGCCATGAACCGCATCGGGGCGCGTTCCAACACCGGCGAGGGCGGAGAAGAAGCCGATCGCTTCAAGAGGCTGCCCAACGGCGATTCCATGCGCTCGGCCATCAAACAGGTGGCCTCGGGCAGGTTCGGTGTCACCGCCGAATATCTGGTCAATGCCGACGACATCCAGATCAAGATGGCCCAAGGCGCCAAGCCCGGCGAAGGCGGCCAACTGCCGGGCCATAAGGTCAACGGCCAGATCGCCAAGGTGCGCCACTCCACGCCCGGTGTCGGCTTGATCTCGCCGCCGCCGCACCACGATATCTACTCCATCGAAGACCTCGCGCAGCTAATCCACGACCTGAAAAACGTCAACCCGGCGGCGCGCATCTCGGTCAAGCTGGTCTCCGAGATCGGCGTCGGCACCGTGGCCGCAGGCGTCTCCAAGGCGCGCGCCGATCACGTCACCATCTCCGGCTTCGAGGGCGGCACCGGCGCTTCGCCGCTCACCTCCCTCACCCACGCCGGTAGCCCGTGGGAAATAGGCCTAGCCGAGACCCACCAGACCTTGGTGCTCAACAACCTGCGGGGCCGTATCGCCGTGCAGGTGGACGGGGGCCTGCGCACCGGCCGCGATGTGATCGTGGGCGCGCTGCTGGGCGCCGATGAATTCGGCTTCGCCACCGCGCCGCTCATCACCCTGGGCTGTGTGATGATGCGCAAGTGTCACCTGAACACCTGCCCCGTGGGCGTGGCGACGCAGGACCCGGTGTTGCGGCGCAAGTTCGCCGGCCAACCGGAGCATGTGATCAATTTCCTGTTCATGCTGGCGGGAGAAGCGCGCGAGATCATGGCGTCCCTCGGCATCCGCAGGTTCGAGGACCTGATCGGCCGCGCCGACCTGCTCGACACGCGGCGCGCCGTCACCCACTTCAAGGCCAAAGGGCTGGATTTCAGCAAGCTGCTCTACAAGCCGCGCGTGTCCAAGGACATCAAGGTCAGCGCCCAGGACAAGCAGGATCACGGCTTGGAAGGCGCCCTCGATCATCGTTTGATCGAACTGGCCAAAGAGGCCATCGCCACCGGGAAGCCGGTGATGATCGACACCCGCATCCGCAACATCAACCGCACCGTGGGCGCGATGCTGTCGGGCCGGGTGGCCGAGAAATACGGCCATGCCGGTTTGCCGGAAGACACCATCGCCATCAAGTTCAAGGGCATCGCCGGACAAAGCTTCGGCGCGTTCCTGGCCAAAGGCATTTCGCTGGAACTGAGCGGCACCGGCAACGACTATGTCGGCAAGGGTCTCTCCGGCGGCCGCATCTCCGTATTCCCGCCCAAGGAGTGCCCCGCCGAACCGGCCGACAACATCATCGTCGGCAACACCGTGCTTTACGGCGCCATCGACG
>CANJOI010000230.1 GCA_947475365.1 Fidelibacterota bacterium | reverse complement strand
ATTCGCAACTCTACCATTGCGCTAGCACGTAATGCATTGCGGTTGCGCTGTTTTCCAGAATCGTCGTTAGATGCGGGCGCAGGAAGCGCGGGGAAAGAGAAAAATGGCCGGCGATCTTGATAAAATCGACCTGAAAATTCTAAAGGCCATGCAGGAGGACGCCTCCCGCTCGGCCGCCGAGATCGCGGAAGCGGTCGGCCTGTCGCAGTCACCCTGCTGGCGGCGCATCCAGCGCCTCAAGGACGAAGGCTATATCGCCAGAATCGTCGCGGTGCTGAACCCCGAAAAGCTCAACCTGCGCACCCAGTTGTTCGTCCAGGTGAAGATGAGCCGCGCGCATCCCGTGGACAAAGACGAATTCGCGAGCGCGGTGCAGGCGTTTCCGGAAGTGATGGAGTGTCACGTGATCCTGGGCGCGTTCGATTTCCTCCTGCGCATCGTCGCCCAGGACATCCATGCGTATGAGAAGTTCTTCTTCGAGAAGCTCGCGCGCATTCCCGGCATCCAGGAAGTGAACTCCTACGTCGGCATCTCGGAAATCAAAGCCACCACGGCGCTGCCCCTCAAAGTGTCGTGATCAATAGAAAGCGCCACTGGTTCCGCCTGGTCCTGATCGCCGTGATCATCGCGGTCGCGGCGAAGAAACTGGGGTTCGTGGGTTAGGGCGCGCCCGGCATCGCGTTGATCTGGCGGCGCCGCGGTATTCCTGTCTATGATCGGGGCGGGGGAGGACCACCTTTATTCACAGGGGTTCCCATGCGCGCCAAGATTTCCCGCCGTTCCGTTCTCAAGACTTCGGTTTACGCCGTGCCGCTGGCCATGGGCCTTGCGGCTTGCGCCAAGCAGGGCGGCGATGAGCTTACCAAACTCGGCCTGCGCGAGGCGGCGGAGCGGCTGGCCAAGGGCGAGCTGAGCGCCGAAACCTATGCGTCCGCGCTGCTCAAGGCGCACGCGGCCCACGCCAACCTCAACGCCGTCGTCACCCTCGATGAGAGCCGCGTGCTGGAGACCGCGCGCGGCATCGACAAGCTGCGCGCCGGCAACGGCAAGCTCGGGCCGCTCGCGGGGGTTCCCATCGCGGTGAAAGACCAGATCGACGTGGCGGGCTATCCCACCAGTGCCGGCAACGGCGCGCTCAAGGCGTTCTACACACCGGCGCAAAGCGCCTTGGTGGTCGAGACCCTGCAGAACCAGGGCGCGGTGGTGTTCGCCAAGACGCTCTGCCCCGACATGGTGGGCAGCGGCGGGCTGTCGCCGGCCTCGGGCACCACCGACAACCGGTGGTTCGGCTCGGCGCGCAATCCTTATGACCTTTTGCGCACGCCGGGTGGTTCGTCCGGCGGCAACGGCGCGCTGCTCGCCGCGCGCATCGTGCCCGCCGCCATCGGCGAGGACACCGGCGGGTCGGTGCGCATCCCGGCGTCCTTCTGCGGCATCGCCGGTTTGCGGCCCTCTACCTTCACCGTGGCGAATATGTCCTCCGCCGCGCCGCGCAAGCGCTATTCCGATCACGGCATCGTGCCGCCGCCCGGCCTGTTGGAGACCTTCGGCCCCATGGCGCGCACGGTGGCGGATGTGGCCTTCCTCGACGCCGCCATCACCGGCGAGGCGACACCGCCGCCGCCCGATCTCAAGACCGTGCGCATCGGGATTCCGCGCGCCGATTACTACGAGATCGACGCCATGGACCCGGCGGTCGCCAAGTGCATCCAGGAGGCCTTCGCCAAACTGAAAGCGGCCGGCGCCACCCTGGTGGAGTTCGACCTGCGCTTGATCCAGAGCCTCAATGAAAACGGCCGGCTGCCGGCGGGGCCGCCGCGCCAGGCGCTGGCCGATTGGCTGGAAGACAATACGCCGGGCCTGAACCTCGACGCGGTGATGGCCAAGCGGATCGTGCCGGAGGCACGTTTTTCTCAAGGAGGGCCCGCGGGCACGATTCCGGCGCCGCCGGCGCTGAGCCCCGAAGAACGCCTGCAAATTTTCGAGGCCTCGTTCCGCGTCTACGAGGACCTGTTCAAGCGCCAGGGCCTCGCGGCCATCGCCTTCCCGACCGTGCCGTTCACCGCGCCCTTCATCAACCTCAATGGCGACACACCGATGCAGACCATTAAGGTCGGCGACAAACGGGTGGACGAAATCCAAGGCCTGATCACCACCACCTTCGCGGGCCCCCGGTTCGGGGCGCCGGGCCTGTCGCTGCCGGGCGGCATGGCCAACGGATTGCCGGTGGGCCTCTCTTTGGAAGGCATGCCCGGCGACGACGCCAAGCTCCTGGCCCTGGGGATCGCCGCCGAACGGGTGCTGGGACCGGTGCCGGAACCTAAATTCCCGGCGAGTCTCGTGTAACAGCCCCGGAACCGGCGAATATTTCTGCGGGTCCTACACGATTTACGGGAGGTTGGTTTACCGCCTGCCGCGGGGGGCAAATATGCAACGCCTGGTGGGATAAAGGTTAACAGCTCCCTTGGATGGGTTGGCGGAACCGGCGGTTCTGACTATAACCAGCCCCAACGCGGGACACTGATTTCGCGAAACTTTTCGTGGTTTTTTTGCGCGGACGGAAATTCCGTCCGCCCCAGAGGGGAGGATCTCCATGCTCTTTACCGGCACTCTTTCCGCGCGCGCCCTGTTCAAGGGTGCGGCGCTTTCAACCGTCAGCGCGCTCGCGCTGGCCGCCAGCGCCGCCAGCGCGCAGACGGTCACCACCACGCAGACGGCCCAGGCGCCCGCGGTGGACGAAATCGTCGTCACAGGCACGCGCATCCTGCGCGACGGCTACGAAGCGCCGACGCCGCTCACCGTGATGACCGAGGAAGTCATCCAGGCCTCCGCCCCGGAAAACATCGCCGACTTCGTCAACAAGCTGCCGTCGGTCGTGGGCTCCGCCACGCCGCTGACCTCGAACCTGTCGTTCTCCAACGGCCAGGCCGGCCTCAACACCTTGAACCTGCGCAACCTCGGCGCCGAGCGCACGCTCGTGCTGCTCGATGGCCAGCGTTCGGTGCCTTCGACCATCAACGGCCTGGTGGACGTCAACGACTTCCCCCAGCAACTTATTTCCCGCGTTGATATCGTCACCGGCGGCGCGTCGTCGGCTTACGGTTCGGACGCCGTGTCGGGCGTCGTGAACTTCATCCTCGACAAGAAGTTCACCGGCGTGAAGGGCGAAGTCTCCGGCGGCGTCACCACCTACGGCGACGACCGCAACTGGAAAGTCGCCCTGTCCGGCGGCACCGGCTTCGCCAACGAGCGCGGCCACTTCCTGATCTCCGGCGAAGTCTCCTCGAAGGACGGCATCTTCGGCGTGCCGCGCCAGTGGAACAACAACGGCTGGCTGATCATGAACAACCCGGCCTACGCGGCCGGCAACGGGCAGCCGCAGCGCCTGCTGGTCTCGGGCGCCGGCCTGTCGCAGGCGACCCCGGGCGGCATCATCACCAACACCGCGCTGAAGGGCATCTACTTCGGCCCGGGCGGCACGCCGGCCCAGTTCAACTACGGCTCGCCCGTCGGCGATCCGTTCATGGTCGGCGGCGATTGGCGCGCCACCCAGGTGAACTTCTACAACACGCTGGACCAGAAGATCGCGCGCCAGGGCCTGTTCACCCGCGCCTCCTACCAGTTCACCGACAACTTCGAGGCCTTCGTCCAGTTGCAGTGGGGCAACGCCCACGCCACCGGTCTGGCGCTGAAGCAGTTCAACATCAACAACATCACCATCAAGGCCGACAACGCCTTCCTGCCGGCGTCGGTCGCGGCGATCGCGGCGGCCAACAAGATCACCCAGTTCACCCTGGGGTCCATGAACGTCGACCAGCCGACGGTCACTTTCGACAACTACCGCACAGTGATGCGCGGCGTGGTCGGCGCCAACGGCCGCTTCGACGCCTTCGACAGCGCCTGGACCTGGGACGCCTATTACCAGAAGGGCATCAGCCGCACGTCTGAGAACGGCCTCAACGTCTCGAGCAAGACCAATTTCGCCGCCGCCATCGACGCGGTGCGGGGCGCCAACGGCCAGATCGTCTGCCGTTCGACCCTGACCAACCCGACCAACGGCTGCGTGCCCTGGAACACCATGGGCCTTGGCGTCAACAGCCAGGCGGCGATCAACTACATCTTCGCCTCGCCCGCCCACCCGCAGCGCAATCAGCGCTTCGTGCAGGATGTGCAGGCCGCCACCGTGCGCGGCGAGCCGTTCTCCAGCTGGGCCGGCCCGATCTCCCTGGCGCTGGGTCTCGAACACCGCCGCGAAGCCATCAGCGGCAGGTCCGACCCCATCTCGTTGGCCAACGGCTGGTTCGCCGGCAACTACCTGCCGACATTCGGTTCCTACACCGTCACCGAAGGCTTCGCCGAAACCGTGATCCCGCTGGCCAAGGACACGGTGTGGGCCAAATCGCTGGACCTCAACGCAGCCGTGCGCGGCACCGGCTATTCGACCTCGGGCACCGTCACCACCTGGAAGGTCGGCCTGACCTACAACCCGATCGACGATATCCGCTTCCGTGCGACGCGCTCGCGCGACATCCGCGCCCCCAACCTGAACGACCTTTACGCCGCGGGCACCGCCAACACCAATAACGTCACCGATCCGTTCAACGGCAACGCGCTCACGCTGTACCAGGGGCTCTCGGTCGGCAACACGGCGCTGGTGCCGGAAGAAGCCGACACCACCGGCCTTGGCGTTGTGGTGCAGCCTTCGTTCTTCCCCGGTTTCTCGGCGTCGTTCGACTGGTACAACATCGACCTCACCGGCGGCATCAGCTCGATCGGCGCGCAGACCATCGTCGACCGCTGCTTCCAGGGCATCCAGCAGTACTGTAACGCCATCACGCGCGGCTCCAACGGTTTGGGCGCCACCGTCATCACCCAGATCCGCCTGCAGCCGTTCAACGCGGCCCAGCGCATCAATCGCGGCTATGACATCGAAGCCGGCTATCAGGTGGGCCTCGATCAGATCAGCAACGACTGGAACGGCACCCTGGGGCTGCGCTTGCTGGCCACGCACTACCTGAAGAACTACACCAACGATGGCATCAACCCGGCCTACGACACCGTCGGCCAGAACGGTGGTAACGGCCCGCCGAAGTGGGTCTATCGCGGCACGCTGACCTACACCAATGACCCCGTGACCTTCACGCTGACTGGCCGCGGCCTGTCGTCGGGCATCTATGCCGCCAGCAACTATGGCTACACGGCCTGCACCTCGGGCTGCCCGACCTCGACCCTGACCAACCCGACCATCAACAGCAACCGCATCGATGGCGCGTTCTATTGGGATACGGCGATCAGCTACAAGTTCGCGCACATGGCGGACAACGGCTATGACGCCGAAGCGTTCTTCAATGTGCAGAACCTGACCAACAAGGACCCGGCGGTTTCGGCGCAAGGCCCCGGTGGCTTCCCGTATGCCGCCATCCCGGCCAACCCGACCCTGTACGACGTGTTGGGCCGCACCTTCCGCGCCGGCATCCGCTTCAAGCTGGGCGCCGCTCCGGCCCCGGTGAAGAAGGCCGAAGTTGCGGCTGCCGCGCCGCAGCCCCCGGCGCCTCCCGCGCCGCCGCCGCCGCCGGCCGCGCGTCCGGCCCCGCCGGCCGTGCCGCAGAAGTTCCTGGTGTTCTTCGACTTCGACCGCTCTGACGTGCGCCCCGACGCCGCCAAGATCGTCACCGAAGCCGCCGAGTACGCCAAGAAGAACGGCAAGGTGGTGATCCATGTGAATGGCCACACCGACCGCGCCGGCACCGACGCGTACAACCTCGCGCTCTCCGAACGCCGCGCCCGCGCGGTGCAGGCCGAGCTGACCAAACAGGGCTTCACGGCGAACCAGATCACCATCTCGGGCAAAGGCGAGTCCGAGAACCTGGTGCCCACGGGCGACGGGGT
>CANJOI010000229.1 GCA_947475365.1 Fidelibacterota bacterium | reverse complement strand
CGTGGTCATGGGTTTTGATCTCATCTTCGTTCCTCCGTCACTGCGATGAGACCAAAACCCTCCCTTACTCACCACCCCAATTCTGTCTCATAGGCGCTGACGGCGTACACTTTGCATTGTATCCGCCCGGTCAGTTTCGCGTTAGGACCAGCGTTACTTCAGTGTCAGCGGCAAACCCGCCACCACCATCACCACGCGCTCGGCCCGGGCGGCGAGGCGCTGATGCAGGCGCCCGGCCTCGTCGCGGAAGCGGCGGGCGAGGGCATTGCCGGGCACGATGCCGAGGCCGACCTCGTTGGAAATCAGCCACAGCCGGGCGGGGCAGGCGGCGAGCGCCGCGATCAGGCCGTCGGCTTGATCGCTCACTGTCATGTCGCGCATGAGCAGGTTGGTCACCCATAGCGTCAGGCAATCCACCACCGCCGTGTCCCCGGACTTCAGCGCGGTGATGGCGGCCGCGAGATCGACCGGCGCCTCCACCGTGCGCCATCCATCACCGCGTTCGGCCTGATGGCGGGCGATACGCTCCGACATCTCGGCATCCATGGCCTCGGCGGTGGCGATCATCACGAGGGACCCGCCCGCGGCCTCGGCCTCAGTCAGCGCATAGGTGGTTTTACCCGACCGCGCGCCGCCCAGAATCAGCGTAAATGCCATGCGTTTCCCACGTGTTATCCGGAATTGACCCTCTCCAGGCCAGCATATACCATCCGCGCCGCGATAGGTTCCTGGGGCTTTTTGCTCCGGGATGAAAAAGGGAACTCAGGTTCAAGGCCTGGGCTGCCCCCGCAACTGTAAGCGGCGAGCGAACGCGTCACATGTCACTGGGTCCGCCCGGGAAGACGACGCGATGAAGCTATGACCCGCAAGCCAGGAAACCTGCCTGTCGCAGCTGTCCTTCGTTCGGCCGGGGTGCGCCGCGCGAACGGGTTATTCCCGAGAGACGGCAGTTTGTGTGCGCTGTGAAGGTTTTCTTCCCGGCGTGTGTCGTCTTTTAACCAGGGACACCCGATGAAACGCCTTTTGATTTCCACCACCTGTCTTTTTGCGCTGACGGCAACGGCCCATGCCCAGCAGCTGGCCGCCGCGGCGGCGGAGCCCGATGTCGCCGCCAAAAGTGCCGCGAATGCCGACGAAATCGTGGTCAGCGCCACCCGCACGCCCACGCAGATTTATAAGGTGGGGTCATCCATCACGGTTCTGACCGAAGACGCCATTCGCGACAGTCAGGCCTCGGTGGCCGCGGAGCTGCTGACGCAGACACCCGGTGTCAGCTTCTCGCGCAACGGCGGCATTGGCGGCACCACAGCGCTGCGTATTCGCGGCGCGGAAACCGATCAGACGGTTGTCATCATCGACGGCGTCAAGCTCAACGACCCGGCTTCCACGGGCGGCGGCTATAACTTCGCCAATCTGCTCACGGGCGACATCGAACGCATTGAAGTGCTGCGCGGCGCGCAGTCCACGCTCTGGGGCAGCCAGGCCATCGGCGGTGTGGTGAATATCCTTACCGCCACGCCCAGGAAACCCCTGGAAGTTTCGGCGGAAGTGGAAGGCGGCTCGCACGGCACAGGCAGCGCCAACGCGGCCATCGGTGGCGTGCAGGATAAGCTCACCTGGCGCGCGGCCGCCGGTTATTACACCACCGATGGCATCTCGGCCTATGCGAACGGCAAGGAGCCGGACGGCTATCGCAATACCGGCGCCAGCGGGCGTCTGCGCTACGAGATCAGCGACGATGTGTCCGTGGATCTGCGCGGCGTTTATTCCCGTGGCCGCAATAAGTTCGACGGCTTCCCGCCGCCGGCCTTCGCCTTTAACGACACCCGCGAGTTCGGCATCACCAAGGAGTTCGTCGGCTACGCCGGCCTGAATGTGGCGCTGCTGGAAGGCCGTCTCAAGAACCGGTTTGCCTATGCCTATACCGACACCGACCGTGACCAATTCAATCCGGACCAGGCGGTGACCACGCACACATTTGACTCCGCCGGCAAGAACAAGCGCTTTGAGTATCAAGGATCGGCCTCGGTGGCGGACGGCTGGGACGTGACCTTTGGCGCGGAGCATGAAACCTCGTCCTTCCGCACCGCGTCGCCGACGTCCGCCGCACCAAATCCGGCGCCATCGGCCGCGCGTGTCACGCTCGACAGTGGCTATGCTCAAGTTCAGGCGGAACTGGCGCAGGGCCTCACGCTTACCGGCGGCCTGCGCTACGACAGCCACGGCACCTTCGGCAGCCGCGCCCTGGGGCAGGCGGCCGCCGCCTGGGCGCTCAATGACGGCGCCACCATCCTGCGCGCCAGCTTCGGCCAGGGTTTCAAGGCGCCGACGCTGTATCAGCTCTACAGCGTCTACGGGAATACCAGCCTGAACCCCGAAAAGGCCGACAGCTTCGACGGCGGCGTCGAGCAGCACCTGTTCGACGGCGCCCTGGTGCTGAACGCCACCGGCTTCTATCGCAAGACCCGCAACCAGATCGACTTCGTGTCCTGCCCCAGCACCAATGTGCTGTGCGTGCAGGGCAAGCCTGGCGTGTACGACAATCTGGCGCGGACGCAGGCGAAGGGTGTCGAACTGTCGGGGGCGGGCAAGATCGAGAACCTCTCGGTCCAGGCCAACTACACCTTGACCGATGTCACCAACCGGTCGCCGGGGAACCCGAACTTCGGCAAGCGGCTGGCTCGCCGTCCGCACGACGCCGCCAATCTCTGGGTGACCTACGGCTGGCCCGAGAACATCTCAACCGGTTTCACGGTGCGCTACGAGGGCGCGGTGTTCGATGACGCCGCCAACCGCAACATCCTGGCGTCACATACGCTGCTGGATCTGCGCGCCGCCTGGGAGTTCAGGGAGGGTATCGAGATCTACGGCCGCGTCGAGAACCTGACCGACAAGGTCTACCAGACCACCCGCAACTATGGTTCGCCCCGCCGCGGTTTCTTCGGCGGTGTGAGAGCGCGGTTCTGAATGGATGCGGTGGAGGCACTGTCCGGCCTTCACCGCCACGGCGGCCGTCTTGCGGAAGCAAGGCGGCTGTTTCCCATGGCGCCCGCGCGCTGGGTTGATCTCTCCACGGGTGTGAACCCGGTTCCGTGGGCGGGGGATGGTGCACTCGACGACAGTTGCTTACCCGATCCCGAGACCACGGCGGCGTTGGAGGCGGCCGCGGCCGCCATGTTCGGTGTGGCCGCCGATCATGTGGCCGCGGTGCCGGGCACGGAAATCGCGCTACGGCTGTTGCCGATCATCACGGGCGCGGGGCAGGCCGGAATCGTATCGCCTACCTATGGTAGTCATGAGCAGGCCTGGGGCAGGGTGCGGCGGTTATCTCGTGCGGAGATTGATCTCACCGGTTTGGATGCCGTCGTCTTGGGCAATCCCAACAATCCCGACGGCGCGGTTATGGCGAGAGATGCGGTGCTGGACTTGGCCGAGCGCATGGAGCGCCGCAACGGCTGGCTGATCGTCGACGAGGCCTTTGCCGACGCCACGCCGGACATCAGCGTGGCCGGCAGGGCCTCCGGACGCCTGATCGTGCTGCGCTCGTTCGGGAAGTTCTTCGGCCGCCCCGGCGTGCGTTTGGGCTTTGTGATCGGCGGGCGTGAAGTGTTGGCACGGCTAAGAAACCTGGTGGGCGAGTGGCCGGTCAGCACCCAGGCGGCTATAGTGGGCGCGGGCGCCTATGCGGACCGCGCCTGGCACCAGGCGGTGCGGGCGCGGCTAGCGGAAGACACCAAGCTGTTGGATCAGGATCTGACCGAGGCAGGCTTCAAGGTGGTGGGCGGAACCGGTCTGTTCCGCCTGGCGGCCCATGATCGCGCCGGTGATCGTTTCCGCCGGCTCGCGGAGCAGGGAATTCTGACGCGCCCCTTCGCGGAACAGCCGTCGTGGTTGCGGTTCGGACTGCCGAAACCGGAAGACCGCCCACGGCTTGTGGCCGCGCTGAAGGCATTGTCATGAGATTCTCGGGCACGCTGTTGGCGCTCCTGCTGGTGACGGCGCCCGCGATCGCGGCGCCCCAGCGCATCGTGTCCTTGGGCCCCTGCCTGGATACCGACGTGATCCACCTTGCCGACAGGGCGCAGATCGCCGCCCTCAGCCATTGGGCCGCCGATCCTAACGCCAGCACCATCTCGGAAATGGCCAAAGGCCTGCCCATCACCCGCGAAACCGCGGAGGAGGTGATCCTGTTCCGCCCCGACCTGGTGCTGGCCAGCCGTCATTCGTCGCTCGCCACCCGCAACGCCCTGAGCCGTCTCAATGTGCATACCGAATTGTTCACCGAGCCCCAGACTGTTGAAGAGAGCCTGGCTCAGGTGCGGCGCATCGCGCTGTTGGTAGGGCATGAAGACCGGGGAGAGGAGATGGTGGCGCGCATCCAGCAGGCGCTCACGGCGGCCGCGCCGCCGCCGGGCGCGCGGCCGGTCACGGCGATCATCTTCCAGCGGTTCGGCTTCTCCACCGGCGCCCGGTCTCTGGTGGGCGAGATGATCCAGCGCACCGGGTTCATCAACGTGGCGGCGCGCTATGGACTCAAGAGTTGGGGCTATATTCCCCTGGAGCCGGTGATCGCCGATCCGCCGGAAGCGTTACTGGCGGGGGCGGTGGTCGAAGGTATGCCGACCTGGGCGGATCGCGTGTTGCGCCATCCGGCGCTCGCCGCGGTCGGGCCGCGCATGAAGCGCATCACCTTCCCGGATACGTTATTTAATTGTGGGGGGCCGGTGCTGATCCAGGCGGCCCAGGTGATGGCGGCGGGCCGCCGCTCGATCACGGGTGAGAAATGACGCGCCGCCCGGTCATGATCGCGGCGCTTGTGGGCCTCGTGGCGCTGTTGTCGGTGCTCAGCCTATGCGCGGGCAAGGTGTGGGTGCCGTTCGACGCCTGGTTCTCCGCGAGTGACGATCCGCGCTGGGCGATCATCTTCGAACTGCGTGTCCCGCGCACCATCCTCGGCATCCTGGTGGGCATGGCCCTGGGCCTGTCCGGCGCGGCGCTGCAAGGCTATACGCGCAACCCGCTCGCCGATCCCGCCGTGTTCGGTGTTTCGTCCATGGCGTCCCTGGGCGCGGTCATGACGCTCTATCTCGGCCTCGGCGCGGCGGCGTTCTGGGTGCTGCCCGTGGGAGGCATGCTTGGCGCCTTTGCCGGTGTCGCGATCCTGTTGGGACTGGCGGGCGCGAGCCCGGGCGTTCTCACGTTTATTCTCGCGGGCGTGATCCTCAATGCGGTGGCCAGTTCCGGCGTGGCGCTCGCGCTCAATCTCGCGCCCACGCCTTGGGCGGTGAATGAGATCGTGAACTGGCTCATGGGCTCGCTCTCCGACCGCAGCGTGAACGAGGTGCAGTTCGCCGCACCCTTCATCGTTGTTGGCTGCGCGCTCCTGCTCCTGACGGCCAAGTCTCTCGATGTGCTCACGCTGGGCGAAGCCGGCGCGCGGTCGCTCGGCGTTTCGCTGCCGCGCCTGCGCGTCATGCTCGCGGTCGGCACCGGTCTTTCGGTCGGCGCCGGCGTTGCCGTAACCGGAATGATTGGCTTTGTCGGTCTGGTGACTCCCAATCTGCTGCGCCCGTTCGTGGCCGCGCGGCCCGGCGCCTTGCTGCTGCCCAGCGCCATCGCCGGCGCGGCGCTGGTGCTGGCGGGAGATATTGTCGCGCGCCTGATCCCGACGCCGGTGGAACTGAAACTCGGCGTGGCCATGGCGGCGCTCGGCGGGCCGTTCTTCCTGGCCATGCTGTTCAACCTGCGGCGGAAGCTCGCATGATCGCCGCTAGCGCCATCCATGTACGTCTGGGCGACAAGCAGGTGCTGGCAGGCGTCTCGGCGTCGTTCGCGCCGGGCACCATCACCGCCATCGTGGGTCCCAACGGTGCGGGCAAGTCCACGCTTCTCTCGGTTCTCGCGGGCCTGCGTAAACCTGACCAGGGT
>CANJOI010000228.1 GCA_947475365.1 Fidelibacterota bacterium | reverse complement strand
GCTGGTGATATTGGCCGAGCCCATGGCGAACTCGTCCAGGTTCAGCTTGCCCAGCATCACCGTGCCGGCGTCGCGCAGCTTCTGCGACACCGTGCTCTCATAGGGCGGCGTGAAGCCCTCGAGAATGTGCGAGGCCGCCGTGGTCTGCACGCCCTCGGTGCAGAACAGGTCCTTCATGCCGATGGGAATGCCGTCCATGGGCCGCGCTTCGCCGGCAGCGATGCGCTTATCGGATTCCTTCGCGCGTTCGCGGGCGAGGTCGGCGGTCTCGATGATATAGGCGTTCAGGTGCCGCGCCCGCTCCATGGCGGAGAGATGGGCTTCGGTCAGCTCCAGCGCGCTGAACTCCTTGCGCAGGAGGCGCGACCGGGCTTCGGCGATGGTGAGCGAGGTGAGTTCCGATGACATGAGGGCTACTCGACCACCTTAGGCACGGTGAAATAACCGTCCTGGGGCTCGGTGGCGTTGGCCAGCACCTGGTCCTGCAGGCCGCCATCGGTCACCTGATCCGGCCGCAACACCAGCTTCAAATCCGTGCCGCCGCTCATGGGCGCGACACCGTCGGTGTTGACCTCTTTGAGCTGCTCGATCCAGCCCATGATGCCCGAGAGCTGCTCGGCCCATTGGGGCAGTTCGGCGTCGGTCACCTCGATCCGGGCAAGGGTCGCGATCCGGCGGACGGTGGCAATGTTGATATCGGAGGGGGACATAGTGCACTTATATATAAGGTGTGGAGACGGTTGGGTAACATCCCGCTATGGCGGTCTGCAAGGTCAACGAACTGAAGGGGTTTTTAGCCCGGAATCAGGCCATTTTGGGCCTGGACCTGGGGTCCAAGACCATCGGCATGGCCCTCTCGGACGTGGGTTACATGGTGGCCACGCCGCTGGCTACGATTCCCCGGAAAAAGTTCTCCACCGACATGGCGGCCCTGGCCGAGGTCATGACCAAGCACAACGTGGGCGCGCTGGTGATCGGCCTGCCCGTGCAGATGGACGGCCTGGAAGGCCCCCGCGCCCAGGCCGCAAGGTCCTTCGCCCGCGAGGTGCTGGCGCGCAAGGATCTGCCGATCGCCTTTTGGGACGAGCGCCTGTCCACCGCCGCCGTCCAGCGCATGCTGACCGACGAGATGGACATGTCCCGCAAACGCCGCGCCGAAGTGGTGGATAAAGCGGCGGCGGCCTATATCCTGCAGGGTGCGCTGGAGATGATGCGGAATTCTTAACCCGCTGTCCTGCCGCTCTCGGACTTGATCCGAGAGCCCAGGGCAGGAACGAAGGCGGGCTGCGGCATACCCGGAGCAAGCAGCGCCCAGCTCCTCGAAAACCCTCCATCGTTACGGCCCTGGATCCTCGGCTCTCGCTCCGCTCGGCCAAGGATGACAAGGTTCAATCCAATTCCTTCCTTGCCTGCTCCCAGTTCCGGCCGTCGTAGGGTGTGATGGTCAGCGTTCCCAGATCCAGCCCATCGATACACCGCACATTGACGTCGATTTTATCGGGGTGCGAGCGCGGGATGTAGAACGGGTGCATGCCGCAGGTGGCGCAGAAGTGGTGCCGCGCGGTGCCGGTACCGAAGGTATAGGTCGAGAGCGCCGCCCGGTCCGTCAGCAGCTCGAACTGCTCGGGCGCCACGATCAGGTGCAAAAACCCCTTCTTGGCGCAGATCGAGCAGTTGCAATCCAGGATGCCCGCGAGGTCCGTTGTGACCCGGAACTTCACGGCCCCGCAGTGGCAGCCGCCGGTATAGGTGTTTTGCATAACGTTCCCTCCAAACTCTACTGTCATCCCCGGACTTGATCCGGGGATCCAGGGTTGCCGGGCTAGCGCTTAGCAAAGAGCGCGCATTCCTCGGCAGCCCGCCTTCGTTGCTGCTCTGGACCTTCGGGTCAAGCCCGAGGGTGACACACAAAGTGGGTGGTTTGCCGTTGCCCCCCAGGGTCCCCCCGCCTATAGTCCCGCCCCATGCGAGACCCCGCCTTTCCGCATCGCCATCTCCTCGGCATCGAGGGGCTAACCCCCGCCGAAATCAATCATTTATTGGACCTGTCGGACCGCTACGTGGCGTTCAACCGCGGGCAGGAGAGGTCGTCCGAGGCGCTGAAAGGCCGCACCACGGTCAATCTGTTCTTCGAAAACTCCACCCGCACCCGCACCTCGTTCGAGCTGGCCGCCCTGCGCCTGGGCGCCAATGTCATCAACATGCAGGTGGAAAGCTCCTCGGTCGCCAAGGGCGAAACCCTGATCGACACCGCGGTCACCCTCAACGCCATGCACCCGGACGTGCTGTGTGTGCGCCACCCGGACTCGGGCGCGGTGAAACTGCTGGCCGACAAGGTCAACTGCGCCGTGGTCAACGGCGGCGACGGCAGCCACGAACACCCCACCCAGGCGCTCTTGGACGCGCTCACCATCCGCCGCCGCAAGGGCCGGCTCTCGGGCCTGCTCGTCGCCATCTGCGGCGACGTGCTGCATAGCCGGGTAGCGCGCTCCAACTTCCTCCTGCTGCTCACCATGGGCGCGCGCGTGCGCATCATCGCGCCGCGCACCCTGATCCCCGCCCAGGTGGACCGCATGGGCGTGGAGGTGTTCACCGACATGAACGCCGGCCTCAAGGACGTGGACATCGTCATGATGCTGCGCGTGCAGAACGAACGCATGAAGGGCTCGTTCATCCCATCGGTGCGCGAGTACTTCCGTTTCTTCGGCCTGGACCGCGCCAAACTGTCCCAGGCGAAGCCCGACGCGCTGATCATGCATCCCGGCCCCATGAACCGCGGCACCGAGATCGACTCCGATGTCGCCGACGACTTCGAGCGCAGCGTGATCCGCGAACAGGTGGAACTGGGCGTCGCCGTGCGCATGGCGGTGCTGGAAGTACTGGCCCAGAACAACAGGGCCATCAATATCGGGAAGGTCGCATGAGCGTCGCCCTGCCCGGCCGCACCCTCTATCGCAACGCGCGCATCATCGACCCCGCCGCGGGTCGTGACGGCCCGGGCGAGCTGCTGACCATCGGCGAGGACATCGCCGATGTGGGCGCCAAACTGTTCGATAGCGTCCCCGGCGATGTGCAGGTGATCGATTGCGACGGCCTGGTGCTGGCGCCGGGTCTGGTGGACATGCGCGTGCAGATCGGCGAGCCCGGCGCGGAGCATAAAGAATCGCTGCGCAGCGGCGGCGAAGCCGCCATCGCCGGCGGCGTCACCACCGTCGTCTGTCTGCCCAACACCAATCCCATCATGGACGACGAAGCCACCTTGGAATTCGTCGCCCGCCGCGCGCGCCAGGTGGCGCTGGCGAAAGTTTACTGCTACGGCGCCGTGACCAAGGGCCTGCAGGGCAAGGAACTGGCGGAAATGGGCCTCTTGGCCGAGGCCGGCGCGCTGGCATTCACCGACGCCACCAAGGCGGTGGCCGACGCACAAGTATTGCGCCGGGCGCTGCAATACGCCGCCACCTTCGGCCTGTTGATCGTGCAGCATCCGGAAGAACCGACGCTCGCGGGCGGGGTGATGAACTCCGGCGAGATCGCCACGCGCATGGGGCTTTCGGGCATTCCCCGCGAAGCCGAGATCATCATGCTCGAGCGCGACATGCGCCTCGTGGCCATGACCGGCGGGCGCTACCACGCGGCGCATATTTCCACCTCCGACAGCGTGGAGATCATCGCCAAGGCCAAGGCCGCCGGACTTAAAGTCACCTGCGACACCGCGCCGTTTTACTTCGCGCTGAATGAGCTGGCGGTGGGCGACTACCGCACCTTCGCCAAGCTCTCGCCGCCCTTGCGCAACGAAGACGACCGCCAGGCCATCGTCGCCGGTCTCAAGTCCGGCGTCATCGACGCCATCGCCTCCGACCACTCGCCCCAGGACGCGGACTCCAAGCGCCTGCCTTTTCCGCAAGCGGCCTTCGGCGGCAGCGGATTGGAAACCCTGCTCTCGGTGTCGCTCGACCTGTTCCATAACGGCGAGCTCACCTTGCTCGAAACCCTGCGCCGCCTGACCAGCGCACCCGCCGATGTGCTGGGCCTCAAGGCCGGGCGCCTGTCCAAAGGCGCCAAGGCCGACCTGGTGCTGTTCAACCCCGACCGCGGCTGGAAAGTGATCGCCGACGCCTTTCAATCCAAGTCCAAGAACTCGCCGTTCGATGGACGTCCGGTTTCCGGACAAGTGATGCGCACGGTCATCGACGGACGCACTGTGTTTGAACGCAGCGACCTGGCGCAGCCCGGCGCGAAACGCGCAGCCACCCCATGATCGAAGCACTAGCCGCCCTTCTCGGCTATCTGCTTGGGTCGATCCCCTTCGGCCTTGTCCTCACCAAAGCCGCCGGCCTCGGCGACATCCGCGCCATCGGTTCCGGCAACATCGGCGCCACCAATGTGCTGCGCACCGGCCGCAAAGGCCTGGCGCTCGCCACGCTCCTGCTCGACGGCGGCAAGGGCGCGGTGGCCGTGCTGCTGGCGAAACTCCTCATCGATGCCGAGAGCGTCTATCTCATCGCCGGCGTCGCCGCCGTGCTCGGCCATAACTTCCCGGTATGGCTCAAGTTCAAGGGCGGCAAAGGTGTCGCCACCACCCTGGGCACCATGCTCGCCGCCGCCCCCTTGGTGGGCGTCGCCGCCTGTCTCACCTGGGCCGTGGTCGCGGCGCTGTTCCGTTATTCATCGCTGGCCGCGCTGATCGCGCTGGCGCTGGCGCCGCTCTACGCCGAACTCCTGGTGCAAGACCACTGGGTGGCGCTCGCGTTCCTGGCGCTCGCGATCCTCGGGTGGATCCGCCACCGCGCCAACCTCGCCCGCCTCAAACGCGGCGAGGAGCCGAAGATCGGGGCGAAGAAATGACGTGGACAAGGATAGGCGTGACGAGAGTTGTCGCGTTGGTCCTGTGTCTTGCCTGCGCGCCCGTCAATGCCGCCGATCAAATCCTGACGGTCGATGGGTTAGGTCCGGTAAAAATCGGAATGACGCAGCGCCAGGCGGAGAGAGTCCTCGGCGCAAGACTTAAGAGTCCTTTTCCAAGTGAGCGCAGGAACATCTGCTGGAACGCAATCCGAACTGACCGCGTCGACCCATGGATTTACTACATTATCTTAAATGGGAGAGTTGCGAGTATTGACGTCACGAATGCGGCCCTTGGCGGGCCGATTGTGTTGCCTCCGATCGCCACGGACAAAGGCATCCGTATCGGTGACTCTGACGCCAAAGTGAAAGAAGCCTACGGGACGAACGTGAAGGTGCGCGTACATTCCCAAGTAAACACCGAGGACGAAGGCTCTGTCATCACAGCACTCACTTCGGACAAAGGCAGGGGGTTCGTCTTCGTGACAAGCGAAAGGAAAGTCGTAGAAGTGCGGGCCGGCCTGCCGGACGCCATAGAGATGATGGAAGGCTGCGAACATAACTGATCATGGCAGCTTCAATTTGATGTGAAGATGATCGCTATGATCTTTCAACGGCTGCACCCCTTTGATCTTCGGATCGTTGAAGTAGATCTTCTCGACGAGGCCAGTTTTCAAAAACATGTAAACGAGCCGTTGTGTAGCCTCTCTATCGTAGGCTGGATTGGTTTCATAGTTGGTGCCGCCCACTTGCTTTCCATCCTTGCGCACCGGGCGAATATCAATCCCGACGCCGTCGCCATGCCCCTCGTGCCTGTCGTAAGGCTCTCCGGTTATCAAACTGATGTTTCCGACGCCAAACGGCAACTTGCCGGCGTCATGCCATTCCTTCGCAACCTTTTCGATGACTGCTATGGCTTCAGGTAATGCATACTGCGCTGCGCCATGAATGGGCTTGCCGTAGTTGTAGTACCCCACGTCCGGGTCTTTTGGCCCCAGTTGCCGCAGTTGCTTAAATCTGGCGACGCGCTGCTGATGCTTTTCGTCCGCGTCCGAAGCGGTGCTGGGAATGCTGTTTGCCGCCTCTGTCCATTCGCCACTTTCGTCACCGTTGCCTTTGGGAACGCGGGGCTGCGATGGGTTATATCCGCCTCGGCCTGTGGTACCTTTGGATAAGCTCATGGACTGCTCCTGTTGCAATCCCGCGAGGATATATTTCGCCGTGCGCGGACG
>CANJOI010000227.1 GCA_947475365.1 Fidelibacterota bacterium | reverse complement strand
TGCCCCAAGCTGTCCTGGACGTGCTTGAGCGCCGTCGTCCAGCGCTGGGCGCGCTTTTCCGGCAGGAGATCGCGGAAGAACTCGATGCCGTAGCGCGCCTTTTTCACGGCGATGCGCAGCTCGTGACGCTCGGGGATCGGCAATTTGGCGATGCCCTCGGCGGCGCCTTTGATCTTGCGCAGGCGGCGGTTGATGGCGTGGCGCGCGAAATGCGCGGCGTCTTCGGCGGCATCGCCCTCGCGCCAGCCGCGCCCGTCCAACCAAGTATCGAGGCGCGCGGCGAGGCGTTTCGCCCGCGGACTGGAGAGCGCCTTGGCGGCCGCGGTTTGCGCCGCGTCGCGCTGAAGGCGCGCGGCGCGGATGAGCTGAGCGAAGCCTTCATCCTCGGATGCGCGCGGCGTGAAATCCGCGGCCAGCACATTGATGAAGACGTCAAGATCGCGCACCGGGCCCAACTGGCTGACCAGCCACTTGGCTTCGGTCTTCAGGGCTTCGCGCTGTACAGCAGGGATGTGATGGGCGAACAGCCCCAACGCCGAGCGCAGACGCCGCAGCGCCACGCGCACCTGGTGAACCCCTTCGGGATCGCGCCCGTCCACCGCAGCGGCGACATTGGTGTGCCAGTGGTCGCGGCAGCTCTTCATCACGGCCGCGATCGTGCGGTCGAGCGGAGCATTGCCGTCGAGGGAAACCGCCGCCGCGCGGTGCCACGCCGGCAGCGCGGCGGGTCTGGCGGCGCTGGCGCGCACGCGCGCCAAGGGCTTGCTCCCGCGAAGCGGTACGGGAGCGCGTGCGGATCCGCGATGTCGGCTAACGGTCGGAATGACGGCCTCTCCGCGCTGGAACTGACATAAGCCCTGCTCCCCTGGCGCGGGAGGACTCTCGCAAAGATTCGAAAGGTCCGGCAGGGACTTTTTTCGCCGGTGATGGCGGGGATAAATTTACTGGATCACCAACGTGTTAGCTGCACTTCGAGTAGCCGCAGCTGGTGCAGCTGTCACAGCCTTCCTGGCGCATCAGGGCATAGGTTCCGCAGCGCGGGCAGGCCCGGAACCGCCGGTCACGGCCCGGCTCGCGGCTCATGTCACGCCCCGTGTCCCTTGTGGCATTGAGGCTGACGATTTTTCCGCCGGCTTCCGCGTGCACGTGTTCAATGGGGGGCTGCTCTTCGCGCAGAAACCCGGTGTCCAGCATATGCCGTTCGATCACATCGCCGATGGCCGCGAGCAGCGACGGCACATAGCGGCCGTCCATCCACTGGCCGCCGCGCGGATCGAACACCGCCTTCAACTCCTCGACCACGAAGGTGACCTCGCCGCCGCGGCGGAACACCGCCGAGATCATGCGGGTCAGCGCTACGGTCCAGGCATAGTGCTCCATGTTCTTCGAGTTGATGAACACCTCGAACGGCCGTCGCCCGGTCACCGCGCCGTGGGCGTCATGGGTCGCGATGTCGTTGATGGTGATGTAGATGGCGTGGTCGCTCTCCGGCCAGCGCAGCTTGTAGGTCTGGCCGGGCAACGTGTCGGGACGGGCTTCGGGCGGTGTGTCCTCGCTGACCGTGCGGGCGGGCGCTGGCACGGATTCGGGCGCCTTCTTCTTCACTTCCAGCACAGCGCCGCGCGCGGGGCTCGGGCGGTAGGTGGTGCAGCCTTTGCAGCCCTGGTCATAGGCCTGCATGTACACGCTCGCAAAGTCCTGGAACGGGAAGTCCTCAGGCACATTGATGGTCTTGGAGATGGAACTGTCGATGTAGTCCTGGATCGCGGCCTGCATGGCGAGGTGGTCGGAGGGCGCGAGGCTTTGCGCATCGACGAAGTAATCCGGCAGCGCCGCCGCGTCGCCGTTCATGGCGCGGAACAGCCGTACGGCGTAATCGCTGACCTGTTCCTCGCGCCGGGTCTGGTCGGGCATCAGCACATGGCGGGTGTAGTCGAAGCTGAACACGGGCTCGAGCCCGGAGGAGACGTTATCGGCGAACAGCGAAATCGTGCCGGTAGGGGCGATCGAGGTGATCAGCGCGTTGCGGATGCCATGCGCGGCGATGCGCGCGCGCAAGGCTTCGGGCAGCGCGGCGATGGTGGCGCCGGCGAGATAGGGCGCGGCGTCGAACAGCGGGAACGCGCCTTTTTCCCCGGCCAGGTCGACCGAGGCGTTGTAGGCGGCGTCACGGAAGGCGGCCATCCATGCGCGGGTCGTCGCAACCGCGCCGGGCGAGCCATAACGCTGGCCGCACATGATCAGCGCGTACGCGAGCCCGGTGATGCCGAGGCCGATGCGCCGCTTGGCGAGCGCTTCGGCGCGTTGCTCGGGCAAGGGGTAGTTGGAGGCCTCGATGACATTGTCGAGCATGCGCACCGCCACCGCGACGATCTCCGCGAGGGCCTCGAGATCGAGCGTGGCCGCCGCCGAGAACGGTTGCTTCACCAGGCGTGCGAGGTTGACCGACCCCAGAAGACAGGTGCCGTAAGGCGGCAGGGGTTGCTCGCCGCAGGGGTTGGTGGCGGCGATGGTTTCGCAGTAGTGCAGGTTGTTGCGGGCGTTGATGCGGTCGATGAAGATCACGCCCGGTTCGGCGGCGTCATAGGTCGCGCGCATGATCTTGTCCCAGAGCGCGCGCGCCTTGAGCGTTTTGTAGACCTTGCCGCCGAACTGCAGGGTCCAGTCCCGGTCGGCTTTCACCGCCGCCATGAAGGCGTCGGTGGCCAGCACCGACATGTTGAACATGGTCAGGCGGCCCGCGGTCTGTTTGGCGGTGATGAATTCCTCGATGTCGGGGTGGTCGCAGCGCAAGGTCGCCATCATGGCGCCGCGCCGGGACCCCGCACTCATGATGGTGCGGCACATGGAGTCCCAGACTTCCATGAACGACAGCGGACCCGAGGCGTCGGCGCCGACACCTTTCACGGGCGCGCCTTTGGGGCGCAGGGTGGAGAAATCGTAGCCGATGCCGCCGCCCTGCTGCATGGTCAGGGCCGCTTCGCGCAGGTGCGCGAAAATCGCGCCCATGTCGTCGCCAACGGTCCCCATGACGAAGCAGTTGTGGAGCGTCACCGAACGCCTGGTGCCGGCCCCGGCCAGGATGCGGCCGGCGGGCAGGAACCGGAAATCGGCCAGCGCTTCCAGAAACCGCCCGCGCCACAGGTCGGGGTTCTTCTCGCCAGCGCTCAGCGCGTCCGCCACCCGCGCCCAGGTGTCCGCCACGGTGCGATCGACGGGCGCGCCGTCGGCATCCTTGAGGCGGTACTTCATGTCCCAGATCTGCTGGGCGATCGGCGAGGGCTGAAGCGTGGTCATGGGCAGTTTCTGTTTTGTTCCAAGCGGGCACGATAAGCCGTACCGGGGTTATTGCCCACCGGCGCTAAAAAATCATTTAAGAACAGATGTTTGCTGCCGCAAGCCTAGCCGGCGGCGGCGCGGTTTCCGGGCAGACTCCGCGCGGCTTCGGTGATGTCGGCCTGCAGCCGCCCCATCATCTCGTCCTTGCCGAGCCCCGCCGGCAGCGGCGGGAGGAACCGCACCGTGATGTGTCCGGGCCGCTTGAGCAGGCGGTTCTTGCCCCAGAACCAGCCGGAATCGATCGCCACTGGGATCACAGGCACATGGCAATGCAGATAGAGCGCGGCGATGCCCGGCCGGAACGGCAGCACCACCCCGGGCGGCGCGCGCGTGCCTTCCGGAAAGATCACCACATGGCGCCCCGATGCCAAAGCGGCTTTGGTGGCGCGCATGGTCTTGCGCATGGCCGCGGCCCCGGCCGCGCGGTCGATGCTCACCATGCCGCCGCGCAGCATGTACCAGCCGATGAACGGGATGCGGATCAGTTCCTGTTTCAACACCAGGACCGGATGCCTGAGGTCGACGAACACGCGGTAGGTCTCGTAGGACGACTGGTGCTGGGCGGCGATGATGCAGGGCTCCGCGGGCAAATGCTCGAGCCCCTCGACCTTGCAGTCGAGGCCGGCGACGATCCGCGCCAGCACGACATTGCCGGTATTCCAAATCTGCACCGCGGTCGGCGCCCAGGACCTGCGGAGCAGGAAAGGCAAAAGACCGATGCAGGCGATCACGGCCCAGACAGCGAACGCGAGCGCGTAGAGCGCGGAGCGTACCCAGGTCACCGCGCCGACGTTGCCGCGGAGTTCCGTCATGCGCGTGCGTCCCTTAGATTTTGCTGCGCGTCCCGCGCAATTTCCTCGCGGGCCGTGCGCGCATTTTCTTCCCGCGTATCCCGCGCGACCACCCGCGCCGGCAATCCCAGATTCTGGCGCGCCCAGGACACCACGTACTTGGTGTACTCGCGCGCGATCAGGCTGGCTGTCCCGGGCCAGCGCCACCAGTCGCTTTTCACCACGGCCGGGAACACGGCGTGGGGAACGATGCGCACGTTAGGCATCGCCGCGTGGAATTCCAGAAGCGCGCGGCGCATGTGATAGCCGGCCGTCACCAGGCGGATCGACGCGACGTGCTCGTCTTGCACCCAGGCAGCGGTCTCAGAGGCGTTGCCGGGCGTGTCATAGGCGCTGGACCCGACCGCGACCTTGTCGGCAAGGTCGGGCGGCAAGGCGTCGGTGCGCGCCACCAAACTGCCGGCGCGCACCTGCTCGCCTACGCCCGAGACGAACAACCGCTCCGCCAGTCCCGCCGATAAAAGCTTGAATCCGGTCTCGATACGCTCGGACCCGCCGGTGAGCACGACGATGGCGTCGGTGTGGGTGGTGGGGTCGTCCACCGCCGCTGGCAAGGTTGAGGCGAACCACAGCAGGCCCGCGAGCCATATGACCATCACGCCGCCGGCCGACACCAGCGCGGCCGCGATCAGCGCGCGCCCTTGTGTGGCGCCTGACGTCGGGGCGGGTGGGGACGGAGCGTCGGTCATGCCGGGAATGATATCAAAAACCGGCAAATCATACCTTGGCCGCAAGGCTGCGGCGCACGGTGATATTGGCCGAAATCATCGCCAGACCCCCGGCGGCGGCCGGCAGCAAGGCCAGCGCCAGCCAATGCGCCGGCGGCAGGTGCGCGGCCGGCAGGATCTCCGGGTCGACGCGCGCGGCCAGCGCCGCCACCAGCCCCAAAGCCGGTGCATAGAGCGCGAGGCCGGCCAGTCCGCCGGTGACGGCCTGCAGGAGCGCCCGGCGCGCGAACTGTCCCGCGACATATCCATCCTTGGCGCCGACCACATGCAGGACTTCGATCACCTGGGCGAACTCGGTGAGACTCGCGCGCGTGGCGAAGACGATGGTCACCGCCAGCGCCGCGGTGACCAGCACGATGATCGCCGCCGCCACGCCGCCGAGCCCGCGCGCAAGACTGGCGACGCGCGCCAGCCAGACACGATGATCGTCGATTACCGCCCGCGGCGCCGCGGCCTTGACCGAAGCATCGACGGCGGCGACGGCCGCGGGATCGGACTCCCGCATTTCGACGTCGATCAACGCCGGCAGCGGCAGGTCCTTGACGGCGCCCTCTCCGATCCAGGGTTTAAGCAGCGCATCGACTTGCGCGCGCGGCACCAGCGTGGCGCGCGCCACCGCCGGATGACGCACGAGGATGTCGAGGGCCTTGGCCGTGTCCGCGACGCCGGCGTCATTGACGGGGATCTGCACGGTCAAGGTGCCGCTCACACCGCGCTCCCAATCGGCGATCAGCACGCCGACATAGGCACTCACCGTCACGGCGAAGGCCGCGATGAACACCAGCACCATCACCAGCATGGCGACGAAGCGGCCGGAGACTCCGCCGCGCAGCGGCAGGTCGGAGCGCAGCTTGATCATGCTTGGGCCCTCGCCGGCGGTATCCGTGTCAGCACGCCGTCCTCGAGGTGCAGGCGCGGAAACCCGAAACGCTCCACCAGGCCGTGGTTATGGGTGGCGATGATCACGCTGGAGCCGATCTTGTGCATTTCAACGAACAGCATCATGAGCCGCAGCGCGATGGCGTCGTCGACGTTGCCGGTGGGCTCGTCGGCGAGGATCAGCTTCGGCCGGTTGACCACGGCGCGCGCGATGGCGACGCGTTGCTGCTGCCCGCCCGAGAGCGTGCGTGGTTTGCGTTCCAACAGTGGATCGAACCCAATCCCCATGATCTGCGAAGTAATGCGGATGCGCTCCT
>CANJOI010000226.1 GCA_947475365.1 Fidelibacterota bacterium | reverse complement strand
CGGGACTGAAAGAAAGCCAGCTCGACCAGGGTGACCTGGCCGTGACCACGGACTACCGGCGCGTTCTGGCGGAGATCCTGGTCAAGCGCCAGGGCCAGACCGCGGTGGAGAGCGTCTTCCCCACAGTGCCTTACAGCCCCTTGGGGGTCGTTTCGTAGGGCCTTTTCTGACCCGCCCGCGGAGCAATCGCGACGCGAACATGCTTGTATAGGCGTGCAACCTGGATGCCGGCCCGTGACCGGTAGCCCACCCCATCCCTCGCTGTTCCTCATGTGCCGGCATGAACGCGCTTACGCCGTCACGGCCGCCGGTGCCGGAATATGCCGTGCTTGACCGGGCCAAGATCGCGCTCGGCTGCCTAAACGGCGTGGCGAATCTCCGCTTCGGGAACCGCTGACTCGTCGGGCCGCAAGGTGTACAGCGGCGGCAGACGCAGGAGCTGCGGCCAGACAGCGGCGACCGCCAGCACCACAACGATGGTGCCCAGCCCTCCCGCCACCACCGATGGCACCGTGCCGAACAGACCGGCCGTGAGCCCGCTCTCAAAGGTGCCGAACTCATTGGAGAACCCGATGAACACATAGTTGATGGCGCTGACCCGGCCGCGCAGGCGGTCCGGGGTCAGGCTTTGTTCAAGCGTCAGGCGCACCACTACGCTGACGGAATCGAAGGCGCCCGTCAGGACCAGGCAGAACGCCGAGAGCGCAAAACTGGTGGACACCCCGAAACCGATCGTCGCGAGGCCGAAGCCGATCACCGCGATCAGCAGCGCCTTGCCCGGCTTCGCCCAGGGTTTCATGCGCGTCTGGACCAGGGCCATCATCATGCTGCCGACAGCGGGCGCGGCGCGCAGCCACCCGAGCCCTTCGGGACCCACGTGCAAAATGTCCTTGGCATAGACCGGCAGCAGCGCCACCGCGCCGCCCAGGAGCACCGCGAACATGTCGAGGGTGATCGCCGCCAGGAACACCGGGGTGCGGCGGATGAAGGTGAAGCCCGCGAACAGGTCGGCCATGGAGCGCTTGCCGGCCGCCGCCGCTGGCCGCAGCGCCGGCAAGCGCAAGAAGCACACCACGAACACCATCTGGCCGAAGGTGGCGATGGCATAGGCGGCGGTGGCCCCGCCGGTGACCGCGATGATCAGGCCGCCGAGCGCCGGACCGGCGATGGAGGCGAACTGGTAGGCTGAGGACATCCACGCCGAGGCCTTGGCGAAATGCGCCCTGTCGATCAGCTGGGGCAGCACCGTGGCGATAGAGGCATTGGAGAAGGCCCGCGCGGCGCCGACCGCCAGAAGCAGGCCGTAGATCATCCACACCGGACCATCCAGGTGGGAGACCAGCGCGAGGCCGAGGGCCGCCGACGCCAGCAGGCCCTGGGCCAAGACCGCGATATTGCGCCGGGAATGACGGTCGGCCGCGTTGCCGGCCACCAGGGTCAGCGCGACCACCGGCGCCAGTTCGAACAACCCCACCAAGCCCAGGGACAACGCGCTGCCGGTGCGCTCATAGAGCTGCCAGCCCACGGCGACGTTGATGATCTGCTGGCTCATGGCGGCCGCGCAGCGGCCAAGCGCCACCGGCGCCACATACGGCACGCGCAGCGGCGAGAAAGAGTCGGCGGTCGTCATTTGGAAAAAATGCGGTAAGCGTCAGGCCGCTTCCGCGGGAGGCTGGTCATGTTTGCCGGTGTCACGGCCGCCATCATGGGGCGGAGCGCCAGGGCCAGGCAAGGCTTTGGTCTTGGCGCCGGCAAGGCGGGCGGAGTCCTGTTCAAGCTTTCGCTCCGGGAAGCGCAAGACCACACGGAGTCCGGGCCGGTTATCCTCGAGCTTGAGTTCGAGGTTGTGAGAGCGCGCGACCGCCGCCGCCAAAGACAGGCCAAGCCCGCTGCCGGGCGACGTGCGGCTTTGCTCCATGCGAAACAGGCGTTCCAGCACCTTGCCTTTGAACTCGTCGGGAATCCCCGGGCCGGTATCGGCGACCACGAAAGCCGGCCGGCCACCCAGGTTGGTCAGGCTTAAGGTCACGGAGCCTTCGGCGGTGTACTTGATGGCATTGTCCACCACGTTCGCCAGGGCCTGGGCCACGAGGTTGGGGTCGCCGCGCGCGGTAAGCCCCTCTTCCAGCTGGGTGACGAACGACAGCCCCTTTTCCTCGGCGAGCGCTTCGTAGAGGTCGGCCACGTCCCCGGCAATGGCGCGCAGGTCGAGGTCGACAAAGGATTGCTGCACGCCCGCCTCGGCGCGGGCGATGCGCAGAAGCGAGGCAAAGGTCGAGAGCAGGCTTTCGGCGTCCGACAGCGCATCCTCGATGGTCTCACGCTGGGCCGGGTCCTGGAGATGCCGCAGGAGGCTTTCGAGCCGCGAGCGCAGCCGGGTCAGCGGCGTGCGCAAGTCGTGGGCGATGTTGTCCGAAACCTGCTGCATGCCGCGCATGAGCCGCTCGATCTGGTCGAGCATCTCGTTGATGTTCAGGGACAGCTGGCCCAGTTCGTCATTGCGCCGGGCCTCGGGCACGCGTTGCGTCAGGTCCCCGGACATGATGCGGCGGCAGGTGCGGGTGATGGATTCGATGCGCCGCACCACCGTGCGGCTGAAGATGAACCCGCCGATAATGCCGAGCGCCAGAGTCACCGTGAGGCCGATGTTGAGCGAATTCATCAGCCGGGCGCGGAACAGGTTGACGCCGCGCACGTCGCGCCCGACCAGAAGCCGGAAGCCGTCGGGCGTCAGGTACTGCTTGGCGCGCACGTCGGCGGCTTCCGGCGTGGCGGCGCGCAGATCGCTGATGGTGAAATTGAGCCAGACGTCCTGGGCCTCCATCCGCTGCGGCCAGGACTGGAGATTGCCCGCGATCGGCGTACCCATCGTATTCACGATCAGATAAACGCCGTCCCGGTTCGTGCCCCGGTCGGAGCGCCGGTTGACAGAGTTGATGAGCCCGAGGATGCCGGCGCGGGAGTAGCTCTCGACGAAGCCGCTGACATCGGCGTCCACCGCCGCCTCCACCTGCTGGATCGCGAAGCCCGCGGTCGCCCAGTAGACAAAATAGAACAGCCCGCCGACCGACGCCCCGAACACCAGGGTGTAGGCCAGCGCGAGACGGAAGGTGATGGAGTCGAGGATGCGCCGGAATTTCTTCATGAATCATTTCTTCATGCGGGAATCCGGCGCGCCCCGCTATGCCGCGGGATCGAGTTTATAGCCGGCGCCGCGCACGGTCTGCAGGATCGGCTTGTCGAACGGCTTGTCGATCTTCTGGCGCAGGCGGCTGATATGCACGTCGATCACGTTGGTTTGCGGATCGAAGTGATACTCCCACACGTTCTCAAGCAGCATGGTGCGCGTGACCACTTGCCCGGCGTGGCGCATCAAATATTCCAGCAGGCGGAATTCGCGCGGGTGCAGATACACCCGCTTGCCCTGGCGGATGACCTTGCGGGCGAGCAGATCCATCTCCAGATCGCCGACTTTAAGATAGGTGTTCTCCGGCGTTGTGCCCGAGCGGCGCAGCAAAGCTTCCAGGCGCGCGAGCAACTCCGAGAACGCGAACGGCTTGGCGAGGTAGTCGTCGCCGCCCGCTTTAAGGCCCGCGACCCGGTCTTCCACTTCACCGAGGGCCGACAGGAACAGCACCGGGGTAGCGATGTTGGATTTGCGCACGGATTCGACAATCGAAAGACCATCAGGCCCCGGCAGCATGCGGTCGACAATCATCGCGTCGTAGGGTTCGGACAACGCCAGGAACAATCCCTCACGCCCGTCGGGCGCGTGGTCCACCGCATACCCGCTTTCCCGCAGGCCTTTGGTGAGGAAATCGGCGGCTTCCTTGTCGTCCTCGATCACCAGAATTCGCATCGACACGCTCGCTTCCGCTTCGCTGCCGGATGCTTCCTTCACGGAAACCCGCGGCGCCTGTGCCGGAGCCACAACGCCGGCTGATAAACCCATGGTCATTATAGCGAACCCTTTGAATTACCCATTAAAATTCCGAGCCGGGGGTGTCGGGCGCGATTTTCCCCAGTTTCGTGGATAAACATGGGCCTGCGCGCCTTACGGTAAATTTGCACGGGGATTACAAGGCTGTAGGCCCGGCGCCGCGCGCGCCATAATTTCTCCCTAACCGGCTTATATAATTCCGCCTGTCATTGGCTTCCCGCCAGGATGACGGGTCCCCGGCGGGAGAATTTTGGTATGGAGTTTCCGTGATGGTCCAGAACTTCAAGAGCGCCCTCCCGAAACGGGGCACGAAGCTGTTGGTAGCCGCGGCGCTGGCCGCGGGCGCGGCGGTTGCTGTTCCGAGCGCGGCCCAAGCCCGCACCAGCGTGGTCATCGGCGCGCACTTCGGCGGCCCGGGATATGCCTCCAGCTATTATTATCGTCCGCATTATTGGGGCGGCCCGCGTGTGTCGGTGGGCCTCGGCCTCGGCGATCCCTACTGGGGCGGCTCCTGGGCCCCCTATTACTATCCGTATCCGGTCTATCGCAGCACCGTGGTCTACCGGGACTACGACGGCTATCGCGACTACGACCATCGCCAGGGCTTACTGGCCTCGCCCTATGTGCAGCAGGCGCTCGTGGCCGACGTGGGCGAGAGCGTGACCTGGGCCAACGCCGGCGTCATCGGCCGCGTCACCATCACGCGGGACGGCTGGGCCGGCGCGAAATACTGCCGCGAATTCGTTGAGCGCATCACGATCGACGAATCCACCCGCGAGACCACCGGGACCGCCTGCCAGGCCGAAGGCGGCGCATGGCAGCTGGTCGCCAACCAGCCCTAAGACCTATCGTTTTTGGCTGCTTCCCCCGGACCGGGCGGTATAATCCGCCCCGGTTCAGGGGACAGACATGGAATTCGGCCAGTCAGGGCAGAGCGAAGAAAAGACCGCGATCCGCGCCAAACCTGGCGAGATCCTGGCCCGCTTCCCCTACGAAAAGGACAAGATCATCTTCCGCGAAGGCCAGGACGGCACAGACGCCTATGTGCTGGAATCTGGCCGCATCGGCGTGTTCAAGAACGTCGACGGCAAGCCGGTACGCCTCGCGGTCCTGGAAAAAGGCGCCATGTTCGGTGAGATGGCGGCGATCACCGGCGAGCGCCGCTCGGCGACCACCATAGCGCTTGAGCCTTGCGTGGTCGTACGCATCTCCAAGAGCACGATCACCCAAAAAATGAGCGCCTGCGATCCGTTCATCAAGGCGCTGATCGCGATCCTGATCAACAACCTCTCCCGGGTCAACGAACGCTACGCCACCACGAACAAAGTGGCCGAGAAGCTGCTCACCGACCTGAAGGCCGCCACTGAACGCGAAAAGCAGGTGGTGGACAGCGCCAAGCCGGCCGACGCGACACCGTCCAAGCCCTGATCTTTCATGCTTCTCGCCCTGCTCTCCCCCGCCAAGCGGCTCGATTTCGAGTCCGAGGACAACCTCGTCGCCGAAGGCGAACTCAAGGCCACCACGCCGGCGCTGGCGGCCGATGCCGCCGTGGTCGCCGCCCGCGCCAAGCGCTACACCGCCCACGACTTGGGGCGGCTGATGGACATCAGCCCGGCCCTCGCGGCCCTCAATTACGCGCGGTTCCAGGCCTGGGACAAGGCGCGCACGCGGGCCGCGATCTACGCCTTCGCCGGCGACGTCTACCAGGGTTTCGACGCGGCCACCTTGACCAAGGACGACATCGCTTTCGCGCAGAAGCATATCGGCATTCTCTCAGGCCTGTACGGCCTGCTCCGCCCGCTCGACGCCATCGCGCCCTACCGGCTGGAGATGGGCACCCGCGTCGACACCGCGCGCGGCAAGGATCTCTATGAGTTTTGGCGTCCCACCGTGGCCGCCCGCCTCAACGCCGTTACCGCCAAGATGAAGAAACCCGTGGTCGTGAATTTGGCGTCCATGGAGTACTGGGGCGCGGTCGATGAAAAAGCGCTGCAGGCCCCCGTGATCCAGGCGCAGTTCAAGGAGATCAAGGCGGGCAAGGCGCAGATCGTGAGTTTCATGGCCAAGAAGGCGCGCGGCCTGATGGCGCGCTATATCGTCGAAAACCGGGTTGACGCGCCCGAGGGGCTCAAGCACTTCGACACGGATGGATATGCGTTCGACGCCAGGGCCTCGACCGGTGACACCTTGGTCTTCACCCGGAAAGCGAAATG
>CANJOI010000225.1 GCA_947475365.1 Fidelibacterota bacterium | reverse complement strand
CCGCAGCACATTGAAATAGAGCGCGGTGAGGATTGTGTTGAGCGACGCCGACGATGCCTGGTGGCCGCCCACTTTCACCCCATCCTTGTTGGGACGGATGTGGTTGGCGTTGTGAATGGTCCAACTGGCCAGCCACAGCACTTTGCGTTCGAGGTCGGACAGAATGTCGAGGTCGGTGGTCATGAACGGAACTCTCTGGGCGGGCGGAAGCTTTCGGGGCCGGCAACATAGGGGCCGTGAAAAGCGAATTTGGTCCTATTTTCACCCTGTCTTACCGGTCGGGCTGGAAAATAATATAAGATTTCAGCCGTCTCCCGGTAATTTTATACAACTCTTTGCCTGCGGCCGTTGAGAGAGGGAAGCCTTTGGCGTTATCATGAGTGCCATACTTCGGGTCATGATCGGGAAGGGGCCATGAAGCACACCGTTCTCGCCGCCGCGGCCTTGGCCGCCATCGTTGGACTAACCGCCACCCGCACCGAGGCGCAGTCGTTCCGCCCCGCCAATGGCTGGGTGAGCGAAGCCGCCATGCTGCTGGACGCCAAGGAATGGCAGAAGGGCACCGAACGCACCCGCGCCGCCCTGCGCACCGGCGAGCTGACCGCCGAGAACCATGCCGCCGCGCTCAATAATCTATGTATCGGCCTGACCGGGCTGACCCAGTATTCCGACGCCATGGAGGCCTGCCTGGAGGCGATCGAGATGTCGCCACGCCAGTGGCAGTCCTATAACAACCTGGCCAACATCTATTTTTACCTGAACCAGTACGACCGCGCGCTGGCCCAGTACTACAAAGCCTTGAGCTTCCGCTCCAGCTCGGGCGTCCTCCTGCAGAACATCCGCCTGACCCTGGATGTCCGCAGCGCCGCGCGCAAACCCGGCGAAGCGGCCGGCAAGACGCTCTAACACCGTTCACCGCCGTCTCAGGATAAAATGTACCGGGTATAATTTTGAAACCGGTGCACCGATCCTCGTGCGCGACGCCCATAAAATTGTACCTGGTACATTTTATCCGGCACTCCGTCCCGACAAACAAAAACGGCGCCGTCCTTTCGAACGGCGCCGTCAGTGTTTTAACTCTCGCGCCGCTCAGACGACGATCAGCACATCCTCGGCCCCGCGCTTGATGAACAGGGCGGCCTGACGCCCGGTCTTCAGCGCATCATCCAACTGCTGGATGTCTTTCACGGCGGTGCGGTTGACGGCCACGACGACATCCTTCGGACGCAGACCCACCTGCCAGGCCGGACTGCCGCGCTCCACCTCGACGATCTCGACGCCGCCGCCGGCGGACGCCTTGCTCGGCACGGCGCCATCGCCCGCGAACTTCGCACCCTGCAGCGCGGGGCGCTCATCCACCGCGGCGGTGACCACCGCCTTGGCTTCCTTCTCGATGGTGAGCGACAGGTCCTTCCGGGCGCCGGAGCGCAGCACGGTGATCTTCAGGTCGGTACCGACAGGTGACAGGCCGACGCGGTTACGCAGGCTGCTGGCGCCGGTGATCGGTTTGCCGTCGATGGCGACGACGATGTCGCCGGTCTTCATGCCGCCGCGGTCCGCCGGCGTATCCTTCTCCACACGTTCGATCACCGCACCGCCGATCTGGCTGACACCCAGGCTCTTGGCGAGTTCCGGAGTCAGGTCCTGGATCTGCACGCCGATGCGGCCACGCTTCACTTCGCCGTACTTGGTGAGTTGCGCCACCACGGACTGCGCCATGGAGGTGGGCACCGCGAAGCCGATGCCGACGTTGCCCCCGGTCGGGCCCATGATGGCGGTGTTGATGCCGATCAGCTCGCCCTTCATGTTGACCAGCGCGCCGCCCGAGTTGCCGGGGTTGATGGAAGCGTCGGTCTGGATGAAGTCTTCATAGCCTTCGATGGCGAGGCCCGAGCGGCCGAGCGCCGAGACGATACCCGACGTCACGGTCTGGCCGAGGCCGAACGGATTGCCCACCGCGATCACGAAGTCGCCGACCTTCATGGCGCTGGAATCACCCACCGGCAGCTCCGACAGATTGTCGGCGTCGATCTTGAGGAGGGCGATGTCGGTGCCTTCATCGCTGCCGATGACCTTGGCGGTGAACTCGCGGCGGTCCTTCAGGGTGACGCTGATCTCGCCCGCATGCTCGACCACATGATGGTTGGTCATGATGTAGCCCTTCTTGGCGTCGACGATGACGCCGGAGCCGGACGACATCCGCGCGCGGGGCTTGGAATGCTGGCCGCCCTTGCCTTCGGGCAGGTTGAAGAACCTGCCGAATTCCTCGGGGATCTGCTGCTGCGCGCCCGGCGCATCGTCGTCATCGCTGGACGCCTTTTCCTTGACGGCGACATTGACCACGGCGGGCGTTACGCGCTCGATCACCGGCGCCAGGGACGGTACGCCGGCCGCCTGGAGCGCGGCCATGGAGGTCTCGGCCTGTGCCCGCGGCATAAGCTGGGGCGCATTCTTTTCAACGAACTGCGGAACGACGAAAGCGAACGCCGCACCGGCCGCGGCGGCCGGGAGCCAACGAAGCATACGGGCTGTCATGGACATGTTTCCTGTGGCCTGAGGTCTGTTTCTCGACAAGAGGGTTTTGGTCCCGCTCTTGTTCTCGCGGTTAAATCTGTTCCCCGCCTTGGCGCGAGACAATCCCCGGTAACAGCGACGTAATGGATTTTACAGCGACGTAATCACGCGTGAGTTGTTTCAGTTTGCCGCAGGCGCCGCGCCTGCGGCGAAACGCGCCGCCGGTGGTGAGGCACCGGAGCGAGCGGGAAAAATCCGATTTGGATCAGCCCGATAATTTTTTCCAAGGCAGCGAAACTTTGCTGCGGTCGCGGCGTATGGAAGCACGGTAGATGTGCGCCAAGTGATGCTGGACGGCGAGGTGGCTGCCGCCAGCATGAACTTCTATTTCCGCGACCGCATGCACACCCGCCACGCCGCCTGGGCCGAAGAATTCCGCGCGCTGCCCTTTGAGGCTAAACTGGTGAGGCGCGAGACCATGCCCAACTTCACCCCCTCGAACCCGAAGTTCGCCATGGCCATCAAGCTCTGGCGAAAAATCCCCCTGGAGATCACGCGCCACGTCGGTCCCCGGAATTAATTGTACCTGGTACAATTAATTCCGTTGGCGGCAATTCCCCAACCGCACGGGCCGGGCTATAATCCAAACATGCCCGTGACCTCGATCACATCCCAAGCCAGCCTGACGCCGGTTCAATCGAACCGCGGCGGCAAGGGGCCGAAGCCCGCCAAGACCATCACGGCGGCGCCGTTCACGCCGGCGGCGCAGAAGCAGGCCAATGTCATCAACACCGGCCGCGTGCCTTCCCGCGGCGGCAAGCTCGACATCACCGCGTAAGCTGGCCTACCAGGGAATTTCCTGATTATTGTTATCGACAAAGGCCACGCCGCCTTTGCCGCTGCGTTTTTCCACGACGTCGGCGATCCCGCGCACACTGGTGGCTACATCCAGCACCGCATTGGGCCCGCCGATCTCGGTCTGTACCCAGCCGGGATGGACCGCGAGGAAGGTTTGCGGCTTGCGTTGCCGCGCGACGAAGCTCTTGAACAGGCTGTTCAGCGCGGCTTTGCTGGCGCGGTAAATCTCGGTGCCGCCGGTATTGGCCGCGACGCTGCCCAGCACCGACGTCATGACCGCGATGGTCCCCTCGGGCCGGACCAGGCCGCTCAGGGCCTCCACCACCCGCATGGGGCCGAGCGCATTCGTGGTCATCACGGTATTGAAGGCCTCGGTCTCGACGGTGGCGCTGGTGTCTGCGCGGTTGTTCATCATGCCGGCGTTGACGAACAGGAGATCGAAGCTCCGTTCCGCGAGGCGCGCCTGTAAAGCCGCGATCTGCTCCGGAACATTGATATCCAAGGTTTCGACGCTCACGCCGGGAATTGCCTGCAGCTCCGGGGCGGGGCTGCGCACCGTGCCGGTCACGCGCCAGCCCCGTGCGGTGAACTCCCGCGCGAGGCCCAGGCCAATACCGCGCGATGCGGCCACGACCAGCGCGGTTTTATTGCCGGCCATGATCTACTCCAACACGTCGTGGGAATCCGGATGCCGGCGGAACCAGGCCACCGCATAGGAACAGACCGGGGTGATCTTGAGATTCTGCGCGCGGGCATAGCCGACCACTTCGGCCATGAGGCGCCCGGCCGCCCCGGTCCCGCGGGCTTGTTCCGGGGTTTCAACATGGGGAATGGTCACCACGCCGCCGGCCTTGCGGTAAGCGGCAAAGGAGGTATGCCCCCCCTCGGTAAGCTCAAAGCGGCTGCGCGCGGCGTTGTCGGCGAAATCAGCTGTCTGGGTCATGAAACATTCCGGAATGCATATGCCATGCGCATAAACGATAAGGCGGGGACTGTGGCGCTTCCAGGCAATTTATGGTGCAATCACCGGTAATCAAGCCAAGGAGAACAACCGAGTGGGCAAGTTGCAGGACAAAGTCGCGGTGGTCACAGGCGCCGCCGGCGGGATCGGCAAGGAAATCGCCATCGCCTTCGTCAGGGAAGGCGCCAAGGTCGCCATCGCCGATCTTAACGGCGCGCAGGCGGCGGCGACCGCCAAGGAACTGGATCCCACCGGTCAGCGCGTGATCGGCGTCGCCATGGACGTCGGCAGCGAGCCTGCGGTCGACGCGGGCATGGGTGAAGTACTGAAGGTCCTGGGGCGCATCGACGTTCTGGTGAGCAACGCCGGCATTCAGCATATCGCCGCTATCGACGAGCTGGAGTTTTCCGCCTGGAAGAAGCTGATGGCCGTCCATCTGGACGGCGCGTTCCTCACCACGCGCGCGGCGTTGAGGGCCATGTACAAACAGGGCGATGGCGGCAGCATCATATACATGGGCTCGGTGCATTCGAAGCTCGCCTCGCCGCTGAAGGCGCCCTACGTCACCGCCAAACACGGCCTTCTGGGCCTGGCGCGCGTTGTCGCCAAGGAAGGCGCGGCGCGCAAGGTCCGCGCCAATGTCATCTGCCCCGGCTACGTCTGGACGCCGCTGGTGGAAAAACAAATCCCCGAAACCGCCAAGGCGCGCGGCATCACCGAGGAACAGGTCGTGAAGGACGTCATGCTGCGCGACACCGTGGACGGCGAATTCACCACCACGGCGGACGTGGCGGCGGCGGCGGTGTTCTTCGCGTCGTTTGAATCGAATGCACTCACGGGCCAATCGCTGATCGTCAGCCACGGCTGGGCGATGGAGTGACATGAGCCCACGACTTAGCGCAGCTAAGTCGTCCTGGGGCGAATGTCATCCTCGGACGAGCAAAGCGAGATCCGAGGAACCAGGGTTCCGGCCTCGAAAGGCGTTTACCACCCTGGCCCCTCGGGTCAAGCCCGCGGGTGACCAGAAAAAGCCAACGCTAGGTCAACCGGCCAAACCACAGCATCGACAGCAGCGCGGCCACGGCGGTCAGCACCACCGCGATGCCCGCGAACAGGGCGGTGATCTCGGTCTTCTGGGTCTCCATGACCAGCTTGGTGGTCAGGGTCTTGTAAATTTGCTTCAGATCGGCGCCGGAACTGGCGCGGAAGTATGACCCGCGTGTGATCTCGGCCACCTGTTTCAGGGTGTCCTCGTCCAGGCGTACCTGCATGGTGCGGCCCTCGAATTCCACCACACCGCCGCCCTCGGTCCCGAACCCGACGGTGAAGATGCGCACGCCTTTACTGGCGGCCATGCGCGCGGCCTCGATCGGGTCGGCTCCAGCGTTGGTGGAGCCATCGGACATCAGGATGATGATGGCGTTCTTGTAGGACCCCGGCGCCACCGGCAGCGCCGCTTCCGCCTGGCCCTTCGGCGCTTGGCCCAAGGGCGCGCCCCCCAAATTGCGGCTTTGGCGTCCGGCGTCTCCGCCGCGCATATCGCCCCGGAATCCACCAACGTCGATATCCGCGTCCGGGAAAATGGATTTCAGCGCCACCAGAATGCCGCTGCCAACGGCGGTGAAGCGCTGCGGCTCGAGCCTGTCCACGGCAGCCAATAAATCTTCGCGGTTCAGGGTCGGCGCCTGCATTTCCATGGCGGAGGTTGAGAACGCCACCAGGCCGATGCGCGCCCCGGGGGGCTGCTCGCTGATGAAATCCCGGGCGGCGAGCTGCGCGGCCGTAATGCGCTTCGGCGCCACGTCACTCGCGCGCATGGAGCCGGAGACGTCCATGGAGAGCACGATGGTTTCCCGCTGCGAGGGCAGCGTTACAAGGGCTGCCGGCCGTGCGAAGGCCGCGAT
>CANJOI010000224.1 GCA_947475365.1 Fidelibacterota bacterium | reverse complement strand
GAGACCACCGACACCGCGCCGAATTCGCCCATGGCGCGCGCGTTGCACAACAGCACGCCGTACAAGAGGCCCCAGCGGATATTGGGCAAGGTCACACGCCAGAAGGTCTGCCAGCCGTCGGCGCCCAGCGAGCGGGCGGCCTCTTCTTCTTCCGTGCCCTGCTCCTGCATCAGCGGGATCAGTTCGCGGGCGACAAACGGGAAGGTGACGAACACGGTGGCGAGCACTATGCCGGGCACGGCGAACACAATCTGGATGTCGCGTTCGGCGAGCCAGGGGCCGAGGAATCCTTGCGCGCCGAACAGCAGCACATAGATCAGGCCCGAGATCACCGGCGACACCGAGAACGGAAGATCGATGAGCGTGATCAGCACACTCTTGCCGCGGAACTCGAACTTGGCGATGGCCCAGGACGCCGCGATGCCGAACGCCATGTTGAGCGGCACCGCGATGGCGGCGGTCAGCAACGTGAGCTTGATGGCCGAGCGCGCCGCCGGGTCGTTGATGGCTTCGATATAGGCGCCGAGCCCCTTACCCAGGGCCTCGGTGAACACGGTCACCACCGGCAGCACCAGGAACAGGAGGATGTAGACCAGCGACACGGCGATCAAAGTGATCTTTAGGCCGCGCCCTTCGGTGATGGGATTGATCCCGCTCATGAGCCACCCATCCGCTGGCGGCTCCAGCGCTGGAGCACGTTGATCACCAGCAGCAGGACGAACGAAGCCGCGAGCATGGCGGCGCCGATGGCGGCCGCGCCCCGGTAGTCGAACTGCTCCAGCTTGATGATGATCAACAGCGGCACGATCTCGGATTTCATCGGCAGGTTGCCGGCAATGAAGATCACCGAGCCGTATTCACCTATGGCGCGGGCGAAGGCCAGCGCGAAACCGGTGACGGCGGCCGGGAGAATGCTGGGGAGAATGATATGACGGAAGGTCTGGAAGCGGTCCGCGCCCAGGCTGGCGGCGGCTTCTTCCACCTCTTTATCCAGGTCCTGCAGCACCGGCTGCACGGTGCGCACGACGAAGGGCAGGCCGATGAATACCAGCGCGATCATCACACCCAGCGGCGTGAAGGCGATCTTGAGGCCCAGAGGCTCGACGATGGAGCCGACCCAGCCGTTCTTCGAGAACAGGGTCGCGAGCGCGATGCCCGCTACCGCCGTCGGCAGTGCGAACGGCAGATCCACCAGGCCGTCGACCAGGCGTTTGAACGGAAAGCGGTAGCGCACCAGGACCCAGGCCACCAGCACGCCGAACACGATGTTAATGCCGGCGGCGATGGCGGCCGCCCCGAAGGACAGGCGGTAGGCCGCGAGCGCGCGCGGCGCGGTCACGACGGCCACGAACTGGTCCCAGCCCAGGCCGCTCGCGCGCACCACCAGGGCAGCCAGCGGCAACAGCACGATCAGGCTGAGGTACACCAGGGTGAAACCCATGGTCATGCCGAAACCAGGCACGACCGACGGCGTCAGCCAGGACTTTGGTGAGTTCACGGAACTCAAGAAATCGCCATCCCTCTTACATAAACAATCCGCTGGCGGCGTTTCACCGCAGCGGATCAAAATGCTTGGTTGTTTTTCAGATTCTAGCCCAAGCCGCCGCGTGCGTCACCCTAAGCGGCACAGGCCGGGCGGCCCAAGCCAAGCCACGCCAGCAAAAGAGAAATCAGCGCCGTGATGGCCGGCAGGGCGGCGAAAGTGACGCGGCGGTGGGCGACGGTTGTCATAGGTATGTCCAGGCTCCGAAGATGGCGCGCAAATTCTCCCGCAGCCCGGGCCAAGTCTTTGGGAATTGCGGGCGGCTTTGGCGCGACGTGGGATTTTGGAAGATTTTTCTCCCCTGGCCGTTGGGGGAGAAAACCCACCTCTCCTAAAGCCTGGGGCTGGCGTGACGTGAAAGGCGGTGACGGTGGGATTACGTGTTTCACGTGAAACCGAATTCACGCTTACGCAGGTCCTAAGCGCTGCATTTTCCCGTCACCCCGAAGGGGTGCAAATATTGATTGTGGGAAAACCCTACGCGTTTTCCCACAACTGTGCGATCCGCGCGCGCTGCTTCTCATCGGCCATGGGGCCCATGCCGGCCTCGATGTTCTCCGCCATATGCGCGGGATTTTCGGTCCCCGGGATCGCCACAGTCACGGCCGGATGCGCGACCAGGAACTTCAGCGCCAGTTGAGCATAGGTCTTGCAGTTCAGTTCCTCGCGCGCCCAGGCCGGCACTTCCTTGCCGCGCATTTTGTTGAGCAGCCGGTTGCGTCCGAACGGCAGCGCCACGAACACCGCCACACCTTTGTCCTTGGCCATGGGCAGCAGGCGCTGCTCGGGGGCGCGGAAATCCACCGAATAGGCGAATTCAACGAAGTCCACCTGGTCCATCCAGGTGGTGAGCCGGTCCTGGCTGCCGCCGGTGGACGTGACGCCGAAATAGCGAATACGGTTTTGCGCCTTCAGATCCTTGAGCCACGGCAGATGCGTGTCGGTATCGATCATGTTGTGGACATACATGAGGTCGATGACGCTAGTACGCAGACGCTTAAAAGAAGTCTCCACCGACCGCTGGCCCGCCTCCTTGCCGGTCTCGCCGAACTTGGTGGCGAGGAACAGTTTCGACCGATTGCCGAGCTTCTCCACGAATTCCCCGCACACCGCCTCGGCGTCGCTATAGGAGGCGGCGGTGTCGAGCACCTTGGCGCCTTTGTCGGACAGGGTTTTGATGACGCCCTGCTTGGCCTCCATATTGGCGGCGTCGCCGCGCAGGCCGAACTCCTGCGCGGTGCCGAGGCCGATCACCGGCAGCTGCTCGCCGGTTTTGCTTTTGGGGATGGCGCGCGACGCCAGCCCTGGATCCGCGGCGCGCACCGGCAGGATGGGCGCGGCGGCCGCGGCGGCGGCAAGCTTGAGGAAAGTCGCACGGCTGAAAGCGGTTTTGTCCACGGTGCGGCCCCTGTTGATGCGGAAGCGTCTACGGTCCGCGTTGGGGGCCAGGGGTGTCAAGCAACCGGCGGACGGCTGACATCAAAGTGCCGGGAGCGGCGGTTACACCCGGGCGCGGTTGGCGGCTTAAAAAGTTGAATAAAATCAGCGGCTAGGACGCCAAAATCGACATTAAATAGCTGTTACCACGTATGATACGGCTGATTGCGCCGGTAACATCGCCAGACCGCAGCGGGATTCTGCGCCGCTGCCTTCTTCCGCCCCTCACGAAAGGCCACCATACCCATGAGCGTTCGCTTCTCTAGGTTTGTTCTCGCCACGGCCGCGGCCGCGGCGCTGTTCGCCACACCGGCGGTGAACGCGGCTGCGCAGAACGCGATCCCGACGCGCGACGGCATCCCGACCCTTGCGCCGCTGGTGGAAAAGGTCGTTCCGGGCGTGGTCAACATCGCGGTCAAGGCGAAGGTGGAAGTCTCCGCCGACAATCCGCTGTTCAACGACCCCATGTTCCGCCGCTTCTTCGGCGACAAGAACGCCCCCAAGATGCCGGAACGTTCCGCGGTGGGCTCGGGCGTCATCGTCAATGCCCAGAAGGGTTACATCCTCACCAATCACCACGTCATCGAGGACGCCAGCGATATCGCGGTCACGCTCTCGGACCGGCGCGTGTTCACCGCCAAGGTGATCGGCAGCGACGACCAGACCGACATCGCGATCCTGCAGGTCGAGGCCAAGAACCTGACCGCCATCCCCATGGGTGATTCCGACGAAGTGCGGGTCGGCGATTACGTGATCGCGGTCGGCAATCCGTTCTCGCTCGGCCACACCGTGACCTCGGGCATCGTCTCGGCCAAGGGCCGCGGCAGCATGGGCATCGAAGGCTATGAAGACTTCATCCAGACCGACGCGTCGATCAACCCCGGCAACTCGGGCGGCGCGCTGGTCAACCTGAAGGGCGAACTGGTCGGCATGAACACCGCCATCGTCGGCCCGTCGGGCGGCAACGTCGGCATCGGCTTCGCCGTGCCGACCTCCATGATCAAAGGCGTGATGGCGCAGCTCACCGAATACGGCGAGGTGAAGCGCGGCATCATCGGCGTCGGCATCCAGGACCTGAACCCGGAGCTCGCCAAGAACCTGGGCATGGAACAGTCCGAAGGCGCCCTGGTCGGCACCATCGCCAAGGGCTCGCCCGCGGAACTCGCCGGTGTGAAGGCCGGCGACGTCGTGGTCGCCATGGACGGCAAGCCCGTGCGCACCTCGGGCGAACTCCGTAACCGCATCGGCCTCCTCACCGTCGGCACCAGCATCAACCTCACCATCCTGCGCGACAAGGCGAAGAAGGACATCAAGGTCACCATCGGCAAGGCCCCGGCCGAGCAGGAAGTGGCCAAGGTCAACGACCGCCCCGAGTTGGAAGGCGCCACCTTCAGCGCCGCCTCGTCCGACGACAAGGTCAAGGGTGTGGTGGTGACCGCCATCGAACGCAACAGCCCGGCCGCCCAGCGCTTCAAGCAGGGCGACCACATCCTGTCCGTCAACCGCAAGGCGGTGAACACGGTCGAGGAGTTCAAGACCGCGCTCAAGGACTCGGGCCGCTCCTCCGCGCTGTTCATCAAGCGCGGCGAGGAAGACGTGCTGATCGTCCTTCAGTAAGCAGCTACGCTTCGAAAGAGCGGCGCCCCTCCCGCGAGGGGCGCCGTTTTCTTTTGCCTCAGCCCGAGAATAGGGACGCGTAAGAGTCGTGGGGCGTTGCAGGCAATTTCATATTTTCTTGGCCGATATTTTCCGGGGATGGGCGTGGACACCGCCTTTAGGGCATACTGGCCCCAATCCCAGGGAGACTCATGCGCCTATGCCACTGACGACCGTCCGCCGCCTTGCTGCCCTGGCCGCGGCCTTGTGCACCTTAACCACCACGGCCCCTGCCTTTGCTGACGTTGACCGGGTCGAAGTCCTGGAGCGCGTGCCCCTTGCCGGCGCCAAGGCCTTCGGCAATGTCGGCGCCTATGAGCGCATCCGCGGCCGGCTTTATCTGGCCATCGACGCCAACGCGCCGGAAAACCAGGCCGTCACCGATATCAAGCTGGCCCCCCGCGACGCGGCCGGGCGGGTGCATTTCACCACCGACTTCATCCTGCTGCGCCCCATCGATCCCGCGCGCGCCAACGGCCGGTTGCTGTACGACGTCAACAATCGCGGCAATCTCACCGCGCTCTCCGCCTTCAACGGAGGCCGCGGCGGCAACCTGCCCCTGACCGCCGAGGAGGCCGGCAGCGGTTTCCTGATGGAGCAGGGTTACGCGCTGCTCGCGACGGGCTGGTCCTGGGACATCCAGCCCGGCGGCGACCGCCTGCGCGCCGACCTGCCGATCGCCACCGACGGCGGCAAACCCATCCTCGGCAAGGTCGAGGGCGAGATCACCGTCACCCAGACCACCGCCACCGCGTCTCATGTCGGCATCCAGGCCCTGGCCTACGAGCCCGCGCGTCCCGATGACCCGGAAGCGCTGCTGACGGTGCGCGAAGGCCCCTACGGCACCCGCACCCCGATCGCGCGCGCGCGCTGGTCCTTCGGCCAGAAGATCAATGATCGTATGGTCTATGACCCTTCGCTGATCACGCTCGAAGGCGGTTTCAAGCCGGGCTCCATTTACACGGTCAGCTACACCGCGCGCGGCCCGCGCGTCGTCGGTCTCGGCCTCGCCGGCATCCGCGACGCCCTGTTGTTCTTCCGCTTCGAACGCGCCGACAAATACGGCGCGCCCAATCCGCTGCTGGATGATGGCGCGGCGCCACCCACAACGGTGCTGGCCTACGGCGCCTCCCAGTCGGCGCGGCTGCTGCAATCCATGGTGTATTACGGCCTGACCGCCGACGGCCGCGGCCGTCTCGCCTTCGATGGGGCGCTGCTCAAGGCGGCGGGTGCCGGCAAGGGCAGCTTCAACCTGCGCTTCGGCCAGGTCAGCCGCCATTTCAGCCCGGATATCGAGCTCGATTTCCCCACTGACTGGTTTCCGTTCTCCACCAGCCCGCAAACGGAAGCGCCGGGCACGGACCCGCGCAGCGTGCTCGACAAGGCGGGCGCGAACGTGCCGCGCCTGTTCTACGTCAACACCGCCACGGAATACTGGGCGCGCTCAGCCTCCCTCACCCATACAAATGTCGACGCCACCGCCGACCTGCCCCCCGCGCCGCGCGCGCGCATTTATGCGGTCGCGGGCGCGCAGCACCGGATCGCCGGGCCGGCCGGCAGTACGACGCTCGCCCACTGCCTCAATCCCCTGGACGAGCGGCCGATGCTGCGTTCG
>CANJOI010000223.1 GCA_947475365.1 Fidelibacterota bacterium | reverse complement strand
CCGTACGAGTTTCCGGAAGGCAACCCGCGCACGGGTCTCCTGACCCAGATCAGCTTCCTCGCGGGCCACGCCCACCCCGGCCGCAGCTCGCCGACGTTGCGCGGCAAGGCGCTGCGCGAAGTGCTGCTGTGCCAGGCCGTGCCCCGTCCGCCGGCCAATGTGGATTTCTCGGCCGTTGAGAATCCCTCATCGACCATCAAGACCCAGCGCGAACGTGTGGCGATGCACCTCAAAAACCCGGTGTGCGCGGGCTGCCACAAGATCACCGACCCCATGGGCCTCGCGCTCGAGAACTTCGACGGTTCAGGCGCGTATCGCACGGCCGAGAAGGGCGAGCCCATTGATCCGTCGGGCAGCTTGGACGGCAAGGCGTTCACTGACGTCGTCGGGCTGGGCAAGGCGCTGCACGACCATCCGCAGCTGCCGACCTGTCTGGTGCGCCGCGTTTACGCCTACGGCACGGGCGGCCCCACGGCGCCGGACGACAAGCCGCTGCTCGATTACCTGGGCGAGCGCTTCGCCGCCAGCGGTTACCGCTTGCCGGATTTGCTGCGCACCATCGTGCTGAGCGAAGCCTTCGCCGAAGTGCGCCCCGAGAACCCCGAACCCGCGAAGAGCGCCGCCGCCGATACGGCCGCTCCCGCGCAACGTTAATTGAGTCAGGGAGGAATTTTCATGAACCTCAACCGCCGCCGCGTTCTCAAGGGCATGCTGAATGGCAGCGCCGTCACGGTCGCGCTCCCGCTGCTCGATTGTTTCCTCAACGGCAACGGCGATGCGCTCGCCGACGGCAAGGCCATGCCGGTGCGTTTCGGCACCTGGTTCTGGGGCCTCGGCATGGACTCCAAGATCTTCATCCCGAAGAAGGTGGGCGCGGGCTTTGAGCTGCCGGAAGAACTGGATGCCCTGAAACCGGTGCAGAAACACATCAACCTCTACACCGGCTTCAACGCCTTCCGCGACAGCTCGCCCTTGCTGTGCCACTACACCGGCTGGGTGATCATGCGCACCGGCATCGCGCCGGAGAACGGCGACAACCGGCCCGGCGAAACCCTCGACGTCACGGTGTCGAAGAAGATCGGCCGTACCACGCGCTTCCAGCATCTCACCGCCACCGCGACGGGCGATGCGCGCACCAGTTTTTCCTACGAAAACGCCAATTCGCCGAACGCGCCCGAGTGGTCGCCGGTGAATTTCTACACGCGTCTGTTTGGGCCTGATTTCCAGGACCCCAACGCGCCGAGCTTCAAGCCGAACCCGCGCATCATGGCGCGCAAGAGCGTGCTGTCGGGCGTGATGGAAGAAACCCAAGACCTCACCAAGACTCTCGGCTCCGCCGACAAGCAGCGCCTGGAGCAGTACTACACGGGCCTGCGCGAACTGGAGCGTCAGTTCACCCAGCAGCTCACCAAGCCGGAACCGCTGGCCGCCTGTCATCCCGCCAAGGCGCCGCAGGAAGCCAAGACCGGCAATGACTCCGTGCTCACGGCCGAGCGCCACAAGATGATGACCGACCTGCTGGCCATGGCGGTCGCCTGCGACCAGACGCGCGTGTTCAACATGGCCTATTCGGCGGCCTCGGCGAACACCATCAAGTCCGGTTACGAAAAGCCGCACCACACCTGCACCCACGAAGAACCGATCGACGAAGCGCTGGGCTATCAGCCGAACGCGTCCTGGTTCATCCGCCGGTCCATGGAAAGCTGGGCCTACTTCGTCGACGCCTTCGCCAAGATCAAGGAAGGCGACGGCACGCTGCTCGACAACGTGCTGATCTACGCCACCACCGATCATGCCCACGCGCGCACCCACTCGCTGGACGGCATTCCCGTGATCACCGCCGGCCGCGCTGGCGGCAAGGTCAAGACCGGCGTGCATGTGGACGGCGCCGGTTCGCCCGCTGTGCGCGTCGGCTACACCGCCATGCGCGTCATGGGCGTCGATATCCCGTCGTGGGGCTCGCGCAGCAACGCGACCTCCAAAGACATCGGCGAAATTCTGGCCTAGGACCCGCGCATGCGTAAACTCGGCCTCATCGGCGTTTTGACGGCTTCGCTGGCGGCGGCGGGCGCATATGCGGCTGCGCCGCGCGGTGCGCAGGACAACGACTATGTGCGCGATCCGATGCCCGCGGGCTTCCAGGTGATCGCGACCGAAGTTGACGGCCCGGTGTTCGCCGACGCGCAGGGGCGCACGCTCTACATTTGGCCTGTGGGATCGCAGCGCAACGGCAACGCCGGTGAGCAAAAGGGCAAGCCCACCTGCGACAACACCAAGTACACCGAGAACGCCGGCCTCATGAGCCCGTATCCGGGCGGTCTGACGTTGCCGGAAGTGGAAACGCGCCCAAGCTGCCTTGACCTGTGGCCCGCGGTTTACGCCACGGCCGAAGACAAGACCGTGGGTAAGTGGACCATTGTCGATCGCCCCGACGGCAAGAAGCAGTGGGCCTATGACGGCTTCGCGCTCTACACCTCGGTGCTCGACAAGGAACCCGGCGATGTCCTCGGCGGCGTGGTGCGCGGCGGCAATCGCGGCGGCGGCGGCGACGGCGGCACACGCCGCGCGGCCATTGCGCCGGCGGCCAATGTGCCGCCCGGCGTCAATGTCATCAACACCAACACCGGCCGCATGCTGGTGACCAGCGACACCAAGTTCTCGATTTACAGCTGGGACAAGGACGGCGCCAACAAATCGAATTGCGACACCGTGTGCCTGGAATCCTGGAAGCCGGTGTTGGCGCCCCAGGCCGCCATCGCGCCAGCGGAATGGAGCATCATCGAGCGTTCGCCCGGCGTGAAGCAGTGGGCCTACCGCAAGCGCCCGCTCTACACGCGCATTGAAGACAAGCGCCCGCGCGGCCAGGAGGGCAGCGATTTCCCCGGCTGGCACAACGTGTATATGCAACTCGCGCCCAAGCCGCCGGCCAGCTTCACGAGCCGCGACACTACCTCGGGCATCGTGCTGGCGGACGCCAAGGGCCACACCATCTACACCTACACCTGCATCGACGACGCGCTCGACCAGCATGATTGCAGCGTGCCCGATGCGCCGCAGGCCTACCGGCTCGCCATTTGCAGCGGCGGCAGCCAGGAAAAGTGTATGCGGAACTTCCCCTATGTCCTGGCGAAGGCGGGCGAGAAAAGCGGCAACCGCACCTGGACCGTGGTGGACATCGATCCGAAGACCGGCCACTACGCGAAAGCGGGGCAGGCGGACGCGTTGCATGTGTGGGCGTATCGCGGACGCCCGGTCTACACCTACTCCAAGGACGTGAATCCGGGCGACACCTGGGCGGACGGCTACGGCGAACATCGCGGCAGCCGCAACGGCTTCAAGGCATTCTGGCTGCGCGACGACTTCTTCGGCGCCGCGGGTTAAGGGAGAGCAGAGGTGAAACAGCTCATGAAGACTCTTCTCGGTGCGGCCGCGCTTGGGGCCTTTGCCGCCTCAGCCCAGGCTGCGGACCTCGAGAATGTTCGCGGCGGGCGCATCGGCTTCGTGCTCACCACGCTGCATTGGGCCACGTACCAGACCGCCGGCGCCAAGGAGTGCCCCAACGGCTTCAACGATGGGCCGCGCGAGCAGTTCAAGATCCTGTTCCCCGAGGGCAAGCGCAAATACACCCTGATGGAAACCCAGATCGCCCGTGAGAGCGAGGGCTGGTATCCGCAGCCGGACGACGACCACGGGTTCGCGTTCTATGAGCCGCAGACCAAGATCGGCCTCGGCCTGAACCTGGACGGGAAGGTGGGGCCCAACGATTTCACCACGCCGGACGGCGAGCCGGGGATCGATAACCAGCTTTACCGCGCGCTGGGCTGCGTGCGCAGCTACCGCGACGGCCAGACCGCCAACGATTTTTTCGACAACCAGGAAATCCAGAAGACCCCGTACAACCGCAGCATGTTCGAGATCTCCGGGGTCGATAGCCTGGCCAACGACGACAGCGTCGACGTCACCTGGTATCGCGGCCTTGATGCCCTGATGACCGACGCGACCGGCGAGAACGTCGTGGCGGGCGGTTCGCAGCGCATCGACGCGCGCTTCGGCAAACGCTTCATTCAGAAAATGCACGGCAAGATCGTCGACGGCGTGCTGATCACGGAACCCGCGGACATCACGTTCCCCTGGGCCACCTTTGGCCTGCCGGCGGACGAATTGATCCGCGGCATGCGCATGAAGTTGAAGATCACCTCCACCGGCGCGCTCGGCCTCATGGGCGGCTATGCCGATATCGACATGTGGTACAACCAGACCATGCGGTCGGAATCGACCCATCACCAGAGCTACGGCGCGCTGTCGCCGCCGTCTCTCTACAAGGCCTTCCTGCGCCTCGCGGACGGCTATCCGGACGCCAAAACCGGCAAGAATACCGCCATCTCTTCAGCGCTGCGCGCCGGGTTCACGCAGGTTTACATCCTGCGCCCGGATCAGAACGTCGCAGGGGAAGTTGAAGGGACGGCCACGCAGACCGCGAAGGCCGCCGATCAGACCGAAATCGTTCCCGTCAGGGACGCCAAGAGATAGGGGAGAATTCTAACGCGTTGATCTGATGTGCCGTTGAGGGACGGCATCCCTGATAAACGTGCCCAGCCTGCAACACTTTTCCGTCTTTTTTCAAATAACTGAAACAGTCCTGGACAGTCTTCCGGGTGGGCAATGTAGAAGGGGCCCACCTGAAATGCCGTCCCACAAGGGGGAATTAATGATCAGCTTCAAGAAGAGCGCGTTGTTCACGACTTCGACGCTCGCCATTGCTTTTGCTGGCGCCGCTTCGGCCCAGACCGCTTCATCCCAAACCGCACAAGCCGGTTCCGTCGAAGAAATCGTTGTGACCGGTACGCGCGTTGTGCGCGACGGCTACGAAGCGCCGACCCCGCTCACCGTCGTGGGCGTGGAACAGGTGCAGGCCGCGGCCACCAACAACGTCATCGACTCTCTCACCACCTTGCCGTCTTTCGCCGGCAACTACACGCCGCAGAGCTCGACGCAGAACGTCTCGACCGGCACCGCCGGCACGTCATCGGTCAACCTGCGCAACCTGGGCCTCACGCGCACCCTGGTGCTGGTGAACGGCCAGCGCTCGGTACCGTCGACCATCACCGGCCTTGTCGACGTCAACACCATTCCGTCGCAGCTGATCGAGCGCGTGGACGTGGTGACCGGCGGCGCCTCGGCGGCCTATGGCTCCGACGCGGTCTCGGGCGTGGTCAACTTCGTGCTCGACACCAAGTTCACCGGCGTGAAGGGTGAAGCTTCCGGCGGTGTGACCACTTACGGCGACGACCGCCAGTGGAAGGTCGCCCTGACCGCCGGCACCGCCTTCGCTGACGACCGCGGCCACTTCATCGTGTCGGGCGGCATCAGCCATCAGGACGGCGTGCTCGATGGCGGCCGTGCCTGGAACAACACCGGCCTGCAGATCATCACCAACCCGGCCTACGGCACCGGCGCCGGCCAGTCGACCTCGGTTCCGCAGCGCCTGCTGCTCGACAAGGTCGCGCTGTCGAACTCGACCCCGGGCGGCATCATCGTCTCCGGGCCGCTGAAGGGCATCGCCTTCGGCGCGGGCGGCCAGCCTTATCAGTTCAACTACGGCTCCATCGTCTCCGGCAGCGCCATGTCGGGCGGTGATTGGCTCACCTCCAACCTGCACACCGTCGGTCAGTCGATCGAGCCGGCGCAGGGCGCGCGCAACCTGTTCCTGCGCGCCTCCTACCAGATCACCGACGACATGGAAGTGTTCGTGCAGTCCAGCTGGTACGAAAACAGCAACTTCTCGAACGCCTATCCGAACGACAACTACTTCGGCGGCCTGACCATCAAGACCGACAACGCCTTCCTGCCGGCGGCGGTCCGCACCCAGGCGCAGGCCCTCGGCCTGACCACGCTCACCATGGGCACGACGCTCGTGGAGCTGGGTTCCAACTCGATCCTCACCAAGCGCAAGGTGTTGCGTAACGTCGTGGGCATCACCGGCAAGGCCGACGCCTTCGACAGCTCCTGGAGCTGGGACGCCTACTATCAGACCGGTGTGTCGATGGGCTCTGAGTCTTCGCAGAACACGCTCAACTTCAACAACTTCCCGATTGCCGTGGACGCGGTGTTCGCGCCCAACGGCTCGATCGTCTGCCGTTCGACCCTCACCAACCCGACCAACGGCTGCGTGCCGTACAACGTGTTCGGCACCGGCGTCGCTTCCGCCGCCGCCAAGGCCTTCGTGGTCGGCTTGTCCCACCGCAACCAGCGTTTCGTGCAGAACGTCGCCGCGGCGTCGGTCAATGGCGAGCCGTTCTCGTCCTG
>CANJOI010000222.1 GCA_947475365.1 Fidelibacterota bacterium | reverse complement strand
CCCGGGCTCGAAAGCAACGTGGACACCTTGCTGCCGGTCAAGCTGCGCAGCGGCGGCCGCACCTTCGGCGGCACCATGTCATGGAGTACGCCGGCCGCCGTCGCGTCATTCCCCACCACATCGCCCTTCAAAGACCTGCTGGTGCCCGACGACGTTTCCGTCACCTCCCAGGTCCTGGCCGAACCCGCTGCCGATCTCGCCGGCAAGACCTGGGCGCGCTTACGTGACGGCACGCCGCTGGTGACCGCAACGCGGCGCGGCCAAGGTTGGATCGTGCTGTTCCATGTGACCGCAACGCCCGAATGGTCGAAGCTGCCGCTGTCGGGTCTGTTCGTGGATATGCTGCGCCGCCTGGTGGACATCAGCCGCGGCGTGCAGGGCGACACCGACGAAACCACCGGCATGCTGGCGCCGCGTAATCTCATCGACGGCTTCGGCCGGCTCACGGCCCCCGGCCCTGCTGCCGGCGCCGTGGCTGCCGAGATCATCGCCAAGACACCGCCCAGCGCCGCAACGCCGCCCGGGCTGTATGGCCCCCCGGGTGGAACCCGCGCCCTCAATCTCTCCACTGGCCTTGCCGAACTCAAGGCCCTGCCCGAGCCGCCCCTCGGCGCCACCCACAGCGGCTTTGACTCCGTCACCCGCGAACGCGTGCTCAAACCCTGGCTGCTGACCGCCGCACTCATCCTGCTGCTCCTTGATCTCGCCGTCAGCTTTGCCCTGCGCCGCCTGCTCCCCGAGCGCTTGAATGCCGCTGTAGCAGGTGCTGTGCTGTGCCTAGTGGCCACCGGCTTCGCGCCGTCTTCAACGCGTGCCGCTGAAGCCCTCAAGGATGTGGACCCCGCGATCCGCGCCGCCATTGTCGATACCCGCCTCGCCTATGCGGCCAGCGGCAGCCCCGAGGTGGACCGCGTCGCCGGCGCCGGCCTCAGCGCCCTGACGCAGCTTCTGTCCGCGCGCACCGCCGCCGAACTGTCGGAGCCCGCCCGTGTCGATCTCAACGCCAACAACATCACGGTCGACGGCCTGCTGGGCTATCCGCTGATCTACTGGCGCATGACGCCCGGCTTCCGCATGCCGCCGCCGCGGGCGCTCGCCGCGCTCAACGCCTATCTGCACCGGGGCGGCATGGTGGTGTTCGACGCCCCCGACCAGCCCGGCGCCCTGGCCGCCGACGGCAAAAACCATGACCGGCTTGAGGAAATCGTGCGCAGCCTCGACATTCCGCCGGTCTCGCGCCTGGCGCCTGATCACGTTCTGAACCGCACGTTCTATCTGATGAAGAGCCTGCCTGGCCGTTACGTCGACGGCGAAGTACTGCTGGAACAAGGCGGCTCCACCGCCAACGATGGCACATCGTCGGTGATCATCGGCGCCAACGACTGGGCCTCGGCCTGGGCCAAGGATGCCAACGGCATTCCCCTCTACGCCGCCGTGCCCGGCGGCGAGACTCAACGCGAGATGGCCTACCGCTCCGGCATCAACATGGTGATGTACGCGCTGACCGGAAACTACAAGGCGGACCTCGTTCACTTGCCGGCGATCATGCAACGGCTCACCAATTGATGCGCACATGATGAACATCACCTTTTCGCCGCAGGTGCCCGCCACGGTCCTCCTGCTGCTGGCGACTTTAAGCTTCGGCCTCATCGGGTACGGCCTGTTCCGGCGCGCCCGCGGTGTGCTCTTGCGTGGCCTGCCGGTGCTAGCGCTGCTGATCGCTGTCGCCGACCCGCAATTCGTGCGGGAGACCCGCAGCGCCCTCAAGGACATCGCCGTGGTGGTGGTGGACGAAAGTGATAGCCAGAAGCTCGGCGAGCGCACCGCGCGTACCGATAAGGCGCTGGCGACGCTGGCGCAGACCTTGGCCCAGCAACCGGATCTCGAGGTCCGTACCGTACGCGCGGGCCGCGTTGAGGCGGGCTCCACCGCCACCCAGGACGGCACCCGCCTGTTCGGCGCGCTGACGTCGGCCATGAGCGAAGTGCCCGCCGGCCGGTTCGCGGGCGCCATCATGATTACCGACGGCCAGGTGCACGACGCCCTGGCGCCGGACAAGGCGCGCGAAGTGCACGCGCCCTATATCGGCGCGCCGCTGCACGTCATGATCACCGGCGACCACAACGAATTTGACCGCCGCATCAAAGTCGAAAGCGCGCCGGATTTCGGCCTGGTCGGCAACAAGGTTTCGGTCAAGCTGCGGGTGGACGACGGCACCAAGACCGACACGCGCGTGCCCGTAACCATCAAGCGTAACGGCGGCGCCGCCAACCAGATCTACCTCTCAAATGGCGTGACCACCGACGTACCGCTGACCATCGAGAACGCCGGCGCCAACGTGTTCGAGATCGAGGCCGCCGCAGCACCCAACGAACTGTCGGCCGCCAACAACCGCACCATGGTGTCCATCAGCGGCGTGCGCGACCGGCTCAAAGTCCTGCTGGTGTCGGGCGAGCCCCATGTGGGCGAGCGCGCCTGGCGCAACCTGCTCAAGTCCGACCCCAACGTCGACCTGGTGCATTTCACCATCCTGCGCCCGCTCAACAAGGACGACGGCACGCCGCTCAACGAACTTTCGCTGATCGCCTTTCCGATCCGCGAGCTGTTCGAGGACCAGCTCAACGAATTCAACCTGATCATCTTCGACCGCTACAGCCAGCGCGGCCTGGTGCCGGCGCAGTACATGGCGAACGTGGCCAACTTCGTGAACCAGGGCGGCGCGGTGATGCTGGCCGTGGGCCCGGAGTACGCCGATAGTTATTCCCTGTTCGGCGGCCCCTTGCAGGGCGTGCTGCCCGCTGAACCCACGGGGCGCATCTACACCGGCGCGTTCAAGCCCAAGCTCAGCGAAGCCGGGCTGCGCCATCCGGTGACCGAGGATCTGGAAGGCGCGCTCGCCAAGAACACCGCGCTGCCGGGCGCCGCGCAGAATCCCGTCTGGGGCCGCTGGCTGCGCCAGGTGGAAGTCGCCAAGCCCAAAGGCTCGAAGGTGATGGAAGGCCTCGACAAGGAGCCGCTGCTGATCCTCGACCGCATCGGTAAGGGCCGCGTGGCCTTGCTGCTCAGCGACACCATCTGGCTGTGGGGCAAAGGCTTCGAAGGCGGCGGCCCCGAAACCGAACTCCTGCGCCGTACCGCCCACTGGCTGATGCGCGAACCTGAGTTGGAGGAAGAGTCCCTGTCCGCCACCGCCCAGGGCGGCGCGCTCACCATCAACCGTCACAGCCTCACCGCCACCGAAGTGCCGGTGACCGTCACGCTGCCCTCGGGCGCGGAGAAATCCGTGCTGCCCAAGGCGACCACCGGCGGCAAATTCCAGGTCAGCATGCCGATCGACGAGTCCGGCCTCTATCACCTGACGGACGGTAAGACGACGGCGCTGGCCGCCATCGGCACGCCCAATCCGCTGGAGAGCTATGACGTGGCCGCCACGGCCGACAAGCTGGCGCCGCTGGCGGAAACCACCGGGGGCGGGGTCTATTGGCTGCAGGACGGCGCCCTGCCGTCCGTCCGGCGGGTGGAACCAAACCGGGCGTCCCATGGGTCCACGTGGCTGGGCCTCAAGGCCAACAATCAGTACGTCGTCACCGGCCTGTCCCAGACCCCTCTCGCGCCGGTGGGGCTGATCCTCTTGCTGGTCATGGCCGGGGCCATGCTGGCCTGGTGGCGCGAAGGGCGCTGACCCCCACTCTCGCCACGGTGATGGCGGCGCGGCTAAAGCGCCACACTCGGACTCAGTTTAGGACCTTGGCGGAACCGTGCCCGGCGGCAGGTCGTTTCCTGCACGAACTGACCCAACACCCCGAAGCCCACAATGAACATCCCCGCCCTGCACACCAACGCCCGCTGCCCGGCGCATGCGTTCCATATGAACGTTGAACCTTTGAGCCGGCCCGATTACGGCAGCGCCGATACGCGCGTCGATGCGTCGCTGCTGACCATGTCCTATCCGCAGCGGATCAAGATGATGATCGCCCGCGCGCCCGCACCGCCGCCGCTGCGCCGCGTGCCGCAAGCCGCGCGTCCGCCCATGAGCGAAAAAACCCGCGCCATGCTGCTGTATGTGCATACCGCTCATGCGACGGAAGGCTCCCCGACCGCACCGCAAACTCATTGAGAAAAAGAGCTACTCGATCGTCAGGTTGACGATCCAGGAGCACTTGGACGCATCATCGAGGACGCCGCCGCTGATCACCTTGACCATGCCCAAGGGTTCGGCGCGGCCCTCGAAGGTCACGACGGAATCGGCAATGCGCACATGGCCGGAGATGAAGCCAGCGTCAGTGACCACCCCGTCGAACACCGGCTTCAGCGATGCGGCGCCGTTATCCGGCACAATGGCGCCGCCATTGATGACGAAATTTTCGATCTGCAGATCCTGGCAATTAGGTCCGCTCAGCTCGCGCGTGACCTTCATCACCCCGGAATAACGCCCGTCATATGCATAGGTGCGCGGGATCGCGGGTTTCGCCTTTTTCGCCGGCTGCGCGGCGAGCGCCGACGCCGCCGCCATGATCACGGCACACATCACGATGCCTGCGCGCGGCGTCGTCATTTGGGACGGGGCTTGGCAATGAGGCCGAAGCCGGTCGCATCGTAGGACGGCGGCTCCACTGGCTCGAAATGCACGCCGATCTTTTCCAGCCACCATTCGGCGGGCTGAACGATCAAGTGGGCGTTGCGCCCGTCGGCGAGGGTCTGGGTGGATTCCGTGGTGGCGAAGGTCGCCATCAAAATGCGCTGCGTGACGGCGTGGAGATGCGCCAGCACCGAGTCCACATACTCGGGCTCCACATGCTCCATGACGTCGCAGCACACCACCAGATCCGCGGGGGCGGGCTGTTTGGTCTTGCCGGGGACCGAGGGATCGTATTCCCGCATGTCGATGTCAGGCGCCAGTTCGCGCACCGCCGCGCCGAGGCGGCCTTTGCCGCAGCCGTAATCGAGGATGCTTTTGGCGCCGATATTGCGCGCGACATTGACCACGGCGGTGGCGTTCTTGTCGCCATGGCCGCCGTAATCGGCGCTCTGTTTATGGAGCTCGTAATTTAGCTTTTGATAGCGGTCGCTGATGGTGCGCAAGGGGTCCGGCCGGATAAGTGAATCACCGCCGGAATCCTAGAGCATTTTGAATCAGTTCGCGAGTTCCGCGCGTACTTTCTGGCGCAGAACGTCGATGGCCACCAGGCTCTCGCCCATCTTCACGTGCCAGAAGGTCCAGCCGTTACAGGCCGGCGCGCCTTGCACGGCGGCGCCTACTTGGTGGATCGAACCCTTGTGGGCGGCCGAGATCAAGGTGCCGTCCGCGCGCACACGCGCGGTGAAGCGGCCCGAGGGGTCGGACAGCGTGGTGCCCGGGGTCAGGAGGCCGCGTTCCACCACCGCGCCGAAGGGAATACGGGGCTCGGCGCGCTTGCTGGGCGTGATCAGGTCCATGGGATTGGCGACTTCCTTCACTTGAGAAATGCGTTCGCGGGCGCCGGCGATGTAGTCGGCGTCGCGTTCGATGCCGATGTATTTGCGGCCCAGCATTTTGGCGACGGCGCCGGTGGTGCCGGTACCGAAGAACGGATCGAGCACCACGTCACCCGGCTTGGTGGCCGACATGATGACGCGGAACAGCAGCGATTCCGGCTTCTGGGTGGGATGCAGCTTGTTGCCGTCCCCGCCCTTGAGGCGTTCACCGCCGGTGCACAGGGGCAGCGTCCAGTCGCTGCGCATCTGGATGCCGTCGTTCAGGGCCTTCATGGCGTCGTAGTTGAAGGTGTAGCGGGCGTCCTTCGACTTCGCGCACCAGATCAGGGTTTCATGGGCGTTGGTGAAACGGGTGCCACGGAAATTGGGCATCGGGTTGGTCTTGCGCCAAACAATGTCGTTGAGCACCCAGAACCCGAGATCCTGCAGGATGGCGCCGACGCGGAAGATGTTGTGGTAGGAGCCGATCACCCACAGCGAGCCCGTGTCTTTCAGCGCGCGGTGCGCGGCCTTGAGCCAGGCGCGGGTGAACTTGTCGTAAGCGGCGAGATCGTCAAACCGGTCCCAGGAATCCGTCACGCCGTCGACGCGCGAGTTATCCGGGCGGTGCAGTTCGCCGCCGAGCTGGAGGTTATAGGGCGGATCCGCGAACACCAGGTCGACGCTGCCTTCCGGCAGGCTTTCCATATGCGCGATGCAATCGCCGCGCAGGATCACGTTTGTTTTAAGCTCGGGTGTCTTGAGCTCTTTTTTGGTTTCACTCTCGGGCAGCGTCTTGGTCGCCATACCAGATCCCTCATCCCGCGTTTCTTTTTGGGGAATCTCGGTCTCAAGGATGT
>CANJOI010000221.1 GCA_947475365.1 Fidelibacterota bacterium | reverse complement strand
TTCTTGGCGATGGAGATGACGAGGCGCAGGTTGGCTTCGATCATTTCCTTCTTGGCGCGGCTGGCTTCGCGTTCGCCCTTCTGCACCGTGTTGACGATGCGGCGGAATTCCGCGATCGACACGCCGGCTTCGTCGGAGATCGCCGAGATCTGCGCGCGCACGCCCTCGACTTCGGTGGTGAAGCGGGCGGCGAATTCTTTCCAGCCCTTGCCGGCCAGCTTGCCCACGCGCACCAGCCAGTTGGGATCGAGTTCGGCGCCGTAATAGTTTTCCAGGAATTCCTCGCGCTTGATGCGCGACTTCAGCGCGTAGCGCAGGATCTGGCCTTCGAAGCCGAGCAGCTTGCGGTTCAGGTCGTTGAGCTGTTCGACCAGGGATTCGATACGCGCATTGTTGAGATGCACGGCTTCCATCAGCTCGACCAGTTCGGCCTTGAGCTTCTGGAAGCGGCGTTCCACGCCCTTTTCGATCTCCGCGCCCTGCTGCAGGGTCTGGAGGCGGGATTCCTGCGACTTCTTGAGCTTGCCGTAGGTGGCGGCGATCTTTTCGAACGCCTCCAGCACCTGCGGCATGAGCGAGGCTTCCATGGCCGCGAGCGAAACCGCGGCTTCGTCGCTTTCATCACCGCCCAGGCCACCCGGCACGCCCGGCGCGCCATCGGCGGCCGGAGCCGCGTCGCTGCGCGCACCAGCGCCGCTGTGTGTGCCGTTACCATTGGTGTGCACGGCCGGAGCAGCCGGCGCGGGCTTGGGCTTCGGCGCGCGCGCGGCGGCGCCTTCATCTTCTTCGCCGTCGGCGGGGGCCGACACAACGTCGACTTCCAGCTCCTGGTCGGAGGCGGTGTCGGAGGCGCCGGCGCCGTAGGTGGCGTCCAGATCAATAATGTCGCGCAGCAGCATTTTGCCGTTCTGAAGCGCGTCGTGCCAGGCGAGCAGCGAGCGGATGGTGATCGGGCTTTCGCAGATGCCGCCGATCATCATCTCGCGGCCGGCCTCGATGCGCTTGGCGATGGCGATTTCGCCTTCGCGCGACAGCAGTTCGACCGAGCCCATTTCGCGCAGGTACATGCGCACGGGGTCGTCGGTGCGGCCGACGTCGTCCTCGTCGATGTTACCGCCGGCGTAGGCTTCGGACTTCGGAGTCTCCTCGCCGTCAGCGGCGGGCCCGGCTTCCTCGGCCTCTTCGCCTTCCACCACGTTGATGCCCATTTCGGACAGCATCGACATGGTGTCTTCGATCTGCTCGGAGGTCATTTCCTCCGAAGGCAGCGCGGCGTTGAGTTCGTCGTAGGTGATGTAACCCCGTTCCTTGGCCTTCGCGATCAGCTTCTTGATCGAGGCATTGGTGGAGTCGAGCAAAGGCGAATCACCGGGAGTGGCAGCAGCAGCGGCCTCTTGGGGTTCTTCTTTTTCTGCAGTGGCCGCTTTGGTCGCCATCGAGGGTTTAGCTCCTGGTACGTTAATTTTGGTCTTGGCGGCGGGCGCGGCTGCGACAGGCGGCGCCCCCTTCGCGGAGGATTTCGGGTGGGCTTCTTTGGCACCGCCTTTGGCGGGTGTTAACGCCTTGGCAGGGGCGGCCGTTGCGGCCTTGGATGCCCCTGGGGAGGCCGTGGACTTGGCCGCGGCCTTGGCGTCCTTCGCCGGCTTGGCACTGGCCTTCGCGGCAGGCTTCACGGGCGCCTTGGCGGCAGCCTTGCCCTTCGCGGGCGCCGCTTTGGCAGGCGCTTTGGCGGCGGGTTTCGAGCCCGCTTTTGCTGACTTGGTCTTAGAGGCCGCTTTGGTCGCCATTCAGGGCTCCAGCGTCACATTTCTAATATACTGAAACAAAACGACTTTTCCGTACTTACGTTAACCGCGGCCTGCATCCTGCTCATCGTCTTCGACCGGTACGGTCTGTTCGTATAGCGCGTTATAAGCCGCGATCGTCTGCTCAGACGGGTTCTCCGCCACATCTTGTTCTGCGCGCTTGAGGTCCGCCTCAAGGTCGGCCCGCTGGATCAGGGCATAGGTATGATCCCAGCCTGCCAGAGCCTGCGCCGCAGAAGCCTGCGGCTTCGCAAAGCCCGCATGGACATAAATGTCTGAATCTAAAAGATTCGCGAGCTCCTGGGCAAATCCTTGAGATGCTAATTGGCCCCGCAGCGTAGCAAAATCAAGCTCCTGGGTCTGAGCTAGGTGCAATAAGGCGCTTTGCCTCAGCGAGTCAAGGCGAGCGTCAGAAAACGCCAGCGCGCCGAGGCGTTCTTCCACCCGTTCGACGATCTCCGGGTGATTAAGGGCCGTGGCCAGCAGAATCCGTTCCCGGAGCACCCGGGCGCTCATACCCCGCATGTCCTCGGTCCCGGCGGCCGGCCGGGGGAACACCTGGGGAAACGCGGAGGCCCGCCCTGTCCTGGCGCCGGTTCGGACGCCCCCCTTGCCCCGGAACCCGCCTTTTCCCGCTCCGCCGCGCCCCGGAACGAACGGCGCCGGCCGGAACAGCTCATAAAGCTTGTTCTTGAACATCTGCCGGTACTGGTTCCGCACCGTCTCGTCGGCGATCTGGCCCGCCTTGGCCATGGCGTGGTTTTCGAAGCCAGCGCGGCGCTCGGGTGTATCGGCAGGGTGCTCGGCCAGAAGTTGACTCCACACCACCTCGGACAAGGGCACAGCGCCCGCCAGGATCTCGGCCATGGCGGCGGGACCTTGGCGGCGGCAGATTTCGTCCGGGTCCTTGCCGCCCGCCATGATGGCGAAGCGCAGCGAGTATCCGGGTTTCAGCACCGGAAGCGCGCGGTCTGCCGCCCGCAGGGCGGCGGCGCGCCCGGCGCGGTCGCCGTCAAAACACAGAATCGGCTCCGGCGCGAAGCGCCACAGCAGAGCCAATTGGGTCTCGGTCAGCGCGGTGCCCAGCGGCGCCACCGCATTGGTGAACCCGGCCTGGGCCAGGGCGATCACGTCCATGTAGCCTTCGGCGACGATGATCTCCCGCTCCGCCGAGGCCTTCTCCCGCGCGAGCGACAGGCCGTAGAGCATCTGGCCTTTATGAAACAGGGGCGTATCCGGGGAGTTCAGGTATTTCGGTTCACCATCCCCCATGACGCGGCCGCCGAAGGCCACCGGCCGTCCGCGCGCGTCCGTGATCGGAAACATGACGCGGTCGCGGAAGAAGTCGAAGGATTCGCGCCCATCCTTACCCGGCGACACCAGACGCGTTTCCAGGAGCAGGTCTTCCTTCACGCCGCGCGCCAGCAGCTTACTCTTCACCACATTGCCGTTGGGTGCGTAGCCGAGGCGGAACCGCTTGAGGGTTTCTTCCGTGAGGCCGCGGCTTTCCTTCAGATAGGCCAGCGCGCGCCGGCCTTCGGACCCACGCAAAGCCTCCTCGAAGATCCCGCAGCCCGCCTCCGCCGCCTGCTGCAACAGCGTGACGCGCGCCGCCTCCTGCACGTCCTCCCGGCTCTGGCGCGGCATCTCCACGCCCGCCTCTTCCGCCAGGCGCTCGACCGCCTCCGGGAACGACAGGTTCTGGGTCTTCATCAGGAAGGTGAAGATGTCCCCGTGCTCCTGGGTGGAGAAGCAATGGTAGAAGCCCTTCTCGTCGCTGACGGTGAAGGACGGGGACTTTTCGTTGGAGAACGGCGACAGGCCGATGTACTCGCGGCCGCGGCGGATCAGCTTGACCCGCTTGCCGACCACCGACGACACCGGAATCCGGGCGCGGATCTCATCCAGGAACTGGGGTGTGAAGGTGGCCATGGCCGCCATTTTAGAGGAGCCGCCTGTGGCGGCGAGTCATATCCCCCTCACCGCCTCGCTGAGGCTCGGCCCCCTCTCCCCGTGGGGGAGAGGGTTGGGGTGAGGGGGATCTAAACCGCTGGCTTTTAGCCCAGGTTGGCTTTCACCAGGCCCGACGCCTTCGAGAAGTCCATCTGGCCGGCGTATTTTTCCTTCAGCACGGCCATGACCTTGCCCATGTCTTTTACGGACGAGGCGCCGGTCTGGGCGATGGCGGCCTTGATGGCCGTGGTCTGTTCGGCCTCGTCCATCTGCTTGGGCATGAAGCCCTGGATGATGTCGATCTCTTCCTGCTCGGCCTTGGCCAGCTCCGGCCGGCCGCCTTTTTCGTACATTTCGATGCTTTCCCGGCGCTGCTTCACCATGCCGGTCATCATCTGCAGGATTTCTTCGTCGGGGATCGCCGTGATGCCCTTGGGGCGGGCGGCGATGTCCTTGTCCTTCAAGGCGGCCATGATCAGGCGGACGGTATGCACCACCCGGTCTTGCTTGGACTTGAGGGCGTCTTTCAACGCCTCGCTGAAGCGGGTGCGCAACATTTGTCTCTCGAATCCTGATGGGCGGAAAGAAGCGAAGCTAAAGGAAACCGGCGGCCTTGGCAAAAACTTCAGGTGCAAATCACCCGCGAAAATAAAGCGGGAAAACGCAGGTTGACTCGGGGGGGTGCAGTGCCTAAACACCGGTCTTCAGTCACACAACTTGTGCACACGCGAGGCCGCTCATCTCCACGCTCGGGAGAAGAACGGCAAGGGCGGGTGCGAACTTTAGCTCAGGAGCGTTTTGCACCTATGGCCTCCGAAACTGTGCCTGAGAAGCCCGCCGGTGCAACGGCCGTTCTGGTTCTGCACGATGGCACGGTTTTTTGGGGGCACGGGCTCGGCGCCGCGGGCAGCAACGCCGGCGAGGTGGTGTTCAACACCTCCATCACCGGCTACCAGGAAGTCCTGACCGACCTGTCCTACGCCGGGCAGATCATCACCTTCACCTTCCCTCATATCGGCAACGTCGGGGCGAACCTCGAAGACCTGGAAAGCGTCACCCCGGCCGCCCGCGGCTGTATCCTGCGCGCCGATATTACCGAGCCGTCCAACTACCGCGCCCGCCAGCACCTCGACGTCTGGCTGAAGGCCAATAACCTGCCGTGCATCGCCGGGATCGACACCCGCCGCCTCACCCGCCTGATCCGCGACAAGGGCGCCCCCAACGGTGTCATCTGCCACGATCCCAGCGGTAATTTCGATATCCCCAAACTGATCGCACAGGCCAAGGCCTGGCCCGGCCTCAACGGCATGGACCTCGCCAAGGACGTCACCTGCCGCCAGACCTATGCGTGGACCCAGACCCGCTGGGACAAGGTCGCCGGCTACGGCGAACAGGAAAAGCCCAAGTTCCACGTGGTCGCGGTCGATTACGGCGCCAAGCTGAACATCCTGCGCTGCCTGGCCGATGCCGGCTGCAAGGTGACCGTGGTGCCCGCCACCGCCACCGCCGAGGAAATCCTCCGCCACCAGCCCGACGGCGTGTTCCTGTCCAACGGCCCTGGCGACCCCGCCGCCACCGGCGTCTACGCCGTGCCGGAAATCCAGAAGGTCATCGCCACCGGCAAGCCGGTGTTCGGCATCTGCTTAGGGCACCAATTGCTGGCGCTGGCCTTCGGCGCCAAGACCTACAAGCTCGACCGCGGCCACCGCGGCGCCAACCAGCCGGTGAAAGACCTGGAAACCGGCAAGGTGGAGATCACCTCGCAGAACCACGGCTTCTGCGTCGACCGCGCCACCCTGCCCAAAAATGTGATCGAGACGCACACGTCGCTGTTCGACGGCATCGTTGAAGGCATGCGCAGCGTCGACAAGCCGGTGTTCTCGGTCCAGTACCACCCGGAGGCCTCGCCCGGCCCCCAGGACAGTCATTACCTGTTCCATCGCTTCACCAAGCTGATGGCCGACCAGCGGAAGAAGGCCTGACGCCATGGGAAGCCCAAACAGGCGCTTCCAAACCCTCTCTCCGCCGGGGAGAGGGTGCGAGCATCGCGAGCGGGTGAGGGGGAGCTCACGCGCGCGTCAGCGCGGTGGCGAGCGTTTCCAGGACGCCCGTCAGGTTGGTCAGGACGTCGTTGTTCCAAAAGCGCACGATGCGATAGCCGGCGGCATTCAACGCCGCCGTGCGCTCGGCGTCGGCGCTCTGGTTGTGTTGCCCGCCATCGATTTCCAAAATCAGCTTGGCGTCGATACACAGGAAGTCCGCAATGTAACCTGCCACGGGAACCTGCCGCCGGAACTTCGCGCCATTGATTTGCCGGTCGCGGACTGCGGCCCAGAACCGCTTTTCCGCTTCAGTGGACGCCCGTCGCAGTTTTCGCGCCGTGTCGACTCCCGATCTCCTCATTTCCCCCTCACCCTGCCCTCTCCCCATCGGGGAGAGGGTTCTGGAGCGTAGCCTGAGCCATGCCCAAACGCACAGACATCAAGAGCATCCTGATCATCGGCGCCGGGCCGATCGTCATCGGCCAGGCCTGCGAGTTCGACTACTCGGGCGCGCAAGCCTGTAAGGCGCTGCGCGAGGAGGGTTACCGCGTCATCCTGGTGAA
>CANJOI010000220.1 GCA_947475365.1 Fidelibacterota bacterium | reverse complement strand
TGTAACACCGACCGACTGGTGAACCTGCATGGTGGACTGGGTGACTTCGGCGGAATCGGCATAGCCGGAAATCAGCCCGAATGTCACCGACAGCACGATTCCGAGGGCAATGGCCCAGTGCAGGAACATGGCCACGGGGCCAAACTTTTCCCCCGTGTTGCCGTCCGCTCGCGCCGATTTTTCTTCCGCCATAGCCATATTCGGGTACCTTCCTGACCGCTGACGATAATCGTGAGGAGCGTAAAGTGTCATCTGGAATTTCGCGCATTGTAGGTGTTCTGGCGGTGTCCGCCGCGGCCCTTTTGACCGCCACCGGCGCGTCTGCGGCCCCCGATTGGTCCAAAGTAAAGTCCAAGAATGTCTGGGTGTTCTACCCCGCCCAGGTCGCCTGGGAACGCCTGATGAGCCCAGGCCGCCATTCCGGCCGCAGCAAATTCATCGCCGGCAAGAACTGCTTTTCCTGCCACGGCAATATCGACGAGGATCCGCTCGGCTCCAGCCTGGTCCACGCCGAGAAGGACATTGAGCCGACCCCCATCCCCGGCAAGCCGGGCGCCATCAAGATGGCGGTGAAAGTGGCCCATGACGCCGATACCTTCTACACGCGCCTGGACTTCGAATTGGGCGAGCAGCCCAACGCCGGCCAGGACAAAGACTGGGAAACCAAGGTCACCATGATGCTGGACGACGGCACGGTGCCGGAAATGACCCGCGCCGGCTGCTGGTCCGTGTGCCATGACGATGTCAACAGCATGAACCGCGGCGACGAGAAGGTGACAAAGTACCTCATGACCTCACGCATGCCCGGGGAAGGCAGCGCCATCCTCGTGAAGCCCGAGGAAGAACTCGCCAAAATGCGGGCCGAGGGCAATTACCTGGAATACTGGCAGGCGCGCATCAATCCCGGTAAGCGCACCTCACCGGTGGACGGCATTATCCTCGAGAAGCGCACCGAGAACGCGAAACCCGCGGTCGCCGTGTCATCCACCACCGCCAAGGGTGTCACCACCGTCATCTTCAGCCGCAAAATGAAGGCCGATGGCCTGCATAAGGCGATCGTGCCGGGCAAGACCTATAGCCTGGGTTTCGCGATCCACGGCGGCAACACCGCGCACCGGTTCCACTATGTGTCCTTCGAGCGTTCCATGGTCGTTGACCAAGGCGAAGGAGATTTCGTGGCCGAGATGGCCGCGGCGGCGCCTGCGCCTGCGCCAAAAGCAGCACCGGCCCCCGCGCCCGCGGCGAAGTAAACCCAACCGCTGAAACGGAGCCGGGCGATGGATTTCGCGCCCTTCGATAAGCGCAACTACCCGGTGCTCTCGGTCGAAGACGGCTACGGCGAGTGGGCGGCCACCTATGAGGGCACCGTCCTCGACCTCATGGACATCCGGCTGCTCAAGCGGCTACGCGTGGATTGGGCGGGCGCGCGCCGCGCGGTGGATCTCGCCTGCGGCACCGGCAGGATCGGCGCCTGGCTCAAGTCGCAAGGCGTGGGCGCGCTCGACGGCATCGACCTGACCGGCCCCATGCTGGACAAGGCCCGCGCGCGCGGAATTTACGCCACGCTCAAACAGGGCGACCTTGGGGCAAGCGGTTTCGAGGGAGGCGCCTATGATCTCGTCACCGAAAACCTGGCGCAGGAGCACCTCCCGTCCCTCACCCCGCTCTATCAGGAAGCCGCGCGGCTCCTGCGGAGGGGCGGGCGGTTCATTTGCGTGGGCTACCACCCGTTCTTTCTGATGCAGGGCATTCCAACCCATTTCGACCGCGCCAGCGGCGGATCTGTGACCATCAAGAGCCATGTGCATCTGATGAGCGATCACGTCCACGCCGCCACGGCGGCGGGGCTCACCCTCGCGGAAATGGAAGAAAGCCTGATTGGCGACGATTGGATCGCGCTGAAACCCAAGTGGGAAGCGTGGCGTCACCGGCCGGTGAGTTTCGCGATGGTGTGGATCAAAGCCTGATCAGTTTTTTTTTCGCCGCCGTTGTCCAGTCTTTAGCCCGCCGTTCGCCTTCGGCGGCCTCCGCCGGCGTCATGTCCTTGGCGAGATCGGCGCGCAAGTCCTCTGCATCGTCGCGTTTGGCCTCGTCGCCCGGCTGGTAGGCCGCCATCGCCAATGTCAGCCATTTATAAGCCTCGGCTTTGTCCTTCTCGATACCTCGCCCTTGCGCATACATGGTGGCGAGATTGAACTGCGCGGGCGCGAAATTCCTGTCGGCTGCCTGCCGGTAAAGCTGTACCGCCATGCGGTCGCTGGCGGTGATGCCCTGCCCGCGCATGTACATGAGGCCGAGATTATTGAGCGCAAAAACGTCGCCCTGATCCGCGGCCTTGCGGTACCACGTCAGCGCCTCGGCATAGCTTTGTGGCACGCCCTCGCCGTTGGCATGCAGCACGCCGATATTGACCTGTGCGTCCGGATTGCCGGCATCCGCCAGCGGTTGCCACAGTTTGAGGGCGGTCCTGGCATCGCCGCGGTTATAGGCCGCGATGCCGTCTTCCAACGGCCCGGCCGCGGCGCCGGTCGCGAACAGGACCAGCGCCGCGATGAGCGGTAATGACCGCACCTTACTGAGCAGGTGTGGGAGCCTTGAGGAGTTCGACCTTGAACAGCAGAACCGACCCGGCCGGGATCGGGCCAGCGTTGCGGCTGCCGTAGCCCAGGCCGGGCGGAATGGCGAAGTTCCAGATCTCGCCGACCTTCATCATCGGCACGCCTTCCTGCCAGCCGCGGATGACATTCGAGAGCGGAAACGTGGCCGGATCGTTGCGGGCGTAGGAGCTGTCGAACACGGTGCCGTCGACCAGCTTGCCTTCGTAGTGCACGGTCACTTCACTGCCTTCGGCCGGTTTGACCGCCGCCGGATCGGTGGCGGCTTTCTCGATGCTGTACTGCAGGCCGCTTTCCGTGGCCTTCCAGCCCGGCTTTTTCAGGTTATCGGCGAGGAACGTCTCGTTGGGGTCGGCGGGAGCGGTGGGCACTGCGGTCACGGCGGGTTCCTCTGCGGGGGGAGCGGGCTTACGCCCTACCATCACAAAGGCGATGACCGCAACCACGACCACCAAGGCGCCGATGATCCACCACTGTTTCATTTCGAAAGTCCTTTATTTTGCGCGCGCGGGCAGATGTTGGTGCGCAGGCATCGCGCGTGTGTGTGTGCGGCGCATCGTAGGGAAAAGGCCCTGCAACGGCAACCACATCATTGATCAGTGCGCATCCGGGTGACGGCAGGCGGCCGAGCATGCGCTCGGCCGCCTGCCGACGCCGCGGATTTTGAACAGCCGCCTGTCAGGACTTCAGCGACTTGTAGATCAAACGCACGAAGTTATCGCTGGCCTCCGGGGTCGACTTCACTTTCGGATCGATCGCCGCCAGCGGCTTGGCCGCCACGGTTTCGTCCTCGTTCTTGCCGGTCATGGCCTTCTGCACGGCGTCGCGCGCGCTCACCTCCAGGTCGCGGTACTCCTGCAAGCGCGCCTTGGTCAGCACCGGGCCGTGGCCGGGCACGATCTTGGTCTGGTCGTTGGAGAGTTTGAGATAGGTATCGACCGCGGCGATCACGCCTTTGATGTTGCCGGTCACGCCGACGTCCACATTGGGGTAGCGGCCTTCGAAAATGCTGACAATGTCGCCGGTGGCAAGCACATTGGCGTCGGCGAAAAATACATAGCTGTCGCCGTCGGTATGGGCATTGGCGGGGTGACCCACCTGCACCTTGCGGCCCTTGAGTTCTACCTCGGCCTTATCGCCGCTGTAGGTCTTGGTCGGCAGTTTGTCCAAGGCCGGCGCGGTTTTGGCGCCGGTGAGCGCGTTGGTCGAGCCTTCGGTCATCCGCTTCTTGACGTTGTCATGGGCCAGCACCGTCGCGCCGTCCTTGGCGAAGGCGCCATCGCCGCCGGTGTGGTCACCGTGGTAGTGCGTGTTGATGACGGTCTTGAGCGGCAGCGCGCTGATGCTGGTGACCGCGGCCTTGATCTTGTCGTGCAGCGGCGCGAACTGGGTATCCACCATCAGCACAGCGTCGTCACCCACGGCAACGGTGATATTCCCGCCTTGGCCTTCGAGCATGTAGGTCTTGTTGCCGAGGTCGGTGGTCTTGATCTCGACCTTCGAATAGTCGGGCGCGGCCTGGGCCCAGACGGTCATGGGGGCCGTGGCGGCGAAAAGCGCCGCCGCCGACACCAGCAACGCGCGGTTCAATGAGAGCATATGCGTGGTCCTGCTCCTGATGCGCCGCGCCCGGATGTTTCCCCGCGGGCGACAGCAATCGGCAATGTTCCCTTATGCCGACCGCCGGAGCAAGACGCATGGGCCCACCGGCCTCGCCTGTCACATTGATTCGCAGGTGCAGGGCCGGAACAGTTTTGCATCCGTCGCGTTAGTGATTCGCCGGATGGCAGCGGGTGTTTTCCGGCGCGGGGAGTCTCCCCTCTCAGGACGGGCCACTGTTCAAATGGGCAAGACCATGACCCTCACCGACGCGCTGGCGGCAGCCTTCTCCCGCACGAGTCTCCTGGTTGTCGACGATAAGCCGCTGTTCCGCGACATGGTGCGCTCCGCCTTCCTGACCAAAGTCAAAGGTGTGCGCGAAGCCGCCGACACCGATAAAGCCTTGGATATCCTGGCCCACCTCGGGGCGAATATTGGCTGTGTGGTTTGCGACTGGGACATGACGCCCGTGGGCGGCATCGAGCTTTTGCGCATGATCCGCGCTGGCACCGTCACCGGCGCCTCACCGCGCACGCCCGTCATCATCCTGACCACCCGCAGCAATCCGGAAGCCGTCCGCGCCGCCATGGAGTTGGATGTGAACGGTTTCGTGGTGGCGCCAGTGTCCTTGGAAAGGCTCATCGAGACCGTCGGCGGCGCCCTCACCCGCAGCTGGATCCTGCAACAGCCCCGCCATTACGCATCTGTGCATGGCGTTATGCCGCCGGCCCCCGTCATCGACAAAGTCCCGCTGCGCAAGGTCCCGGGGGTCGTCCCGCGCCATGCGCACCCCTTGGGCGGCGCCAGGCCCTTCAGCCGCCGTGACACGGCCTTCGGCCCAAAACCGCTCCGGAACGTGCGGATGTGCATCCTGGACGACGTCAACCCGGGCGTGGTTCTGGCCCGCGACCTCAAAGACCGGGAGGGGCATGTTCTCGCCTCCTGCGGGACCGAGCTGAAACCAGCGGTATTGGAGCGGCTACGCAATGTCGGTTACGCCCTGTCCGACAGCTACTGCGTCTGGATTGGCGATCGCTGAGAAGTTTCCTTAAAACACTAGATATATCAATATATTGTATAAATTTTCCCCGGAAGATACCAAATAAGCGCAACTATTGCGCGCGTCATTCGTTGGTGTGGGCATCCACTTCCAGTTGCCTAAGGTCCGCCACCTCACACCTTCGGCAGCGCTTTAGGGGAGGAACCCGTGTCCAGCGCAGGCATTCACGTGGGCCCACTCGCCGGAATCAACTTTTCCAAACTCACCTTCCTGGTGGCGGACGATAAGGCCTTCTTCCGCGACATGGTTCACACCGCACTGGCGCGCGCGGGCGCCAAGGACGTGAAACACGCCACCAGCATCGAAAGCGCGGTCGAGACTCTGGGCCGCTACGGCCAGCTCATCAATTGCGTGATCAGCGACTGGGACATGGCGCCGGTGGGCGGGCTGGAGCTCCTGCGCCTGATCCGTGGCCGCAGTCTGATGAAGACCCCGCCGCGCACGCCGGTGGTGATCCTGACCGCGCGCGCCGACGCCGCCGCCGTCAAATCCGCCATGGCCCTGGACGTCAACGGCTTCGCCGTGGCGCCTCTGTCCTTCGAGAAGCTGATCAAGACCGTCGCCAATGGTTTGAACCGCACCTGGGAACTGCGGCTCGCCAGTCATTACGCGGCAGTGCCGGGCGTCACCGCCGACACGCCGGCGCCGGCGAAGACCAAACATGTGCCGCCAGCGGACCTGCACGCCTTCAACCCGTCACTGGCCCATGCCCGGCCCCTGCCCCGGCGCGACGTCAGCGGCGCGGGCGCACCCGACCCCGGCAAGCCTGTCGTGTTGAAGAACGTACACATGTGCATCCTCGCGGACGTGCAGCCCGGCGCGATCCTGGCGCGCGATATCGTCGATGGCAGCGGCCACCTGCTGCTCAAGACCGGTACCGAGCTGAAGTCATCGCTGATCGCGCGCCTGCATAATGTCGCGCACGGCCAGAGCGACAGTTATCACCTCTGGGTCGGCGAAGCCGATATCCGTTAAGCCAGCGTGTCCGCGAAGGCCTTGGCGGCCGCAAAGGTTTCCTGAGGACGTTGCGTCACCAGCTGGTGTCCTACGTCCGGAATGATCCCGAGCTTTACGTGCTGGCGCAGGAACGCGCGGTCGGCCTCGCTGAGAAGGCTGGGCGCCGCCACCGCGCGGCGTTCGCCCAAGGCTTCAGCGCCGGCCAGTACCA
>CANJOI010000219.1 GCA_947475365.1 Fidelibacterota bacterium | reverse complement strand
TGGTAAGGCGCTGCGCGAACTGCTGCTGTGCCAGCCGGTGCCGAGCCCGCCGGCCAATGTCGATTTCTCGGCGCTCGAGAACCCCGACCCCAAGATCAAGACCCAGCGCGACCGGCTGGCGCTTCATCGCACCAATCCGGTTTGCGCCGGCTGCCACAAGATCACCGATCCCATCGGCCTCGCGCTCGAGCACTTTGACGGCAGCGGCCAGTACCGCGAGACCGAGAAGGGCGCGGCCATCGACGCCAGCGGCAGCCTCGACAACCAAAACTTCGCCGATGCGGCGGGCCTCGGCCAAAAACTCCATGACGCGCCGGCGCTGTCGTCGTGCCTGGTCAAGCGCGTCTACAGCTACGCCACCGGCAGCGTGTTGTCGTCCGACGAAACCAAGACCCTCGGCTATTTTGAGGCCCGCTTCGCCAAGGGCGGCTACCGCCTGCCGGAATTGCTGCGGGCGATTGCCTTGAGCGACACCTTCGCCACGGTGCGCGACGCCGGCAAACCCGACGTCAGGACCGCGACGCTTCCACCGCAGACCGCCGCCCAGTAGTTCTTAGAGAGCACAAGAGGTTCCCATGGCCAGTTTCAATCGTCGTCGCGTCCTGCGGGGTATGCTGAACGGTGGTGCGGTCACGGTATCGCTGCCGCTGCTCAACTGCTTCCTCAACGGAAACGGCACCGCGCTGGCGGACGGCTCGCCCATGCCGCTGCGTTTCGGCACCTGGTTCTGGGGCTGCGGCATGAACGCGCGCATCTTCAACCCCGCCAAGACCGGGACCAATTTCGAATTCCCGGAGGAGTCGGCGCCGCTCCAGAAGGTGCGCAAGCACATCAATATGTTCTCGAACTACAATGGATACCGCGACGGCGCCCCCAACCTGTGCCACTACACCGGCTGGGTGATCACCAAGACCGGCCAGGCGCCCGACAGCCGCAATGACCGTCCGGCCTCGACCATCGACACCCTGATCGCGCGCCAGATCGGCCGCACGACGCGGTTTCCTTTGCTGAACGCCACCGCCACGGGCGATGCGCAGACCAGCTTCTCCTACGAAGCAGGCACCCTCAACCCCGCCGAATATTCGCCGGTCAACTTTTACACCCGTCTGTTCGGACCGGATTTCCAGGATCCGAACGCGCCCACCTTCACGCCCAACCCGCGGATCATGGCGCGCAAGAGCGTGCTGTCGGGCGTTCTGGAGCAGACCACGTCGCTGATGTCGGAAGTGGGCGCCGAGGACAAGCAGCGCCTGGAGCAGTATTTCGCCGGCCTGCGCAGCCTCGAGCATCAGTTCGATCTGCAGCTCACCAAGCCCACGCCGATCGCCTCCTGCAAGGCGCCGTCCGGGCCCAAGGACCCGCAGGCGGGCATGGCGTCCGAACTGGTGTCCGCGCGTCACGACCTCATGACCCAGCTCATGGTCATGGCCGTGGCCTGCGACCAGACCCGCGTGTTCAACATGGCCTATTCCGCGGCCCAGGCGGCCACGATCAAAGTGGGTTACGAGAAGCCGCACCACACCACTACCCACGAGGAGCCGGTGGACGACAAGCTGCAATATCAGCCGGTGGTGTCGTGGTTCACCCAGCGCGCCATGGAGAAGATGGCCGACTTCGTCGAGGCCTTCACCAAGATCAAGGAAGGCGACGGCACCTTGCTCGACAACTGCCTGATCTACTGCACGTCGGAGTCGGGCCTCGCGCGCATCCATTCCAACGACGGCATTCCGTTGTTCGCCGCGGGCCGCGCCGGCGGCAGGATGAAGACCGGATACCATATCGACGGCAAAGGTGCCTCGAATGGCGCGGTCGGCTACACCATGATGCGCCTGATGGGGATGGACGTGAAATCCTTCGGCACCAAGAGCAACGAGTCCTCGACGCCCATCGGCGAAATTGTCGCGTAAGCGGGAGCACGGCATGCGCGTGAACACAAAGATCGCTGGACTGGTTGCGGCCTTGGCCGTGGTGTCTTTCGCCGCCCAGGCGGCGGCGCCGAAGAAGTCCGACACCCTGATCGAGGACTATGTGGCGGAACCTCTGCCGCCGGGCTTCCAGGTGATCGTGACCGAACGCGATGGCCCGGTGTTCGCGGACGCCAAGGGGCACACGCTTTATAACTGGCCGCACCGTGGCCTGCGTATCGGCTCAGCGGGGGATTACGCCGGTAAGTCGGCCTGCACCGACGAGCGCGTGACCGTGACCGGCGGCCATATGGAGCCTTATCCGCCGGGCCTGACCGTTCCCAACGCCGAGAACCGCCCGACTTGCGCGCAAGTGTGGCCGCCAGCCCTGGCCGACGCCGACGCCAAGCCGGTGGGAGCCTGGAGCGTGATCACTCGCGACGACGGCCGCAAGCAGTGGGCCTACCGCAACCAGGCGGTCTACACCTCGTTCCTCGACCATGGCCCCGGCGACGTGCTCGGCACCACCGCGGCCGGTCCGGGCGGGCGGGCCGGCGGGCGCAATGTCGTCGGTCCGGCCTCCAACGTGCCCCCGGTGTTCACCGTGAACTCCACCATCCGGGGCCGCATGCTCCGGGCCGATGGCCGCGCCATGGTTTATACCTGGGACAAGGACCAGCCCAACAGGTCCAACTGCACGGCCAAGTGCCTCAACGACTGGAAGCCGGTGTACGCCTCGGCGCTGGCGGAATCGCGCGGCCAGTTCAACGTGTTCGAGCGTGAGCCCGGCATCCGTCAATGGGCGTTCCGCGGGCGGCCGCTCTACACCCGCGCGCAGCTCCTGGGCGCGCCGGACCTGAACGACGAAGGCGGCGATGTGCCCGGCTGGCGCGAGGTTTATGTGCAGACCGTACTGCCGCCGCCCAAGGAATTCACGCAGCAGGATACCATCACCGGCATCGTGCTCGCCGATAAACACGGCAAGACGCTCTACGTCTACAACTGCCAGGAAGACACCTCCGACCAGCTGTCCTGCGATTATCCCGAGGCGGTGCAGGATTACCGGCTGGCGATTTGCGGCCGTGGCGATCCCGTCCGCTGCCAGCAGCAGTTCCCTTATGTTCCGGCCGCCAAGAACGCCAAGAGTGAAAGCGGGCTATGGACGGTGATGTGGATCAACCCGAACACCGGCCGCCGCGCCCAGGAAGGGCAGGCGGGCGCCATGTCGGTCTGGGCGTTCCGCGACCGCCCGGTTTACACCTATGAAGGCGACCTGGAGCCCGGCGATATCATGGGCCACCAGTTCGGCGAGAGCGAAGGCCTGAACAACGGCTACACCGCGTATTTCATCAAGAACGTCTTTTTCGGACGTGAGTAAGAGTTACTAAGTCTCGGCGTCGGTCATTAATTTCGAAGCAGGAGTTTGCCATGTCTCTGATCCTGAAGCGTGCGCTGCTCGCCACCGCGGTTGCGGGAGTGCTGGGCACGAGCGTGCCGGCCGCGGCGGTCTCGCCGGGTGAACAGGCGCTCAAGAACCGCGCCATCTCCTATGTGATGACCGATAGCCAGTGGGCGGTCTACCAGACGCCGGGCGGCAAGGATGAATGCCCCAACGGCCTTTCAAAATGGGGCCCGCGCGAACGCTTCAAGGAGATGTTCCCGGACCGCACGCCCGGCAAGTACAGCCTGAAGGACACGCAGATCGCGCTCGAGGGCTCGATCTGGAACCCTGACACCAGCCCGGACACCTTCGAATACATCCTCGCCGGCGGGACGACCTCTTACGGCGCCAATCTTGACGGCAAGGTCGGGCCGAACGATTTCACCAGCCCCGAGGGCGAGAAGGGCATCGACAACCAGCTGTTCCGCGTCATCGGCTGTGACGACAATATGCGCGGCCCCAACGGCACCATCTACGGGGTCGGCGGCAACTACGTCCGCAATGTGACCTTCAATCGCATGATCGTCGAACTGACCAATGTGGACAGCCTCGCGAACGACGCGGATGTCGACGTCAAGATCACGCGCGGCCTCGACAAGCTCATGACCGATTCCGGCGGCGACCGCATGCTGCCCGGCGGCACCCAGCGCATCGATACCCGCTGGGCCAAGAAGTTCACGCAAACCCTTAAAGGCAAGATCGTCGATGGCGTCCTGCGCACCACGCCGGTGCCGGTGCTGAAGATGATCGACACACGCAACCGCACGCCGATCGAGGACCTGTTCCGCGACGGCGTCCTGGTGCTCAAGGTGTCGTCCGATTACGCCGAGGGCGTGGCCGCGGGCTATGTCGACATCAACCGCTTCTACTTCAACTTCAACAAGGAATTTAACACCTTCGTGCAGGCCTACGGCCGCACGGATGCGCACGGCATGTACAAAAAGATGAAGGAACTGGCGGACGCCTATCCCGGCAAGGACGGCAAGAACACCGCCATCTCCGGCGCCGTGCTGATGAAGTTCGCGCAGGCCTTTGTCGAGTACCCGGCCAAGCAGGTGGTCAAGGATGACGGCGCGCCGTCACTGAAGCCCGCGCGCTAAGACAGTTTGCGGCGGCCGGTGAGGGGTTTCCTTCACCGGCCGTTTTGTTTTCAGCACACACATCGGGGGATGTCATGGAAGAATCTATCGTCAGCGGCCTGTTGGGCGACTTCGAGAATGGGCGCATGTCGCGCCGCGATTTGGTGAAGAAGCTGACCGTGGCCGCGGCGGTGTCCGCGGCCGGCGTGCCCACCCTGGCGAAGGCGGCCGCGCCCGCGTCGCCGTTCAAGGCGATCTCGGTGAACCACATTTCCTATAACGTCGCCGACTACGCCAAGAGCCGCGATTTTTATGCCGAGCTGCTCGGCATGACGGTATCGAAAGATAACGGCAAGCAGGCGCTGCTGTCGTTCGGGGACTCCATCCTGGTGGTGCGCAACGCCCGCACGCCGGAAGCCAAGGGCACCATCGACCATATGGCCTATGCCATCGCCAATTGGGACGAAGCCAAGGTGAAGGCCGAACTTGAGAAACGCGGCCACAGCCCGCGCAAGGATAACAACAGCTGGCACATCAAGGACCCGGACGGTTTCGACATCCAGATCGAAGCCGACGACGCCGCCCAGCAGCGCTAAAGTTTCCAGAAAGCCCCGGCGATGACCGGCTGTTAAAGCAGGCCGGTTAACCATTGCGCGGGGGGTGTGGCGCGGCGGTGACGCATGCGCCCAGATCGCGGGACGGCTGATGATTGAAGTATCAAACATCGTTGTCAGCCGGAAATTTTAACACTAAAGTGACAGTTGCAGTGCGGTATCGATGACATCGCACCGCCAAAAGCGTGAGCGCGAAAGCGACAAACACGGGTTTCGGTTTGAGTTCTGACCTTTCGGGGGCGGCCGGTCGGGAGTGTCCGGGGCGCTCGCCATGGGTGACGCATCACTGTCCAATCAAGGGGGCTTCTCGAATGAACGTCGTTTCCACGCACCGCACGTCGCGCCTGTTCAAGCAGGGCATGCTTGCCACTCTGAGCGCGACGCCCGCCGTCGCCGCTCTCCTGGCCGGGGCCGCCACGCCCGCACGAGCCGCCGAGCAGACCGCGGCCGCGCCGGCGGTGGAAGAAATCGTCGTGACCGGCACGCGCGTCGTGCGCGATGGCTACGAAGCGCCGACGCCCGTGTCCGTGATCAGCGTCGAGGAAATGCAGAATACGGCGACCAACAACCTCGCCGACTACGTCAACACGCTGCCCAGCATCTCGGGCTCCACCACGCCGACCTCGACCACCACGGTCATCAACGGCGGCAACGGCGCCATCAACGGCCTCAACCTGCGCGGCCTCGGCGCGGTGCGCACCCTGGTGCTGCTCAATGGCCAGCGCACCGTCGGCTCCATCAACACCGGTGTTGTCGATGTCACCGAATTGCCGCAGCAGCTCATCAGCCGCGTGGACGTGGTGACGGGCGGCGCAAGCGCCGCCTACGGCTCCGACGCGCTCACCGGCGTGGTCAACTTCGTGCTCGACACCAAGTACGTCGGCTTCAAGGGTGAAGCCTCGGGCGGCGTGACCACCTACGGCGACGACCGCAACTGGAAGATCAGCCTCACCAGCGGCGTCACCTTCGGCGGCGACCGTGGCCATTTCCTGATTTCCGGCGAAATGGCGGCCAACGACGGCATCCTGGTGAACAACCGCCCCTGGAACCAGCAGGGCTACAGCTTCATCAACAATCCGGCCTACGGCACCGCCGCGGGACAGAGCACCTCTGTCCCGGCGCAGATCGCCACCAAGAACGTCGCGCTGTCGAACGCCGCTCCGGGCGGCATGATCACCTCGGGCCCCTTGAAGGGCGTGATCTTCGGACCGGGCGGCAGCTACACCAACTTGCAATACGGCTCGCTGGTGTCCGGCGTGCTGATGTCGGGCGGCGGCTGGCGTTCCACGGCGGTTGCCGACGTGTTCGGACAGTCGCTGGTGCCGGTCACCTCGCGCCAGAACCTGTTCACCCGCGCGAGCTTCCAGATCAGCGACGATGTGGAAGTCTACGCCCAGGCGGGCTGG
>CANJOI010000218.1 GCA_947475365.1 Fidelibacterota bacterium | reverse complement strand
TCATCTGCTTGAGCACCGATTCCATCGACTCAAGGCCTTGCACGGCCGCGGTGATGACGCTGACGCCGCCCTGGATCTGGTCCTTGATGGCCGACAGATCGGTGGCGCGGCTATTGAGGTTGCGCGCCTTGAAGAAGGCGAGCGCGTCGTCGAGGGCGCTGTTGACCTTGAGGCCCGTGGCGAGGCGCTGCTGAGTCTGGCCGATAAGCCCGCTGGTATTCTGCAGCGACAGCAGGTTGGTGCGTGTCGCGCTGGAGAGAGTAATATCGCCGGACATGGTGCCCCCTTGTTTAAACCGCGAATTGTGCGGTTGGCCGTATGGAGCAATTTAGGGGAGAAAGGTCAACGACACCTTAACGCTATCACCTATTTTGGTGAAGCTTACACGTTTGTGCGTCGGCGCAACGGCTCTGTGCGGCGCGCGTCACTGGCGGGGATCGGGAGAATGAGCTGAAAACGTGTGGAATTGCAGGGCTTAGGAGCCGGCGGCGGCGGCGCACCGAATTCTTGACCCCCCTCCCCTAAGACCATATAACGCGCTGTTCCCGACTTGGGGGCCGGTAGCTCAGTGGTAGAGCATCGCACTTTTAATGCGATGGCCGCTGGTTCGAACCCAGCCCGGCTCACCAATCTCCTCCCCCAGCGCCCGAGCAGGCGCGGCGGACGGGACAATGCCGCCCACATCATGGGACGGCGCCAAAAATCCGCGAAACCCAAGGCCGCCTAACCCAAGACCGCCTAGCCGGCCGTGCCCGTCAACAGAAAGACGTTGGTAGCCAGGGCTTCGATGCGGGGAAGCGGCAGGCCTGCCGCGGCGGCCAGGCGGGCGGCGAGCGCCTCAACCTCGGCAACATCCGTCGCCGGAAACTTCGCGGTCTCAAAGTCCCGCTGCCGGGTCTTTGTGCCGGTAAGCGCCCGGAGCTGGGCGCGGCTGACGGATCGGGGAGCGCCCGGCGCCCCGCCGCCTCCGCCAGGGCCCTCGCGACACCGGGGCAGACCAGGCCTTCGCCCAAGCCATGGAAATGCGCCGCGACGACGGTTTGATCGCGCTCCCAGGTCGTTTCGCCGTTCTCGATCCGTCCCAGGGCGGCGATCACCTCTTCGCCAGATCGCGCGGGGAAGCCCATACCGCTGGAGATCCAATGCCCAGGCTCGGGGGCACGGCCATCGCCATCGAACCGTATGATCGGCACGCGCTGAAAATGCGCCTCAAGCCCCGTGGCGCAGCCGCGCACATAGACCACGGCCTTGGCGTCCGCGAGGGCATCGGCGAACGAACCGGCGCTGCTGACGGTGACGTTAGGCAAAGCCGCGAAAGCGCGCTGCCACAGACCGGGGTCTTCCGCCGGATGCGGCCGGAAGAGAATGTCGGTGTCGGGAAATTTCCTGGCCAGCGTCGACACGACGTCTTGCAGCTGCGGAACCATGGCCAGTTCGAAACCGAAGACCTCCTTGGTACCGGCAATCACCTCGCGGCCGAGCGCTTCGGCCATGGGCACGCCCTTCACGTGAAGCGCGACCAGGTCGGGGAACGAAATCGCCTTGGGATTGCACACCTGGCTTTGCGAGCAGATCACGATACGCCTGCGCGTTTGGGCGTCAGCTTTGCGAAATTCCGGCCGGTACAAATCCACCCGCGGGTTACCCAGCACCTGGGTTTTCCCCGCGGCGTCCGGGAACACGGAGGTCAGCAGATCGGCATACTCCTGCCCCTGGGCAACGATCAGATCGGCGCGCGCCATGGCCTGAGGATCCGTATTGAGACGAATCCACAGCGGGCGCTTGCCCGAACCGCCGAACGCTTCCTCATCCAGCACCACCACCATATGGCCGGCGGCGCTGGCTTCGGTGATACGCGCAACGTCCACGCCGTTCATGGTTTTGACCAGGAAGATTCCCGCCGGCAGGCTGGCGTAGCCGTAACCGCTGACACTGGACTTCTGGCCGATGACGACATCGAGCCCCAACGCCGCCACATGGATGGCGAGCAGCATGCGGGCCTCGAACTCGCGGGCCTTGAGCTCTATCTCAATATAGAGAACACGGTGGATGGAGTGCGACGACACCGGCGATGGCGCCGGCGCCGGTACCGTCTGGTCGAGCAGCTGCGTTTCGAGATCGATGGCGTCGTTCAGCAACGCCGCGGCGCCGGCCGCATTGCCCGCGGACAGCGCCGCGCCGGCATGGGCCGACAACAGATGCACGCGTGCGATCACGTTGCCTTTGCTGACGGGCTGGCCGGGCGGCGGGTCGGCCACCTTCTCCAGGCAGGCAACCGCTTCATCGAAACGCTTTAAGGCGTTCAAGGCGATCCCGAGGCCGCGCAACACCACCTCGTTTTCCGGCGCCAACGCGTGCGTGCGGCGGAAGACCTGTTCCGCCTCGGCATATTGGAAAAATGAGATGAGCGCGTTGCCCAGGGCCGCCATGCCGCGCGCGTCGCCCCACCCGAGTAAAACGAGTTGGTGGTAGAGGGGCATGATCCCCTCTACGCGCCGTCCGCGCACCAGGAAGCCCAGAAATGGCGCGAGGACGTCGAGGTCGTTTGGCGCAAGGCGCACCACGGCCTGATAGGCCGTCCAGGCATCCGGCATGCGTCCGGCCTGCTCATAGAGCGATGCCAGCTCCAGCCATGCGCCTTTATCTTGCGGTGCGATCTGGACGGCGGATTCCAGGAGACCCACCGCCGCGGCGTTCTGTCCTGAGCCGAGAGCCTGGCGCGCTGCGTCCTTCAGCGACTGCGCATCAGGACCCGGGGTCACGCGGTCTTACTTCGCTTTCGCCGCCGGGCCGGTTTCGCGCGGCCACTTGTCGCCGGCCTTCTCGGCGTCGGCGGCCACCTGCATGCGGATGATGCGATCGGGGTAGGGCACCATGCCGTTCGATTCCGGATCGCCCTTGCGGATGCGATCGACGAATTCCATGCCCGACACCACTTCGCCCCAATAGGTGTACTGGCCGTTGAGGTGCGGGCTGTCGGCCAGCACGATGAAGAACTGGCTGTCGGCGCTGTTGATATTGGCGGCGCGCGCCATGGAGAGGGCGCCGCGCGTGTGGCGTCCGCCGTTGAACTCGGCCGGGATGTTCTGGCCCGAACCGCCGGTGCCGTCGCCCTTGGGATCGCCGCCCTGGGCCATGAAGCCGTCGATGACGCGATGCCACACCAGGCCGTCGTAGAACCCCTGGCGCGCCAGTTCCTTGATGCGCGCCACATGCTTGGGCGCCAGTTCCGGATGCAGCTTAATGACCACCCGGCCGTACTCCAGGTCCAGGTAAAGGGCGTTTTGCAGATCGAGTGGTTCAGGTGCGGGCACGGGTGCGGATCCGGTTGCAGGAGGTTGAGAAGCGGCGGGCGCTGCCGCGGGCGTGGCTGCTGGACCCGGCGCAGCGGCGGCCAGGGCGGCGCCGGGAATCAGGGCGCCAAAAGCGGCCACAAGGGTGCGCCGGGACAGGAGGGAAAACGTCTTCATTACAGTGCTCTGAATCCTCAAAAAGCGCCCGAGTCATAATCCGCCCCGCCCTGGGAAACAAGGCGACTGACCGGCTGGGCCACGAAGAGTGCTATCTACCCGGGAATTCGGGCTTTTTTGGGTTTCAAAGTGGTCAGGACGCGGCGCGGTACTTCTTGATGACGCGGCGATTGACCGCCGCCGGCACGAAACTGGAGATGTCGCCCCCCAGGCGCGCCACTTCCTTCACCAAGCGCGAGGCGATGAACTGATGCTTTTCCGAGGCCATCAGGAACATGGTTTCGACCTTGGGGTTGAGGCGCGTGTTCATGCCCGCCATCTGGAACTCGTATTCGAAGTCCGACACGGCGCGCAGCCCGCGGATGATCAGGTTGGCCCCCTGCCCCACCACGAAATCCATCAACAGGTTGTCGAACGGCACCACCTCGATCACCGCGCCGCCGGTGTCCAGCGCCGCCACCTCGGACCGGCACATCTCGGTGCGTTCCTTGAGCGAGAACAGGGGGCCCTTGCCCGCGTTCACCGCTACCGCCACCACCAGCTTGTCCACGATCTTCACGGACCGTGCGATGATGTCCATATGCCCATTGGTCACGGGATCGAACGTGCCCGGATAGACGGCAATACGCTCGCGCGCCTTTGCGGCGGCTTTCGCCTTGGCCTTCATCTTTTTCCCCCGTCCCTGGTTGGCCAGGGAGTCGTGTTATTCAGCCGCGCCCGGTTGAGCATCGTCGCTTTCTTCGGCCTGCCCTTCCACGGGCGGGCCCGCGCTTTCTTCGTCTTCCGACGGCAGATGCGCGACCGACGTGACATGCTCATCTTCGCCCGTGGCGAACAGCGTCACGCCCTGGGTCGAGCGCCCGGCGATGCGCACGTCGTTGATCGGCATACGGATCAGGCGGCCGGCGTCGGTGATCATCATGACCTGGTCCTGGTCCCCCACCGGGAACGACGCCACCACATCGCCATTACGCTTGGAGGTGGCGATGGACACGATCCCCTGCCCGCCGCGGCCGGTGATGCGGTACTCGTAGGCCGAGGTGCGCTTGCCGTAGCCCTGGCGGGTGGCGGTGAGGATGAACTCCTCCGCCGCCTGGAAGCGCTTGAATTCCTCGTCGCTGAGCACCTTGCCGGTCGCGGCCTCTTCTTCGCCCGCCTCGCTGTCGTCGCTGCCGCGCAGCTTGCGCGACATCTTGAGGTAGGCGTCGCGGCTTTCGGTGTCGAAATCGACGTGGCGCAGGATCGACATGGAAATGACTTCGTCGCCCTCTCCCAGCTTGATGCCGCGTACGCCCATGGAGGAGCGGCTGGCGAACACGCGCACGTCGCTGACCTCGAAACGGATGCACTTGCCCTGGCGGGTGGACAGCAGCACGTCGTTCTTGTCGTCGCAGGTGGCGACGCCGATGAGGCGATCCGCCACGCCCGCGGCGTCCGGCGAGTTCGGGTCCTCCAGCTTCATGGCGATCTTGCCCGAGCGGTGGATGTTCACGAAATCCGAGAGATCGTTGCGGCGCACCGTTCCCGCGGAGGTCGCGAACATGACGTTGAGCTGATCCCAGCTGCTTTCGTCCTCGGGCATCGGCATGACCGTGGAGATGGTCTCGCCGTCCTTGAGCGGCAGCAGATTTACCATGGCCTTGCCGCGGCTCTGCGGCGTGCCCACGGGCAGCCGGTAAACCTTGAGCTTGTAGACCATGCCCAAGGTCGAGAAGAACAAGACCGGCGTATGGGTGTTCACCACATACAGCGCGCGCACGAAATCCTCGTCCTTGGTGGCCATGCCGGCGCGGCCTTTGCCGCCACGGCGCTGGGCGCGGTAGGTGGACAGCGGCACGCGCTTGATCCAGCCGGCATTGGTGACGGTAACAACCATGTCCTCGCGCTGAATCAGGTCCTCGATATCGGTCTCGAACTCCACCTCTTCGATGGTGGTGCGGCGCGGCGTACCGTACTCGGTTTTCATCTCCACGAGTTCTTCGCGCATGATGGCGTAGAGACGCTCGCGCGAGCGCAGGATTTCCAGGTAGGTGGCGATCTTCTTGCCGATCTCGGTGAGTTCGGCGTGGATCTTGTCCCGCTCCAGGCCGGTCAGGCGGTGCAGGCGCAGATCCAGGATCGCCTTGGCCTGCTCTTCCGACAGGTGGTACTTGCCGTCCACCACTTTCCGGTCGGGCTCGTCGATCAACTGCACCAGCGGCTCCACGTCGGCCGCCGGCCAGGCCCGCGCCATCAGTTGTTCCTTGGCGATGGCGGGATCGGCGGCGGCGCGGATCAGCTTGATGACCTCGTCGAGGTTCGCGACCGCGAGCGCCAAGCCCACCAACAGGTGGGCCCGGTCGCGCGCCTGGCTCAGCAGGAAGATCGTGCGGCGGCGGATCACGTCCTCGCGGAAGGTGATGAAGGCCTGCAGGATCTGGCGCAGGTTCATCAGCTCCGGGCGGCCGTTGTTGATTGCCAGCATGTTGACGCCGAAGCTCGATTGCAGCGGCGTGAATTTATAGAGCTGGTTCAGCACCACCTCGGCGACGGTGTCGCGCTTGATCTCGATGACCACGCGCACGCCGGTGCGGTCGGACTCATCGCGCAGGTCGCCGATGCCCTCGATGCGCTTGTCGCGCACCAGCTCGGCGATCTTCTCGATCATCGACGATTTGTTCACCTGGTAGGGGATCTCGGAGACGATGATCGCCTGTTTGTCCTTGCCGATATCCTCGATCTCGCAGCGGCCGCGCATGACCACCGAGCCGCGCCCGGTCATCATCGCGGACCGCGCGCCGGAATGGCCGAGGATGATGCCGCCGGTCGGGAAATCCGGGCCGGGCACCAGTTCCATCAGGCGTTCATCGGTGGTGGCGGGGTCGTCGATCAGCGCGCAGGCCGCGTCGATCACCTCGGAGAGATTGTGCGGCGGTATATTGGTCGCCATGCCGACGGCGATGCCGCCGGCGCCGTTGACCAGCAGATTTGGGAAACGCGCCGGCAGAACCACCGGCTCGGACTCGCTTTCGTCGTAGTTGGGCTGGAAGTCGACGGTGTTTTTGTCGATGTCGTCGAGCAGCGAATGGGC
>CANJOI010000217.1 GCA_947475365.1 Fidelibacterota bacterium | reverse complement strand
TGACTTCGATGCCGGGGTACGCGCGGATGAATTCCTTCAGGCGGCTGGTGAGCCAGACCGATCCGAAAGCGACCGTGGTGGTGACGCGCAGCAGGCCTTCGGCGTTTTCCTTGGTCTCGGTGAGCAGCGTTTCGACATTGTTCAACTTGGCGAACACGTCGTGCACGGTCTTGTAGAGAAGGTCGCCCTGTTCAGTGAGGATCAGGCCGCGGGCGTGGCGGTGAAACAGGCTCACGCCTAAGGATTCCTCCAGCGCGCTGATCTGGCGGCTGACCGCCGACTGGCTGAGGTTCAACGTCTCGCTGGCGCGCGTGAAGCTGCCGGCATCCGCGACCGCGTGGAATACCCGGAGTTTGTCCCAGTCCAGCCGTCCTGTGGTGCGCAGTGGCATCGGGCCCCCCTATGTCGGGCGTTATCCGTGTGCGGTTAAAAACCGGTCCGCTTCAAGCGCGGCCATGCAACCGGTGCCGGCGGCGGTGACCGCCTGGCGGAAGACATGGTCCTGCACGTCCCCGGCGGCGAACACGCCGGGAATATTGGTACGCGTGGAATCGGCCGCGGTCACCAGGTAGCCGTTTTCGTCCATATCGAGCACGCCCTTGAACAGCTCGGTGTTGGGCGTATGGCCAATGGCGACAAACAGGCCATCGAGCTTGAGGTCGGTGAGCGCGCCGGTCTTGACGTTCTTCACCCTGATGCCGGTGACGCCGAGGGGCTGTGAGGTGCCGAGCACTTCGTCCACGGCGCTGTCCCACATGACGGTGATCTTGGGATGCTCGAACAGGCGCTTCTGCAGGATCTTCTCGGCGCGCAGCGAATCGCGCCGGTGGATCAATGTGACCTTGGTGGCGTGGTTGGTGAGGTAGAGCGCTTCCTCCACCGCCGTGTTGCCGCCGCCGACCACGGCGACTTCCTTGCCGCGGTAGAAAAAGCCGTCACAGGTGGCGCAGGCCGAGACGCCGAAGCCCTGGAAGGTCTTCTCGGTGGGCAGGCCCAGCCAGCGGGCCGAGGCGCCGGTGGAGATGATCAGGGTGTCGCCGGTGTAGACGTCCCCTGAGTCGCCGGTGGCGGTGAAAGGGCGCTTGGACAGGTCCAGTTTCACGACCAGGTCGGACATGATCTTGGTGCCGACGTTCTCGGCCTGCTTCTGGAACTGCTCCATGAGCCAGGGGCCCTGGATGACATCGGGGAAGCCCGGATAGTTCTCCACGTCGGTGGTAATGGTCATCTGGCCGCCCGGCTGCATGCCGGCGACGATGATCGGCGCCAGATTCGCGCGCGCCGCGTAGATGGCGGCGGTCAAGCCGGCCGGGCCGGAGCCGAGGATGAGTACTTTGGTGTGGAAGTTCGCCATAACGGGATGTGCTGCAACCAGGAGAGCCGAGGAGGGGACAAATCGGGGGCTAACATACGGAGGCCATGTGCCTGCCGCAACTCACGGGGCATGCCTATGCGTTCCGGGCATGGGGTGGGGAAAGAAGGATGCGCAGGAATCGGCAAAATCATGCCGATTGCTGTTGCTCCTGCATCCAGGGGTTTGTAATTATATTTCGCGATCGCTGAGTCGGGGATTCGGGGGAATTGCCCGGCGGCTTTTAATACCAGCGGTCAAAATGGGGACGAGATGCAGCGGGTAAAACTTGATCGTATCGATCGCCAGATTCTGAGCGATCTGCAAGCCGATGGGCGCATGACCAACGTGGACCTCGCGAGCCGGGCGGGCATTTCCGCGCCGCCCTGCCTGCGCCGCGTGCGCGCCCTCGAGGAAGCCGGGTTCATCAAGGGCTACCACGCCCAGCTCGACCAGGCGGCGCTGGGATACACCGTGACGGTGTTCGCCCACGTCGGGCTCAACAGCCAGGCGGAGGCCGATCTCTCGGCCTTTGAGACACTGGTGAAGGAGTGGCCCGAGGTGCGCGAGTGCCACAAGCTGGCGGGTGAGATGGACTTCCTCTTGCGCGTGGTCGCCAAGGACTGGGACGCCTACCAGCGCTTTGTCACCGAGAAGCTGACCGCCGCGCCCAAGGTGGCCCACGTCAAATCGGCGCTGGCGATCCGCAGCGCCAAGAACCTGCCGGGTGTGCCGATTGCGGTGGACGGCGATAAACCGGCTCAACCTCCTCTGACGGTGCCTGCCGAATGATCGCGTATGCTTCGGTTGTTGGTTTGCGGGCGTCCGCCCGCGGGCCAGCTCAGCCTCCTCTGACCGTACCGGCCGAGTAGCCGCAGAGCCGACGCGATGGGCAAGCCGTGGTTTATCGCGACGATGAAGGGCTATGGCTCCATGCCCAATACCTGGCAGGGCCTGGCCGTCACCGCGGCCTATTTGCTGTCGATTTTCTGGACGCCGCCGGTATTGCGCTGGGCCTTCGGCCGTAGCGTCACGACGGCGATAGCTTCGCCGATCGTGATGCTGACCCTGACCATCGCCTTCATGTTCTTCGCGCGCATAAAGACGGATAAGACCAAGCCGCCGCTGTAGGCGACGCCGCTGTCATTGCCCGGATAGCCGGGCGAGTCCTATTTGAATTTGACGCCGGTAATTTCGTAGGCCTTGCCACCACCCGGCGCGGTGACTTCGGCGGTGTCGCCGATGGTCTTGCCGATGAGGGCGCGGCCGTCGCGCGGGAAACGCGCGACATTCATATAAAGAATCGGCCGTGCCCGGATAGCCAGGCGGGTCCTATTTGAATTTTATGCCTGTGATCTCATAAGCCTTGCCACCACCCGGCGCTGTGACCTCGGCGGTGTCGCCGATGGTCTTGCCGATGAGGGCGCGGCCGAGCGGCGACTGGATCGAAATCTTGTGCTTCTTCAGATCTGCCTCGTAGGGGCCGACGATCTGATAGGTGGTTTCATCGTCGCTATCCACGTCGGCCACGGTGACCGATGCGCCAAAACGCACGGTCGTCCCCGACAGCTTGGTCAGGTCGATCACGTCGGCGCGGCTGACGATGTCCTCGAGCTCGATGATGCGGCCTTCGATGAAGCTCTGGCGTTCGCGCGCGGCGTGGTATTCGGCGTTTTCCGAAAGGTCGCCATGCTCGCGCGCTTCCGCGATCGCCTTGATGACCGCGTGACGCTCGACCGCCTTCAACTGGTGCAGCTCTTCTTTGAGCGGCGCCAGCCCCTCCGCCGTCATGGGGATCTTTTCCACGTCCGAGGCCCTCTCGCCTGAAGTATTGAAGGCCCCCGCCGGGAACCGGCGAGAGCCATCACCCGGATACTAACCCGGAAAACCACAAGCATTTTCATAGAAAATGCGTCTGAAACAAAGAAGAAGCATGGCTTTGGTTAACGGACCATGCTTCTACAACCTACTGCTTAAAATAGGATTGCAGGGGGGCAACATCAAGGGCGCCGTCCTTAAGGGCGGCAATGGCCTCAATAGCGGCTTCGGCCCCCGAAAGGGTCGTATAGTGGCAAATATTACGGGTTAACGCCGTGCGCCGGATGGCAAAACTGTCTTTAAGTGACTGCGAACCCTCGGTGGTGTTGACCACCATCTGAACGTTGCCGGAAATCATCGCATCGACGCAATGGGGGCGCCCTTCGGCGACTTTGTTCACCACTTCGACCGCGAGTCCCATCTCGGCCAGGGCTTTTTGCGTGCCGCGGGTGGCGATCACCTTGAATCCCATGGCGGTGAAGCGTTGCGCGATCTTGTAGGCGGTTTTCTTATCGCCGTCGCGCACCGAGATGAACACGGTGCCCTTGAGGGGCAATATGGTGCCGGCGGCAAGCTGGGATTTGGCGAAAGCGCGCGGGAAATCGCGATCGAGGCCGATGACCTCGCCCGTGGACTTCATTTCCGGCCCCAGCACGATGTCCACCCCCGGGAAGCGGTTGAACGGGAACACAGCTTCTTTCACCGCGACGTGTCCCTTCACGCCGGCCTTGGCGTTCTGCTCCTGCCAGTCGGCGCCGAGAGCGAAATCGGCCAGCTTCGCGCCCGCCATCAGGCGCGCGGCGATTTTGGCCACGGGAACGCCGGTCGCCTTGGCGACGAACGGCACGGTGCGCGAGGCGCGCGGATTGACTTCCAGGATGTAGACCACGCCGTCCTTGACCGCATATTGCACGTTCATCAGGCCCACGACCTTCAAGGACGTGGCGAGAGCGACGGTCTGGCGCTTGATCTCGTCGACGATGTCTTTCTTGAGCGAGTAGGGGGGCAGGGCGCAGGCGGAATCGCCCGAGTGAATGCCGGCCTCCTCGATATGCTCCATGATGGCGGCGATATAGACGCTCTCGCGGTCGGCCAGGGCGTCGACGTCCACCTCGATGGCGCCCGAGAGATACGAGTCGATCAGCACCGGATTGTCGCCGCTGACCCTCACCGCTTCGCGCATGTATTCCGCCAGCGCGTTATCGTCATACACAATCCGCATCGCCCGGCCGCCGAGCACATAGGACGGGCGGATCACCACAGGGTAGCCGATGCGGTTGGCGGCCACGCGCGCTTCATCGAGGGTAAACGCGGTCCCGTTGGCGGGCTGGCGCAATTTCAGCTCGCCCAGCAGCTTCTGGAAGCGTTCGCGGTCCTCGGCCAGGTCGATGGCGTCGGGCGAGGTGCCCAGGATGGGAATCCCGGCCGCTTCGAGCGCGTGGCATAGCTTCAAGGGCGTCTGGCCGCCCAACTGCACGATCACGCCCAGAACCTTGCCGTTGGCCTGTTCGGTGGTGATCAGCTCGATCACGTCCTCGGCGGTCAGCGGCTCGAAATACAGGCGGTCGGAGGTGTCGTAATCGGTCGATACGGTTTCCGGGTTGCAGTTGACCATGATGGTCTCGAACCCGGCGTCGCGCAGCGCAAAGGCGGCGTGAACGCAGCAGTAGTCGAACTCAATGCCCTGGCCGATGCGGTTGGGCCCGCCGCCCAGGATCACGATTTTGTCCTTGGCGGACGGTTCAGACTCGCACTCTGCCGGGTTGAGGCCGTCACCTTCGTAGCAGGAGTACATGTAGGGCGTGGGCGAGGCGAACTCAGCGGCGCAGGTGTCGATGCGCTTGAACACCGGGCGGACCTTGAGCGCGCGGCGGTGGCCCCGCACGTCCTCGGCCTTCTTGCCGGTCAGCTCGCCCAAGCGCGCGTCGGAGAAGCCCAGCTTCTTGAGGCGCAGCATGTCGGCCTGGGTCGTGGGCAGGCCTTTGGCCTTCACCTCGCGCTCGGCGGCGACGATGCCTTCCAGCTGGCGCAGGAACCAGGGGTCGAAGGTGGTGGCGATCTGGACTTCTTCGACACTGAGGCCGTAGCGCAAGGCTTGCGCCGCCAGCAGGATGCGGTCCGGGCGTGGCTTGGGCAGCATGGCGCGCAGCACGGCCTTGTCGGTGATGGGCTTGCCGCTGTCGTCCATGAATAAATCATTGAGCCCGGTGAGGCCGGTCTCCATGGAGCGCAGGCCCTTCTGCAGGCTCTCGGCGAAGGTGCGGCCCACGGCCATGGCCTCACCCACGGACTTCATGGCGGTGCCGAGCAGCGGGTCGGCGTCGGCGAATTTTTCAAAGGTGAAGCGCGGGATCTTGGTGACCACGTAATCGATGGTCGGCTCGAACGAGGCCGGCGTCGCCTTGGTGATGTCGTTCACCAACTCGTCCAGGGTGTAGCCGACCGCAAGCTTGGCGGCGATTTTCGCGATGGGAAATCCGGTCGCCTTGGAGGCCAGCGCCGAGGACCGCGACACGCGCGGGTTCATCTCGATCACCACCATGCGCCCATCGGCGGGGTTCACCGCGAACTGCACGTTGGAGCCGCCGGTATCGACGCCGATCTCGCGCAGGCAGGCGATCGAGGCGTTGCGCATCACCTGGTATTCCTTGTCGGTGAGCGTCAGCGCCGGCGCCACCGTGATGGAATCCCCGGTGTGGATGCCCATGGGGTCCACGTTCTCGATGGAACAGATGATGATGCAGTTGTCCGCCTTGTCGCGGACCACTTCCATCTCGAACTCTTTCCAGCCCAGGACCGACTCCTCGACCAGCACGGTCTTCACCGGCGAGGCCGCGAGGCCCGTGCCGACGATGTATTCGAATTCCTCGGTGTTGTAGGCGATGCCGCCGCCTTCCCCGCCCATGGTGAAGCTGGGGCGGATGATCGCGGGCAAGCCCGTGATCTTCACGGCCTCGCGCGCCTCTTCCAGCGACTTCACCATCTGCGAGCGCGGGCTTTCCAGGCCGATTTTGGTCATGGCGTCGCGGAACAGCTCGCGGTCCTCGGCCTTGGCGATGACGTCGCGCTTGGCGGCGATCATCTCGACGCCGTACTTGGCCAGGATGCCGGTGTCGGCGAGCTTCATGGCGGTGTTGAGCGCGGTCTGGCCGCCCATGGTCGGCAGCAGCGCGTCGGGGCGCTCTTTCTCGATGATCTTGGTCACCATCTCCGGGGTGATCGGCTCGACATAGGTCGCGTCGGCCATCTCCGGGTCGGTCATGATGGTGGCGGGGTTCGAGTTCACCAGGATGACGCGGTAACCCTCCTCGCGCAGCGCCTTACAGGCTTGCGCGCCCGAGTAGTCGAACTCGCAGGCCTGGCCGATGACGATCGGCCCGGCGCCGATG
>CANJOI010000216.1 GCA_947475365.1 Fidelibacterota bacterium | reverse complement strand
TCCTTCAGACGCTTAACCTGGTCGCCCTTCAGTCCGCCGTACTCGTTGCGCCAGCGGTAGTAGGTCACTTCGGTAACCCCAATTGCCCGGATCGCATCCGCGATCGGCCGGCCCTGCGAACTCAGAACATCAACCTGACGCAGCTTCGAGACGATATCTTCGGCTGTGTGCCTCTTCCTTGCCATCGTTGTCCTCCTTCATGGCAAAATCATACCTAAGGGAGGACCACTTCAAAGGGGGCAGATCAAGGGGCGCGCGGCGATCTTGGCGAAGCGCGCGCGGAATTGATCGATCCGCATCCGGATGTGTTGGGCGATGGGGCGGGAAGACAACTGGACCAACAGGCCCAGGGCGGAAAAGAACGGCATGGAGCGCGTGCGCCGGCCCACGAATTGGGACCAGGCTTCGCTGTCGCCGTACATCAGGGAGTACATGACCGTACGCTCGTCGCTGTCGCGCGAGGCGAACTGGCAGCCCAGGGCCATCCTGCGGCCCATCTTGAAGCTGGCGCGGATCTCGACGCGGATCTGCTGCAGCCGCCGGCGCGCGGGCACCCAGAACTGCACGAAGCCGTAGTCGCCGAGGGTCAGCTTGCTGCCGGGCGGGGTGTCGAAGGTGGCGCGGAAGCCGCCGGTGGAGACATCGTCGATCACGCAGCGGTAGTGCTTGCCGTCCGGCGCCTCGAACGTGGCGTCGACCGAGGCCGGCATGCGCGGTGTCGTGCGGCGCTGGCGGCGTTCGAGCAGCGCGCCGAGGGCGGCCATGATCAGCCCGAGGTTGATGCAGTTCCAGAAGATCACGAAGGCGGTGAGGCCGCGCGACAAGGGATAGGCGTTGAACCGCCAGGCGCCGAAGATCAGCGAGGTGCCCAGGAAGGCGATCAGATAATAGAACGGCTTCACCATGGGCGAGATGAAGTCCTCGTCCAGCAGTTCGCCCTTGGGTGTCACGACGAACTGCGGCTTGCGCGGATTGCGGAACACCTGGATCAGCGCCAGGAGCGCGTAGCACGACTGGATCACTTCGTAGAGTTCCGACACCAGCGGCCAGCGCGACTTGCCGAACAGCATCGTGTTGCACACCTGGCTCGCGATCACATGCGGGAAGGCGAAGGCCGCGATCTGCGCGAAGCTGGCGTTGTAGATCTCGAGCCCGAAGAACAGGTAGAGGCAGGGCGAGAGCATGAAGATCAGGCGCGCCGGCGGGAACAGCCAGAAGATGCAGGAGTTGATGTAGGACAGCGCCTGATGCCAGGTGAGCTTGCCGAGCGCGCCCGGCAGCTTGAGCAGCATGATCTGGGTCATGCCCTGGGTCCAGCGCATGCGCTGGATGATGAAGCCGTTGAAGGATTCCGGCGCGAGGCCGCCGACCATGGGCTGGTCCACATACACGCTCTTGAGGCCGCGCATATGCAGTTCGAGCGCGGTCTCGGCGTCTTCGGTGATGGAGGTACCGGTGATGCCGCCGACCATGTCGAGGTGGCCGCGGCGCAGGATGGCGGCCGAGCCGCAGAAGAACGAGCTGTCCCAGAAATCCAGCCCGCGCTGGATCGCGAGGTAGAACATCTCATTCTCGGCCGGCATGCGGCGGAAGGCGCCGAACAGGTTGCGGTCCACCGGGTCGGGGTTGACCATCATGTGCGGGGTCTGCACCAGGAAGACTTTGTCGTCCTTGATGAACCAGGGGACGGTGCGTTCCAGGATGTCGGCCGCCGGCACGTGGTCGGCGTCGAGGATCAGGATCAGGTCGCCCTTGCTGTGGGCCATGGCCGCGTTGATGTTGCCGGCCTTGGCGTGCACGTTGCGGGCGCGGGTGAGGTATGTGCAGCCGATCTCGGCGCACAGGGCCCTCAGCGCCTTGCGCCGCTCGATAGCCTCGGAGCGCCTGGTGAAATCGGCGTCGGTGCACTTCTGGTCGGTGCCGCCGTCGTCCAGGAGGTAGATGTTGAGCTTGCCCTTCGGATACCGCACTTCGGTGCAGCAGCGCAAAGTCACTTCCAGGATGTCGATGCCTTCGTTGTAGCTGGGCACAAAGATATCGACCGTGGGCGCGCGGGCGCCTTCGGACTCGCGCAGCAGCACCGCGGGGCGGCGCACCGGAAAGAAGTTTACGAAGATGCCGAAGGCGAACACGACGAAGGCGTAGAGCTCGGCCGAGAACAGCAGGCTGGAGGCGATGAAGCTGGCGGGGTCGGCGTAGGACAGCGTGTTGTTGATGCGCCAGCCCATGTAGCGGATCGAGATGAACATGCTGATGACCAGCACCGCCGCGCGGCGCCAGTCAGCCGGGTTCTCGGAGGTGAGTTCGGAGAAGGTCCACACCGCGCCGACGCCGAGCGCCGCCATGATGTACTGCGCCTCCACATCGGTGGGCACCAACGCCAGCGCCAGCGCCGACAGCGCGAGCGCGCACCAGACGAAGGACGCGATCTTCAAAACCCCTGCAGCCGTGCCGTTCATGCGCGCGCCAATCCCAGATCACCGCTGCGCGCGAGACCGGGTCTCGCGGCGGGCCGTGCGTCGCGCGACTGGCGCAGGCAGGGCTCCGCTAAGGCAATGACATGGATCAAAAAATACCGGGTGGTCGGTTAACCCGGCGTAAAGGTTTTGAGACTGGTTTTCGGGGGCGAATTCAACCCGCCGTTTTACGGCCGGGCGCGCGTCAGCATCTGGGCGCGCATGATCTGGGAATAGGCGCGCATGAGCAGCGGTTTCAGGTTGTCCGGCAGCGCCTGGAACGTCTCCAGCGGCATGTCCAGGGGCGAACGCTGCGGGTGGTTCGCGTCGTCGAAGAACCAGTTGCGGGCATAGACCATGTAGAGGATCGGCCGCACCGTCTGGCTCACGTTAGGTAAACCGGCGTGCAAGGTGCGGTAGTCGATCAGGATGGCGTCGCCGCGCAGGAACGGCACGGTGAGCATCTGGTCCGCCGGCGGCTTCTTGTCGTCGGTCAGGCGGTGGCTGCCCGGCCAGATGCCGGTGGGACCGGTCGCCGCGTCCACGTCGATCAGCGGCACCGACACATTGACCGCATAGGTGGGCAAGGTTGGGCCCACCTGATAATCGGGGAACAGCTGCGCCGAATCCCGGTGCGTGCGCTGCTGGTCGGCGCCGGGATAGGACGGCACCGCGCTGACGCCCGACAGGCGCATGTCGCGGCCCACCAGCGGAATCAGGAAACGCAGCAGAAGGTCGTTGGCGTAGGCGCGGGTGTCGAAGGCGCCCGTGAGTTTCATGACGATCTCGAAGCGGCCCTTGCCCACCTCGATCACCGGACTGGGCTTACGCGACAGTTCCTGCATCGCGCTCAGATCGAGCGCGCCATATTGCGCCTGGTATTCGGCGTACATATCCGCCACATGCGCCGGCGAGAAACAGCCGCGCAGGATCACGAACCCCTGCAGGTTCATGGCGCTATAGGCCTGATTGGCGTTGGCCTGGGACAGCTGGCCGATGGCCCGCTCTTCCGGGCTGACCTCGACGATGTACTTGGGCGCGGCGGTGTTCATGCTTGGCGTTATAGCGTGCGGGCTGGCGGGCGTTCCAGATCAATGTGTTAGGGCGCATTGTCGCGGGGCGCGCTTTTCGCGACACTGATCCGGATCAAAGCGGGGGACGGGTATCATGGCCATGACGACAATGCGCGCCGGAATTGCGACCGCCGAGGGCATCGCCCTCCACGAGATGCCGCGCCCAACGCCCGGCCCCGAGGAGATTCTGGTGAAGGTGGCCGCCATCGGCGTGGACCGCGCCGACATCGCCGCCGCCAAGTCCGCGCCGGGTGCCGCACCCGCGATCCCCGGCCTGGAATGGTCCGGGCAGGTGGCGGCGGTGGGTGCGCGCGTCACCACCCATAAACCGGGCGACTGGGTGATGTGCAACGCGCAAGGCGGCGCCTACGCCGAATACGCCGTTGCCGACATGGGCCGCGCGTGGACCTTTGACCCCAAGGAAATCGACCCGCAACAGGCCGCCGTCCTGCCGCTCGCGCTGCTCACCTGTCACGACGCGCTGGTGACTCACGGCGGATTGAAGAAGGAAGGCACGGTGCTGGTGAACGGCGCCAGCTCCGGCGTGGGCATTGCGATGATGCTGTGCGCGCGCGAACTGGGCGCCGCCCTGATCGCCGGCACCAGCCGCGACCCGGTGAAGCAGAAGGAACTGCCGAAATTCGGCTGCACCCATGTGCTGGACTCATCGAAGCCCGACTGGCCCGATGTGCTCCTGGCCGCGACCGGCGGCAAAGGCGTGGACACCGTGGTGGACATGGTGAGCGGCCCGACGGTCAACGACAGCATGAAGGCCGCCAATGTGAAGGCCCGCATCGTCAACGTCGGCCGCCTCGCGGGCGGCACCGCTCCCTTCAACTTCGACCTCCACGCCGCCAAACGCATCACCTACACCGGCGTCACCTTCCGCAGCCGCAGCGTGGAAGAAGTGCGCGAGATCGTCGTGAAGATGAAAGCCGATCTATGGGACGCCGTGCGCGCGAAGCGCCTGCGGTTGCCGATCGACCGCGTGTTCAAGCTGGAACAGGCGGCGGAAGCCCACGCCACCATGGCGGCCAATGCGCAGTTTGGGAAGATTGTGCTGGTGGTCTAACTCTATCTAAGAGGGTTTTATTTCACGTCAACAACCCCTAAGATATGCCTTGGGAGATCTGGGACTGCTCAGGTAGTGGACGGCCAAATCAAGCATATCAATTAGACTGACCTGCGGCGGTCCCCATACGGCGGGGGACAAATGGACAGAACTATAAATGTGCGGTTTTTCTCAATAGAGAATTTTGAAGGCGATCAGACATCGTTTGCAGATTGTCTGCGCCAAGCAGCTCGCCCAAATCTTAGCGACCGAGAGGTCGAAATAGAGGAAGGCATAGTGATCAGGCTCGAAAGGCTTCGAGCCATTGCGCCCTCAATGTTAGCCGGTCAATTTGTGCGCATTCAGAGTGAGAACCTGCCGCCTCGAGCTATCCGCGGGCGTCACCTGGAAACCCTTGGTGTTCCTTCGATTGGTCATACCGCAGCTTTCAGATACGACGTTGCGCGCTCCACAATTGCACTGCAACTCGGACACAACGGTATCACTGCCGCGCGCCTCAGCATGTACATGCAATCATTGTTGACCGTGGAAGGTTTTCGCATCCTCCCCGTTATTACCGATGATGCTTGGGAAAAGTTGGGGAGCGGGAGAGTGCGAAAAATTATGCTCCGCATTGCACGCCCTCAAGAACTGCACGCTGCGGTTCCAGAGCATAGGTCCGTCAGAAGTGGATTCCAGGCAATGAAGGAAGCGGCGCAAACAACCTATGTTGAAGTAAGTCTAGGAATGGGACACGCTGACACCGATATTTCGACTAACCGAGTTCGCCGGATGTTTGAGTGGCTAATTCACGAAAGAAGTGAGGAGCGTGCCGGTATATCGAAACTCGCCGCGGTTATTCGAGACGATGCTACCGACGAGACGGAGGTGCTCACTTTCTTAGATGCTCACATGGGCGAAAGAACCAAGCTTACGCTGCCAGATGACCCGGATCGCGCCTATCGCATTATCGACCAATATATTACTGCCGTATTGGCCAAGCGGCGGCGTGAGATCAATGCCCGCAGACCGTAAAGCCTGGGAAGCTATTCTCGCGTGGCACGAGCGATTGCACCCCTATGGGTACGGCGTAATCGCGAGCGTCTTATTGTGCGGCAATCACGCCAATATTGCTGCGTATTTCACCGAGACAAAATTGGAGATGAAAGATGCCTATGCGGCCACTTTGTCGCTTGCATCGATTTTGTCCGGCTTCCTGACGACGTTCTACGCCATTGTCGCCACAAAGGATGATGGCTTTATCGGAAAAATGCGAGCGGGCGAACAGTTTCAGCGGTACCTCTTGTTTATTCGCGAGGCGATGCTGCTCGGGTTTTGTGACGCGATACTGACTTTGCCTCTTTTTGTCTGGCGGCCTTACGAAAAGAGCCAAGCAGGTTTTTCAGGGGTAGTGTTTTGTCTCTGGGTCGGTTTGAGTGTGGCAGCCATTCTCGCATTCCTGCGGGTATTCAGATCGATTTTCATTCTTTTGGAGACCCCTATCCGAGACCAGGGTGCCCGCTAAATTGCGACTGCCCATGTTCTAGTGTTTGGCCAGACGCCCACTTGATGCTTTAAACTGGACGCATGCCTGCCCCTCGCACCGTCCGCACCCGCCGAATCATCAACGCGCTTTTCTGGCTCGCTATCTGGGCGGGGATTGTGTGGTTCACGGACTCCTGGGGTGACTGGGGGTCCATGGGGTTCATGCTGCTCTTCCCCGTCATGATGGGCGCTTACATCCACATCGTACTGCGCGGGCGCGAGAGTCCGACGTAAGGCGGGAATTCCGGTGAAGGTGGTAGTTTGCGTTTCACGTGAAACAATCACTGTCAATCGGCGGCGAAGTGGGACCCCGTATCGGCATCCAATAGGGACCCCTGTCGGTATCGCCCGGAGGCGATGCGCGGAGCCCTTGCGTAGCGCAGCGCATCGACGGAGGGCGCTCTCAGGCGCCGGTTATTCTCTGTTTTTAAATCGCCAGCTTT
>CANJOI010000215.1 GCA_947475365.1 Fidelibacterota bacterium | reverse complement strand
CCCCAGGCGATGCTCGACACCATCCGCACCAAGCTCCCCGAGTTGCTGGGCTATCACTACGCCCCGCAGGCCAGAGAGCTCGCGACCGTCACCCATCCCATCCAGGGCTGGTACGCCACCGGCAGCCGCGACCGCAACAACCAGCTTATGGTCGATGACCCTTACGCCATGAACACCGCCACCGTGGAGGGCAGCCGCCTGCGCACCGGGCTCCGGAGCGAGTTTATCTCGGTGACCGTGGTGGTCGACATGGCGGCCGCCGAGAACCAGGAAATCGGCTCCATCACCGATCATGTCGCCATGCTGGCCTTCGCCCAGGCCAAAGCCTTCGAGCGCTGCCACGACGTGCCCAGCATCACCAACATGCTGCTCGACTGTGACACCGACCTAAAGGCTGTCGCCCTCAGCACCTACGACCGCGCTTATCTCAAGGCCCTCTACGCCATCAACGACCGCGACACCGCGCGGCACCTGCTCAGCGGCGATATCGCCTTCCAGATGCGCAAAATCCTGCGCGAGAAGAACTGAGCGCGCGGGCGGCCTGCCGGGAGCCCTGCCTCAGCGTCCGGCGGCGGCCTTAACCGGCGCGGTCTCCGGCGTCACTTGCTCCGCCACGGCCTTTTCCGGGTGCTGGATGAACACCTGGGCCATGTTGATGGTGATGGCGGAGGACAGCGCGGTCATTTCGCCGGTTTTCGGGTCAGGATAAGCGTCGGCGTTCTTGCGCAGGGCCCAGTAGAACTCCGGCGCGTCCAGGCGATCGTAGGCCAGGTGGTGGGTGGCGTAGCCCATGGTCCAATCGAGCAGCGTGTTGACGTCGAAGTAGCCCGCCAGCATGCCGTCGGCGCCGGCCGCGGTCAGCTTCAACTGCAGCCGCATGTCGCGGATCTGCAGCGCGCGGGGATGGTTTGATTCGATCTGCCAGGCCCAGATGCCGTTCTTCACCGGCTCCGTGGTGAGCACGCCATTCTCGATCTTGCCGTGCAGGCGCTGGATCAGCTTCTGGCCATAGCGCGCGTCGATGCGCTGCGAGCCGCCGGGCGCGACTTTCTCACCCGTCGAATCCAGCAGCAGCGGATCGCGCCCGCGCATGATGGTCACGTCCACGTCGGCATCGTTCACCAGGTTATCGGCGCCCGAGATCTCGATCATCATGCGGTTGTACTGGAACCCGCGCAGGAACTTGCTGGCGAACAGCTGCACCTGCCCGTCGGGACCGCGGAAGCCGGTGGCGCACCCGGTGACGCGGTAGAATGCGTTGTCGATGCCCTTCTCGCCTTCGGGGCTGGTGAAATCCTTCGGGCCGATCTTGCCGTCGAGATTGAGGCCATAGCCGACGTTGCCCTGGGTTTCGAGATAAGGAAACTGTGCGGGATGATCCGCCGGGAAGGCGTTCAGGCCTTCGCGGACCAGGATGGTGTCTTCCATCTTGCCGCCGTTGGGCCACAACTGCTTGAAGATCTCGCGCGGGCCCATGGGGTTGAGGCCTTGCGGGCACTCCGCCTTGCCGTCGGCGGTCTGGTAGACCGAGAAGTGGGCGTCGGCCACCGCGTAGCCGATGCGGCCATCCTTGAGCGGCGCGGTGTCGGCGGCCTGCGCGGCAGCGGCGGAGCCTGCGGCCAGTCCGGCCAGCACGGAGGCCGCGGTGATGGTCTTCGAAACGATGCTCATGGTTGTTTCCTCTTATCGGCGCTCAATTGCGCCCGCCAAGGTCGTGGATCCAAAGTGCCTGGTAGCCGTTCCACCGGCCATGCCATTCACCGGTGTTGTGTCCGTAAAAATCGCCCGCCTCAACGTCGCCGGCGAAAGTATACACCGGCTTGCCGCGGTACGCCCACACGTTGAGGGCGCCCGCCTGGTTGGGCTGGGCGCGGTGGCCGGTCTTGGGATCGACCCAGACCGCCGTCCACAGACGCGAAACACTCTTGGTCCCGGGACTCACCGGAACATAGGGCCAGGTCTTGAGGCATTTCGCGACGTCGCTGTTGCCGCAGACCGCGAAGCGATAGGCCTGCGGGCTCTCCATTGAGTCGCACGGCATCATGTCGACGGAGTCCTCGCCGCAGCTGTAGTAGTAGACCGTCTTGCCTTGCGTATTGGCCAGGACCTCGCCGTTCATGGTCGCCTGGATGATGAAATCCTTGGGCGCAGGCTGCACGACCTGGGTGTAGGCGAAGTGCCAGCCGGGCACTTCCTCGCCTTCCATGCGTCCGGGCGCGGTGTCGCCGACGTAGGTGTAGAGCGGTTTCTTGCGGAAGGCCCACTGCCGCACACCCGGCGCACGCGTGAAGATCGACCATTCGCCCTGGGGCTGCGCCGACGCCGGCGCCACGATCGGCACCCAGGTACGCGCGCAGGCGTCGTGGCACATGGACTTGTCCGGCCCGTCGGCATCGGACTGATAAACGGTGTAGCGGCCTTCGGTGGAAAGCTTGCGGCCGCGCACGGTGGTATCGACCCGGAAGCCGGGCGGCACCGCGGACGGCGGACCGATGGGATCGCGCGCGGCCGGAGAGTCGCCACGGCCGCCCATGGAGCTGCCGCCCAGCACATCGCCCGGCGCGCGGTCGAGAATGGAAGTGTAAACCGGGTGTTCGTCGTAGGCCCACTGGCTCTTGCCGTCGCTGCGCTTGATGATGGTCCACTTGTCGATCGGCTTGGCGCCATCGGCGGCATAAGCCGGCGGCCAGAAGGCCATGCAGCTCATGCGTTTATCTGGCTCGGGCAGGTCCAGCCCCGGCGGATACGGGCTCATGAGGCCGGCGCTCTTCAGCACGATCTTGTCGTCGCACTCTGACCGGTTCTTGGGATCGCCGGCGTAGCCGTTGCGCATGGCGCGCGCCGGCCAAGTATAGAGCGTCTTGCCCTTGGCGTCGGCGAACACCGGACCATCCAGCTCGGTAACGATCACCTGAAACCCGGGCGGCATGGGAACCGGAACATAGGCCTCCGTCGCGCGATCACTCGCGCGCGCCTTTTCAGCGGCCACACTGGCGCCGGCGCTGAAGGCCAGGAGTCCCGCCGAGAACATCACCGCGGCGATACTGAATGTCTTTTTCATGCCAAAACCTAATCTGATCACGACCCGCGAAGCGGCCCTGCCGGGAACCGCTCCAAGCATCTTAGTATTCTTCAAATCAGAAGGAATACGAAGGCCCAATATTGCGCCGCAGCATGTAACGGCGTGAGCCACCGCACAGTTCTCACAAGCAAAACTGATGGTCGTTTTAGCGCCGCTAAACAAAGTCCCTCAGTCTTACCCTGATAGGCCTGGAGCGCCGGGTTTCAGAACTCCCACGAATGGATTCTATCAGTAATAAATCCAGTGGCTTAGCCGCCGGCCGCGGATGCGGGCGGCCTCCTCCGCCAACGGATACTGATCGGGGAGCGACTGTGGCGAGGAGAGCTGCGCGCCGGTGTCCTAAGGGTAGCGCGGCTGTCGAAACCGGCCAAACGCCACGCGTCGTGGCGTGAAAAGTGGGACTTTGAGTTTCACGTGAAACAATCGTCCCGGTTTCCACATTTTAGACGGGCTGGGCGCGGCCGCCTTTCCGATTTCCCTCACCGCGCGTTCCTTGCGACACTTTGACGAGAACATCCGCAGCGGCTGGGTCATGTCCCCCGGAACACAAAGCACCATGACGCACTACTCTCCCGTCGCGAAGGCCTTCCACTGGTTCACGGTGCTGGCGATCCTGTGCACCATCCCCTTGGGTCTCGCCATGCTGCGGGTTGAGGGGCCGGTGCAAACGCAGCTGTTCGATCTGCATCGTTCTTTCGGCGCGCTGGTGCTCGCCGTGACGGCGCTGCGCCTGGCGTGGCGTGTCACCCACCGGCCGCCGCAGTTGCCCGCCAGCCTGCCGGCTTGGCAACACACGGCATCCCGCCTGGTCCATGGCGCGCTCTACGTTCTCCTGTTCGCCGCGCCGCTGGCGGGTTGGGCCGGGACCTCGGCGTACCGCGCGCCCATCAGCGTCTTTGGACTGTTTTTCCTCCCGCCCATTGCGCCCGAGGATCGCGCGCTGTCGGAAAAACTTTTCACCCTCCACATCGCGCTGACCGTGGCCCTGTGCGTGCTGCTCGTCGCGCATATTGGCGCGGCGCTGTATCACCGCTTTGTGCGCCACGATGATGTGCTGGCGCGTATGTGGCCGGAACGCACGCACTGATTGGCGCAGCCGCGGCGGCGCGCGCGCCTGAAGAAGCAGGTATGGGCGATTGAATCATATCGCCCGCAGCGGTGAAGATTGTGAGCCGCTACCACCCTGGCGCGCGGCCAACCTCCGCCGCAGTTCGTCTCAAATTAGAACCGAAGGTTGGGAGGTCCACTCCCTCTGGATCCGCAACGCTGGGCCGTGGCGGCGCGCACTTAAAGCTTTGGTTACTCCGCCGTATGAAAGTGCCCCGGTGGCGAAAGACGATCCAACCCCCGAGTTCGCATGACCCCGGACCTGACATTTCTCATCGTCGATGACGACAAATCCTCCAGCGAGGGCCTTTCGCATCTGCTGCGGAGGCTGGGGGCGCCGCGCCCAGGAGGCACAGTCATGCCCGAAAACGAAACCTCACGCGCGCGTGTGTATGAGCCGGTCTATCGTGCCGAGGGCTTCTCCATCCCCACATTCGGCACCAGCATCCCCTGGTGCTGGATTTGGAGCAAAGCCGCCCGCCGCGCCTATGCCAATGACGTCACCGACCCGGGCCATCTATTGGCCGTATCGGCTGCGGCCAATCGATCAAAAGGCGACAGAGACCCTGCTCAATGGCTGCCGCCTGATCCCACGTTCAAGTGCCGCTACCTGGAGATATGGATTGGGGTAAAATCGACGTGGCATTTGGCGGCGGATCAGGCCGAATTCGAAGCCCTGCTGAGCGGCCTTCAGGGGTGTCCGTGATCGTTCTTGCGGTGCCGCCGACTATGACGCCCGCCCACCCCACAGCGCCACAGCGGTCACCGTTAAAAGAAGCCCCACGGCCAGCGGGGATGCTGGCGGCGGGGCTAGGTCCTCACGTAGCCGGTGTTCCAGGTAGGGATGAGAACCGACTACGGTATCTGTGTAGCCCGAGTGCCGGTCGGCGGCGTTGATCCAGATCATGCGCGGCATTGATAGCTACCGTCGCAGTACTCGAACAGATTTCACGAGCATTGGACGTGGACATTAGAGAGCTGTTCGACCCCACCCGCGCAGCCTATGGAGCGAGCAAGCCTCTACGTAGTGGCCGGTAAGCTAGGGGCTAACTCCCAAGTCTACTGGGGTCGCGGGCAACCGCAGCGGGCAGATTGTCAGCCCATTGCCTGGGGGGTACTATTTTCTGAGGGGTCGTTAAGGCCTTGGGGGCGGGATGGCATGACTGACCAGGCTGCGTGGTATTACATCCGCAATGGTGGTTCGGCAGGGCCGGAGGCGCTTAAAAGGCTGCTGGAGCTTCTAGACGAGGGAGCGATAACGCGTCAAACGCTCGTCTGGCAGCAAGGCGCTGCAGAATGGCAGCCACTAGAATCAGCGCTGGGACTGTCGACCGAAGGCCCTCCGCCATTGCCTGGCAAGCCACCAGGTATGCCGCCACTCCCTGCGGCAGTAGATGCGCCTATGGTCGCACCTCTCCTATCTCACAATTACCCCGATTTCTCGCCCCACCCGTGGCGTCGTTATTTTGCGCGGATGCTAGACACTACGGTCGGTGCAAGTTTGACAATGTTCCTCCTTGGTGCGGTCCTATTCGTTATCGATGAGCCAACCTTCAAGGGTTTCATCGAGTTTTTGAACAAACCAGAGAGCCGCTTAGTGGAAACCTTGATTTATGTCGTAGCCGCTATGCCGGCGAACGCAATACTCATCGGATTTACAGGCAGCTCGCTGGGAAAATGGATCTTTGGAATAACTGTCAGCCATCTGGATAGCCAACCCATAGGTTTCCGCCTCGCATTGCAGCGAGAGGCATTAGTTTGGTGGCGTGGCATGGGCCTTGGTCTGCCGCTTATCTCCTTATTTACGCTCGTCAATTCGTTCGGAACGCTACGCGACGAGCAAAAAACTTCTTGGGATCGAGAGTTATTGCTGAAGGTGGTTCACCGCCCCGATTCAACAAGGCAAACGGTTCTGAACTTCTTCGGCATTCTACTGTTTCTGGTCGTAATTGGCTTCCTAGCATCACTGAAATGATGATCGAAGAAAATAACTATCTCTGGCATGTAGCGGAGAGCGGAGAAACGCTTGGCCCATACACACCCGATATGGTTCAAGCGCGCCTCGATGGCGGACGCTTTAGCAAATCGGCTTTAGTTTGGAGGAACGGCCTGTCGTCTTGGCAGCCGATTACTTTGCATTTTTCCGCATCTCCAACTGCACCGCCCATTACCGAACGAGTTGTTCAGGCCGATGCAACGGTTCCGGCACCCAGTTTTTATTTTCGCGGTTGGGCATGTCTCGCTCTCGCGAGTTTGTCTTTCGGACTAATAGTAACAGGGAATGCTGGTGGTGATGAACTCAATGCGACCACGTTCTTATTAGTGCGCTCCAGCGTTATTGGAGCTTTGATTCTATCAAGTGCTAGCGGAGCCTTCTTTTGGTGGCGCT
>CANJOI010000214.1 GCA_947475365.1 Fidelibacterota bacterium | reverse complement strand
TGCGACTCCGAGGTCGAAGGCCGACGAGGCGGACGATGGCTTGCCACTTGCCGGTGTCGCGGCGGCGGATGGTTGGCATGGGTTCTCCTTGCTGTGCCCAAAGTGTGACGGACACGGCTCGCGGAGATGGACGACTTGAAGGGCTCTTCGCCTAAGTGCTTGGTCTGACTAGGGAAGAAAATGGCGGGAGCGACGGGACTCGAACCCGCGACCTTCGGCGTGACAGGCCGACGTTCTAACCAACTGAACTACGCCCCCGCATGGGCGGGAGACCACAGAGCGGGTCCCCAAGAGAGGGGGCGTTGTATCAGGTGAGGATGCCGCCAGCAAGGCTCGCGAACTCCTTTCAGATAAAAGAAAATTTGCCCGGCGCTGGCCGGGGCGGGCGGGCCGGCGGGTGTGAGTCTCCCGCAGCATTGCCTTTACCGCGTCCCCCGGTATAATTAATTTTGACTAAAAACTATATGGCGCAGCCGGAAGCGGCTGCCGGTCGGCATTGGGGGCATGGTCATTAGCGCGCCCGCGCGATCACCGCAGCAGCAGCACGGCGCCGGAAACGGCGCCGGCCGGCCGCTTGCCGACAAGGCGCGGCTGCTGGCGCTGGCCGAGCAGGTCGGCGGCATGGGCCACTGGGCCTGGGATGCGGATACCGGCGCCGTGGCCCTGTCGGCGGAAGCCGCGCGGATTTTCCAGGGCCTCCCGCCCGCGAGCTTTGATGACTGGATGCTCCTTGTGCACCCCGCGGACCGCGGCGCCCTGCGCGCAAGGTTCAATGAGGCCGCGCATGAACGCCGCGGCTTCGAATGTGAGCTGCGCACGCACACCGGCCGCATCTTGATTCTCAAAGGCCAGCCGGAAATCGATGGCGCCCGGCGCTGCATCGCCGTCTACGGCGTGGTGTCGGACGTCACGGATGCCTTCGCCACGGTGCGCACGTTGCACGACCGCACCGAGATGCTGGATCTCGCCGCCGCCATGGCCAATCTCGGGCACGCGGTTTGGACGCGCGACGGCGCGGTATCGTGCTCAAGTGAGATGGCGCGTTTCCATGGGCTTTCGCCCGATGAATTCTGCGCGCTGTACGCGCGGCCGGAAGGCCGCGCCGCGGCTGTCGCCGTGGCCGACCAGGCGCGCTACCGCCAGACAGTCGCCCGCGCGTTCGACCAAGGGCTTCCTTACGAGATCGAATACGTCATGGCGGGGGCGCGCGATATTCGCGAAACCGGCCGGCCGGTGCTGGAGGACGGTGTGTTCGTGCGTTACCTGGTGGCCGTCCAGGACGTCACCGAACAGGCCCGGGTCACGCGCGCGCTGTCGGAGATGAACCGCCAGAAGGATCGCTTGTTCTCGATCATCGCCCACGACCTGCGCAGTCCGTTCAACAGTGTGCTCGGGTATGCCGACCTGCTGGCGGCGAAGGCGCACGAGCTCTCGCCCGGCAAGGTCGCCACCTATGCCGAAATGGTGCGCGAGTCCGCGGCCTGCGTGCATGGCCTCATCGAGAACCTGCTCGCCTGGGGCGCCTATCAGATCCGCGACGGCTCCGCCAAATCCGAGGCCTTCGACCTGGGCGCGGCGGCCTCCGAGGGCCTGACGCCCTTGATGCATATGGCCGAGGCCAAGGGTGTCACGATCCGCAACGCCATCGGCCGGTGCGAAGCCTATGGTGACGAGGCGCTGATCCGCATCGTTTTTAGAAACCTGGTGTCCAACGCCATCAAGTTCTCACCGCAGGGCGGCATCGTGCATATCACCGCGGGTGAGTCCGAGGACGCCGGCATGCTGCGTGTAACGGTGCACGACCAGGGGGCCGGCGTTCCGCCGGCGGTCGCGAGCGCGTTGTTCGATCTCGAAAGCACCGTATCGTCCATCGGCACGCGCGGCGAGAAGGGAACGGGGCTTGGACTATACCTGTGCCGTGATATCGTCGGCCGCCACGGGGGTGTGATCTCGGTGGAATCGGCGCCCGGCGCCGGGGCCGCCTTCTGGTTCACGCTTCCCGCGCTCTAAAAAGCCGTCCTCTCAACGCCGCCTCCGGCTAAACGCTCACCATTCTTCGCGCGTGGAACAAGGTCAACCGCAGTCGCCTCTTTTCTGGGAGGACGAAACCACCGCCAGCGGCCGCTGGTGGCTTTCGCGCGCGCGCGAGATCGTGCCCGAGGGCCGTGTCGACTACTTCATCGCCGAGGATGACCTGACGGCCGCCTTTATCGCCGTGGCGCTGCTGCCGGGCGCCCGCGGCTATAAGGTGCTCGGGGTGGCGCCGTTCGGGCCGGGCGCCTCCGGCTCCGCGGTCATGGCCGCCAAGGCGACGGTTGCGACCTGGCGCACAGGCGCCGGGCACCGCCGGTGGCCGGTCTACCGCTGGCGGCTCGCGCGGCTCGCCAAGCTGATCGAGCGGGACCTGCCGCTGGCGCTGGCGGGGTTCGTGGCCGGCGTGGCGCTGGGCTTGGTGATGGCGTTCGTCGCATCCTCCTCGCAGCTCGGCGGCAGTTCCTTGATGATGGCCGGCGCGGTCCTCGGCGCCTGCGCCGGGCCCGCCCTGAAGACCTTGGTCAATCGCGATTTTGAAGCGCCGCACCCGCGTCCCTGGGCGCGGTTCGCGGTGCTGACGGTTGGCGCCATCGCCGGCGCCATCGCGGCGGCGTCGGTGACGCTCACGATCTATTGGAGCTAGCCGGCCTTTCGGACCGGGTCGTAGTTGAGATTGGGCGCGAGCCAGCGCTCCATGTCCTCGATGCTGCGGCCCTTGCGCGCGGCGTAATCCTCGAGCTGATCGCGTTCGATCTTGCCGACCCCGAAGTAGGCGGCCTGGGGATGGGCGAAATAGAATCCGCTGACCGACGCGGCCGGCCACATGGCGAAGCTTTCCGTGAGCTCAATGCCGGCGTTCTTTTTCACGTCGAGCAGGTTCCACAAAGTGGCCTTCTCGGTGTGGTCAGGGCTCGCGGGGTAGCCCGGCGCGGGGCGGATGCCGCGGTAGGTTTCGGCGATCAGTTCTTCGTTCGTGAGCGTCTCGCCGGCGGCGTAGCCCCAGAACTCCTTGCGCACGCGTTGGTGCATGCGTTCGGCGAAGGATTCCGCCAGCCGGTCAGCCAAGGCCTTGAGCAGGATCGAACTATAGTCGTCATGATCGCGCTCGAAACCGGCCGCCCTGGCGTCGATGCCGATGCCCGAGGTGACGGCGAATGCGCCGATGTAATCGGTCACGCCGCTGCTCTTGGGCGCGATGAAGTCGGCGAGCGCCATGTTGGCGCGGCCTTCGCCGTCGCGCACCATCTGCTGGCGCAGGGTATGCAGCACGGTGACGGTTTTGCCGTCCGGGCCGTAGATCTCAATGTCGTCGCCGACGCTGTTGGCGGCCCATAAACCTGTCACCGCGCGGGCGGTCAGCCACTTCTCGCCGATCAGGCGCTGCAGCATGGCCTGGGCGTCGTTGAACAGCGACCGGGCGGTGTTGCCCACCACCGCGTCCTCGAGGATGGCGGGATACTTGCCGGCCAGTTCCCAGGTCTGGAAGAACGGCGTCCAGTCGATGGTGCGCGTCAGTTCCGCCAGGTCGTAATCGTCGAACACCGTGAGGCCGAGGGTGCGGGGCTTTTCCGGCGTGTAAGCTTTCCAATCGGTCTTGAAGGCGTTGGCGCGCGCTGCCGCGATCGGTTGCCGGCGTTTGGCCTGCTGGCCGCGATTATGGGCGTCGCGCACCTTGGCGTACTCGGCTTTGACCTCGGCGGCAAAGGCAGCGCGCCCTTCCACCGACATCAGGCTGCCGGCGACGCCCACGGCGCGCGAGGCATCGGGCACATAGACCGTGGGGTTCTCATAGCCCGGGGCGATCTTCACCGCCGTGTGGACCTTGGAGGTCGTCGCGCCGCCGATCAGCAGCGGCACGGAGAAGCCTTCGCGCTCCATCTCGCGCGCGACATAGACCATTTCGTCCAGGCTGGGCGTGATCAGGCCTGACAGTCCGATGATGTCGGCCTTAATGTCCTTCGCGGCCTGCAGGATCTTGGCGCAGGGCACCATGACGCCGAGGTCGATGACCTCGTAATTGTTGCACTGGAGTACGACGCCGACGATGTTCTTGCCGATGTCGTGGACGTCGCCCTTCACGGTCGCGAGCAGGATCTTGCCGTTGTTCTGGCTGACGTCGACGATACCTTTGGCCGCGTTGCGCTTCTTCTCTTCCTCAATGTAGGGGATGAGATAGGCCACGGCCTTCTTCATTACGCGCGCGCTCTTGACCACCTGGGGCAGGAACATCTTGCCGGCCCCAAACAGGTCGCCGACCACGTTCATGCCGTCCATGAGCGGACCTTCGATCACATCCAGCGGGCGGCCGCCGCGCGCTTCAGCCGCGGCGCGGGCCTCCTCGGTGTCGGCGTCGATGAACTCGGTGATGCCGTTGACCAGAGCGTGTGACAGGCGCCCATTGACGTCTTTCTCGCGCCACGTCAGGTCGGCGGTCTTGGACGGACCGCCGCCGCCGGCTTTGTATTTTTCGGCGACCTCCAGCAAACGGTCGGTGGCGTCGGGCCTGCGGTTGAGGATCACGTCCTCGACGCGCTCCTTCAACTCGGCGGGAATGTCCTCGTAAACCGCGAGTTGGCCGGCGTTGACGATACCCATGTCCATGCCGGCGCGGATCGCGTGGTAGAGGAACACGGAGTGGATCGCCTCGCGCACGGCCTCGTTACCGCGGAAGGAAAATGAGACGTTCGAGACGCCGCCGGAAATGTGCACATGCGGCAGGGTCGCGCGGATGCGCTTGCAGGCGTCGATGAAGTCGAGGGCGTAGGTATTGTGCTCTTCGATGCCGGTGGCGACCGCGAAGATGTTGGGGTCGAAGATGATGTCTTCCGGCGGGAACCCGACTTTCTCGGTCAGCACCTTATAAGAGCGGGTGCAGATCTCGACCTTGCGGTCGGCGGTGTCGGCCTGGCCCTTTTCGTCGAAGGCCATCACCACCACGGCGGCGCCATAGCGGCGCACGGTCTTGGCGGCCGCGATGAAGGCGTCCTCGCCTTCCTTCAGGCTGATGGAATTGACGATCGGCTTGCCCTGGACGCACTTCAGTCCGGCTTCGATCACCGACCACTTGGAGCTGTCGATCATTACCGGCACGCGGCTGATGTCGGGCTCGGCCGCGATCAGGTTCAGGAACCGGACCATGGCGGCCTCGGAATCCAACATGGCTTCATCCATGTTGATGTCGATGATCTGCGCGCCGCTCTCGACCTGCTGGCGGGCGACCTGGAGTGCTGCGTCGAAATCGCCGGCCATGATCAATTTCTTGAACTTGGCCGAGCCGGTAACATTGGTGCGTTCGCCGATATTGACGAAGGTTGCGACTCTGACGTCGTTCATGAGGCGAGCTTGAAGGGTTCGAGGCCTGAGAGACGCATGGCCGGTTCGATCACCGGCACGGCGCGGGGGCGCACCCCGGCGATGGACTTGGCGATGGCGTGGATATGGTCGGGCGTGGTGCCGCAGCAGCCGCCGACGATGTTGACCAAGCCGTCCTTGGCCCAGCCGACGATGTGTCCGGCGGTCGTTTCCGGCAGTTCATCGTATTCGCCGAACGCGTTCGGCAGCCCGGCGTTGGGATAGGCGCTGATGTAGGTGTCGGCGACACGCGACAGTTCCGCCACATAGGGACGCAGCAGGTCGGCGCCGAGGGCGCAGTTGAAGCCGATGGAGATCGGCTTCACATGGCGCAGCGAATTCCAGAAGGCCTCGGCGGTCTGGCCCGACAGCAGGCGGCCCGATTGGTCGGTGATGGTGCCGGAGATCATCACCGGCAACCTGATGCCGCGCGCCTCGAACATCTCATCGATGGCGAACAGCGCCGCCTTGGCGTTCAAGGTGTCGATGATGGTCTCGACCAGCAGGAGGTCGGCGCCGCCGTCCACCAGGGCCTCGGCCTGCTCGCGAAACGCCGCGCGCAGTTCGTCGAAGGTGATGGCGCGGAAACCGGGATCGTTGACGTTGGGCGAGATCGACGCGGTCTTATTGGTGGGACCGAGGGCGCCCGCGACGAACCGGGGCTTGTCGGGGGTCTTGGCGGTATAGGCGTCGGCGGCCTGGCGCGCGAGCCTAGCGCCTTCGCGGTTGATCTCCGGGACCGCGTCCTCCAGGGCGTAGTCAGCCTGGGCGATACGCGTGCCGGAGAAGGTGTTGGTCTCAATGATGTCGGCGCCGGCCGCGAGGTATTCCTCGTGGATCTCACGGATGATCGTCGGCTGGGTGAGGTTCAACAGGTCGTTGTTGCCCTTCACGTCCACCTTATGATTGGCGAACCGCGCACCGCGATAGGCGGCCTCGTCCAGCTTGCGGCGCTGGATCATCGTGCCCATGGCGCCGTCCAGCACCAGAATGCGCGATGCCAGCGCTTTCTCCAAAGCGGCGGTCCTGTGTGCGGCGGAGCTCAACGTGACCTCGGATTCCATAGGTGCGGCCTTCCGCGGCCACGGATCGTCATAAGAGCGTCGTACTTAATGAACCCGCGCCGCCTTTGCAAACCGCATGGACGCCGCCCCATCGCGCTCTGGAGCGATTCTTTGCTGGAGCCATCACGCGCGCATCAGGCACCGCGCCCCCGGGGGGGGGGGGGGGGGGGGGGGTCATTG
>CANJOI010000213.1 GCA_947475365.1 Fidelibacterota bacterium | reverse complement strand
CGGGTTCTCCAAGGCGGTCGAGCAGACCAAGGACCTGAAGATCACCGACGTGATCAACGCCCTGGACCAGGACCTGGGGCAGCATTTCTTCCCCGCGCGCGAAGACGGCACCGATCCGCGCGTCTGCGTCGCCTGCGGCACCGGCCGGCTGGGGCTGAAGCTCGGCCGCTACGGCAGCTTCATCGGCTGTTCGAACTACCCGGGCTGCCAGTACACCCGCCGCCTGGCCGTTGACTCGGCCGAGGAGGACGGGGGCACGCTCAAGGAAGGCATGCGCGCGCTGGGCGCGCATCCCGAGACCGGCGATGAGATCACCGTCCGCCGCGGTCCCTATGGTCTGTACGTCCAGATGGGGGAGAACAGCGAGGACAAGAAGGCCCCAAAGCCCAAGCGCACCTCCCTGCCGCGCGGAATGGATGGGGAGCAGATGACGCTCGACCAGGCGATGGGGCTGCTGTCTTTGCCGCGGGAGATCGGCATCCATCCGGAAACCGGGGAGAAGATCGAGGCCGGGATCGGCCGTTTCGGTCCCTATGTGAAGATGGGCGCGATCTTCGGGTCGCTCGACAAGGACGATGACGTCCTGGCCATCGGCATCAACCGTGCGGTCGACCTGATCGCCCGCAAGATGGCGAGCGTGCGGACCGTGGGCGCGCATCCGAAGGACAAGGAACTGATCTCCGTCCGCAAGGGTCGGTTCGGCCCCTATGTCCAGCACGGCATGACCGTCGCCAACCTGCCGCGCGGGGTGGCGATGGAGGACGTGACGATCGAGGACGCGGTGGCGCTGCTGGCCGAGAAGGGCAAGGCGCTGAAGCCGCGCGGCGGGAAGAAGGGCGCGCCCGCCAAGGGGGCTCGCAAGGCCGCCCCGAAGAAGGCGGCGGCGGCGGCGGCGGCCGAGGGCGCGGAAGCGCCGGCCCGGATGGCACCCGCCAAGACCGCCGCCCGCAAGGCACCCGCGAAGAAGAAGGCGGCGGCCAAGAAGAAGGCCTGACAAAGGAAGGGGGCCTGTCGCGGCCCCCGGCGGGACTTCACGTCACGGTGGCCGCCGGGTCCGGCGAAGAGCCGGCCCGAGGACAGGCTCCGTGCCACCACCCACGAATTTTGCCGTCTACATCAGCAAAGTCGTGGATGGCCCGCCTGTGCGGGCCATGACGGGGAGGCACCGACGATGAGTCGCGATCAAGGCCCCCTGGCGGCGGCTCAGTAGTACGGCGTGCCGGGACCCCAGTGTTCCCACTGGAACGGATAGGGCATCGCGTTGTTGGCGTTCGCTTCACGCACAATCTCGGCATACTCGCGCTGCTGCTTCTGCTGCATGGCGACCATGTAGGTGTCGTAGGCGATCTGGTCGCCCAGATAGAGGCAATGGCAGATCGTCGGGTCGGCATAGACCCAGATCGACTTCCCATTTCTGATCTGCATCGAGAATTTATGCGGCTGCAATGATGTCAGGGCCGCCTTGCGTTGGGGTGTATCCGCGGCCTGGGCCCGGAAGCCGGCGTTGGACAGGGCGTTCTCGGTGTTGACGACGGCCTGCGTGCAGGCGCCCAGGCTGAACGTGATGGCCGCGGCGGCGGCCAGGTGACGGAGACTCATGCGCTTCGTTTCCCCAATGCGACGGTCCAGTCTTCCGACAGGCCGGACCGTCTGGCAAGGGCGGTCAGTCCGCGTCCGCGCCCACTTTCGCGGCCAGGGTCGGCAGGCGTGCCGGGCGGGGCGACAGCCGTTGCTGCAACCGGTCCAGATAGAGGTAGATCACCGGGGTCGTATACAGCGTCAGGATCTGGCTGAGGATCAGGCCGCCGACCATGGCATAGCCGAGCGGCTTGCGCAGCTCCGAGCCCGGGCCGCTGATCAGCATCAAGGGCAGGCCGGTGAACAGAGCCGCCATGGTGGTCATCAGGATCGGGCGGAACCGCAGCAGGCAGGCCTCCCGGATCGCGTCGAACGGTGCCATGCCCTGGTTTCGTTGCGCGGTGATGGCGAAGTCCACCATCATGATGCCGTTCTTCTTGACGATGCCGATGAGCAGCAGCACGCCCACCAGGCCGATCACCGAGAGGTCGTAGCCGGCGAGCAGGAGCGTGAGGAGCGCGCCGACGCCGGCCGAGGGCACCGTCGCCAGGATCGCCAGGGGATAGATGTAGCTCTCATAGAGCATCCCCAGGATCACGTAGACCGACAGGATCGCCGCGGCCACCAGGTAGGGCTGGCTGGCGAGCGATTCCTTGAAGGCCTGGGCCGAGCCCTGGAAAATGCCTTTCAAGGTCGAGGGTGTTCCCATCTCCGCGCCCAGGTCCTCAATGGCCTTGACCGCGTCGCCGAGCGCCACGCCCGGCGCAAGATTGAAGGAGATGGTCGAGGCCGGGAACTGGCCCTGGTGGTTGATGGACAGCGAGCTCACCGGCTTGGTGTCGACCTTGATGAAAGTCGAGAGCGGCACTTGCTGGCCGGAGGTGGGCGACTTCACGAAGATCTTGTCGAGGGTGCGCATGTCGCCCTGCAAATCCGGCAACACCTCCAGGATGATGCGATAGGTATTCACCTGGGTGAAATACTGCCCCACCTGGCGCTGACCGAAGGCGTCGTAGAGCGTGTCGTCGATCAGCTGCGGTTGGATGCCATAGCGCGCGGCCTGGTCACGGTCGATGGTCAGGGTGGCGGTGGTGGCGCCGGTCTGCAAGTCGCTGGCGACGTCGCGCAGCATCGGCAATTTCGCCATGGCGTCGGTCAGCTTCTGGGTCCATTCGTTGAGTTCGCGGAAGTCCACATCCTGCAGGGTATACTGGTACTGGGTGCGGGTGCCGCGGGCGCCAATCACGATGTCCTGCGACGCCTGCATGTAAACGCGCATGCCGGGAATCTTGGCGAGCTGCGGGCGCAGGCGGTCGATGATCTGATCGACATTGGCTTTGCGGCGCCGGTGCGGCTTCAGGAGCATCATGATGCGGCCGTTGTTCATGCTCTGGCCGCCGAAGCCCATGGTGGAGCCGACGCCTTCGATATCCGGATCGGCCGCGATCACCGCGCGTGCCTGATCCTGGAGACGGTCCATCTCGGCGAAGGAAATATCCTGGGCGCCTTCGGTGACCGAGGCGATGATGCCGATGTCCTGCTGCGGGAAGAAGCCCTTGGGGATCAGGACGTAGAGCACGCCTGACAGCGCGATGGTGGCCAGGAACACACCGAACACCAGCTTCTGGCGCTGGAAAGCAATGTCGAGCGTGCGCACGTAGAAGTCGTACATCGCCTTGAAGCCGCGTTCGATCGCCAGGTACAGCTTGCCGTGCTGTCCATGGTCGTGCCTCAGGAACTTGGAGCACAGCATCGGGGTCATGGTCAGCGAGACGATGCCCGAGAGCAGGATGGTCATGCTGACGGTCATGGCGAATTCGCGGAACAGCCGGCCGATGATGCCGCCCATCAGCAGCAGCGGGATGAACACCGCCACCAGCGACAGCGACATGGATACGATCGTGAATCCGATTTCGGCCGAGCCCTTCATGGCCGCTTCCATGGGCTCCATGCCGTTCTCGATGTGGCGGTAGATGTTCTCCAGCATGACGATGGCGTCGTCGACCACGAAGCCGACCGCGATGGTCATGGCCATGAGCGACAGGTTGTCGATGCTGTAATTGAGCAGATACATGCCCGCGAAGGTGCCGACGATGGCGAGCGGGATGGCAAGCGCCGGAATGATGGTGGCCCACACGTTGCGCAGGAAGATGAAGATCACCAGCACCACCAGCACAGCGGTGATCAGAAGGGTTTCCTTCACCTCCGCCACCGAGGCCCTGATCGTCTGCATGCGATCCTGGAACTTGTAAGTCTTGACCGAGGGCGGCAGCAGCGACTGCGCCTTCTTGATGGTGTCTTCGATGGCCTCGCCGGTCTCTACGGTGTTGGCGCCGGGTTGTTTGCTGATGAACGACCCGATCATGGGTTTGCCGTCACCGCCGCGGGCGCCGATCTTGTTGTTCTCGGGGCCGGAGATGGCGCGGCCGATGTCGGACACGCGCACCGGGGCGCCGTTGCGGAACGCCAGCACCACGTCATTGAAAGCCGCGGCCTCGGTCAGCTGGTCGTTGCCGTAGATGGTATAGCCCTTGGCGCCGACCTCGATGTTGCCCTTGGGGGCGTTGGTGGAGGCCGCGTTGATGGTCGCGCGCACGTCTTCCAGCGACAGGCCGGTGGCGGCGAGCTTGATGGGGTCGATCTGGATGCGGATCGCCGGCTTCTGCTGGCCCAGGATGCGCACCTGGCCCACGCCGGGCAGCTGCGACACCTGCTGCAGGACGAGGTTCTCAACCAGGTCATCGAGTTCGATCAGCGGCAGGGTGTCGGACTGGTAGGCCATGCCCAGGATCGGCGCGTCCGCGGGGTTCACTTTGTTGTAGTTGGGCGGCGACGGCATGGTGCGCGGCAACTGGCCGCCAGCGGCGTTGATGGCCGACTGCACGTCCTGCGCCGCGCCGTCGATGTTACGGTCCAGGTCGAACTGGATGGTGACCTGGGTGTTGCCGAGGATGCTGGTGGAGGTCATCTGGCTCACGCCCGGGATCTGGGCGAATTGCCGTTCCAGCGGCTGCGCCACCGACACCGCCATGGTCTCGGGGCTGGCGCCCGGAAGGTTGGCGTAGACCGAGATCGTGGGAAAATCGACCGTCGGCAAGGCGGCGATGGGCAGGAAGGGATATGCGGCGGCGCCAACAGCGAGGATCGCCGCCATCAGCAAGGAGGTCGCGACCGGACGTTGGATGAAATGACCGGAAATGCTCACGTTGAACGCCTTTCCAACAAACTGAACTGAAGGCTTAAATTATTCCGCGGGGTGCGCCACGCCGAGGGGAGCCGCCGCCCGGGCTTTCACCTTCCGGGTGCGCAGGCGCTCCAGGTACAGATAGACAATCGGCGTGGTGTAGAGCGTGAGCACCTGGCTCACCAACAGGCCGCCGACCATGGCGAACCCCAGGGGACGGCGCATTTCGGAGCCGGCGCCCATGGAGAACATGAGGGGCAGCCCGCCGAGCAGGGCCGCGAAGCTGGTCATCATGATGGGGCGGAAGCGCAGGTGGCAGGCTTCGCGAATGGCGGCGAGAGGTTCGGCGCCGCGTTCGCGTTGGGCATTGATGGCGAAGTCCACCATCATGATGCCGTTCTTCTTGACGATACCGATGAGCAGCAGCACGCCCACAAGGCCGATCACCGTGAGGTCGTAGCCTGCGACCAGCAAGGTCAGCAGGGCGCCGACGCCGGCCGAAGGCACGGTCGCCAGGATCGCCAGGGGATAGATGTAGCTCTCATAGAGCATGCCCAGGATCACATAGACCGACAGGATCGCCGCGGCGATCAGGTAGGGCTGGGAGGCGAGCGATTCCTTGAAGGCCTGGGCCGTGCCCTGGAAAATGCCCTTGAGGCTGCTGGGCGCGCCCATGTTCAAGGTCAGTTCCTCGATGGCCTTGACGGCGTCGCCCAAGGCGGCGCCTGGCGCGAGGTTGAAGGAGATGGTCGCCGCGGGGAACTGGCCCTGGTGGCTGATGGACAGCGAGCTCACCGGCTTGGTGTCGACCCTGACGAAGGTCGAGAGCGGCACTTGCTGGCCGCTCGAGGGCGATTTCACGAAAATCTTGTCGAGGGTGCGCATGTCGCCCTGCAGCTCGGGCAGAACTTCCATGATGATGCGATAGGTGTTCACCTGGGTGAAATACTGCCCTACCTGGCGTTGGCCGAAGGCGTCGTAGAGCGTGTCGTCGATCAGCTGCGGCTGAATGCCGTAGCGCGCGGCCTGATCGCGGTCGATGGTCAGGGTCGCGGTGGTGGCGCCGGTCTGCAGGTCGCTGGCCACATCGCGCACCATGGGCAGCTTGCCGATGGCGGCGGTCAATTTGGGCGTCCACTCGTACAGCTCGTGCACATCCACGTCCTGGAGGGTGTACTGATACTGCGTGCGCGCGGCGCGGGCGCCGATGACAATATCCTGCGCCGCCTGCATGTAGGCGCGCACGCCGGTGATTTTGGCCAGCTGCGGCCGCAGGCGGGCGATGATCTCATCGGCGCTGGCGGTGCGTTCGCGGTGCGGTTTCAAGACGCAGATGATGCGCCCGATATTCATGCTCTGTCCGCCAAAAGGCGCCGTGGAGGCGAGGCCCATGATGTCCGGGTCGGCGGCGACCACGGCGCGCACCTGATCCTGGAGGCGGTCCATTTCGGCGAACGAGATGTCCTGGGCGCCCTCGACCACGGCCGACACCAGACCGATGTCCTGCTGCGGGAAGAAGCCTTTGGGGACGAGCAGGTACAGGACACCCGAGAGCGCGATGGTGGCGAGGAACACGCCGAACACCAGCTTCTGGCGCTGAAAAGCGATATCGAGCGTGCGGACGTAGAAGTCGTACATCGCCTTGAAGCCGCGTTCGATGGCCATGTAGACCTTGCCGTGCGACTGCCCGTGCGTGTGCTTGAGGAACTTGGAGCACAGCATCGGCGTCATGGTCAGCGACACGATGCCGGACAGCAGGATGGTCATGCTGACGGTCATGGCGAATTCGCGGAACAGGCGGCCGATCAGCCCGCCCATGAGCAGGAGCGGAATGAACACCGCCACCAGCGACAGCGACATGGACACGATCGTGAAGCCGATCTCG